>CAXHCA010000032.1:0-53818 GCA_964015035.1 uncultured Saprospiraceae bacterium
GTTTTGCGCCTTGTTCAGACCGATGATACCTGCGTGCTAATCTTCCCCAACTATGTATGTCTTCGCAGCGTTAAGAACCAGGTACAGCCTTGATTTTTGCATCTTTGTATCAAGACAAAGATGCCGCCGGAGGCATCTTCTATTAAAAATAAAGAAGATTGTCTTATCCTTATACAAGGGGACTAATCCCAACTGCACCCCAATACACCAAAGCTTGGCTATTGTAGGGATATCTAAGTGCTTAGGACTGGAAAAAGGATAGCCGTTATCTATCTTTATTAATTGAGGCATCCCCCAACGTTTAAAGCAGCTATTCATAATTTGTACTGCCGTTGGCTGATCAACTTTAGCCATTTTGGCATCGGGTAAGACGGTCACTTGTAGATGCGCCGTTGATGCTTCATCAGCTATATTTATCCAACTAACAACCTCTCCAGTGACCAACTTAATGTCCTCTTTGCCATCTATTTCCCAGGTATGATGGACCTTTGTGGTCCATTCATTTTTTTTCCTCGGTCAAAGGGCGGCCTTTTTCCCGATTGGTTCCTTGTTTTTTCCACCAACGCTGAAGAGTTCTTGCACTTGGTACAGGTTCCCCAGGATATTGCTCAAGCATTTTGCAATGAACATAGACTCCTCCCTGAGTACCATCGCGTATTTGATCAGCCTTAAGCCTTACTTCTTCATCATAAGAACTACGGCGCCCACAATTACCATACTTGGTATGCAGAGCTGCCTCTCCATTTTCCTGGTATTGCTTCCAAATTTTCTTCACCACTTGAACAGAACAATTAAAATCTTCAGCCAGATATTCGGGCTTTTCGCCTTCTTGTAGCCGACTTACAATTTTTAATCGGATCGCATAAGCTATGGCTTTACCCATCATTAGTGATTTTGATTGCAATAATTATGTCAAAGAACTAAATTACAACTTTTTGACGGTTTCTATAATTCAACTTTGCGTCGCAAGACACACAGCCGAGATGCACTCAAAAATGAGCCTCGCGAGAACCCAAAACCTGTAATTTTTCGCTGCTAAAGCACCGCCTCCAAACATACACTGAGAAGGATGATTTTTAGTTTCAACTATTTCACCTACCTTTGTGCCACTCTCATATAGGGGTGCTGCTGCTGATGCAGGAGCTGAGATTATACCCTTTGTTTGACTGTACGCCAAACAGCAAACAGGAACCTGCCCGGGTAATGCCGGGAAGGGAAATTTTGGGTTACCTTCGAAAGGTTTAATGACTCTTCGAAGTTAAAGTAACACGCCGCTTTGGCCCCTTGAGTGGTGGATTTATTCACCATCTTTTTTTATTTTATGAGACGTTTTATTGTACTATTTATGCTGTGTTACGGACTGCATGGTCTGTTTGCACAAACCCTGATTGGTGGGAAAGTCACCGATCAAAACGGCCAACCTTTGCCTGGTGCGAATGTGGTCTTGCTGCAGACCGGGCAAGGTGATGCAGCCGATGTGGAGGGCAATTATGCCGTTAAAAATGTGAAACCCGGTGTTTATGAGATTACCGCCACCTTTCTGGGGTACCGCACCGAGACCCGGAAGACGGAAGTGAAATCGGGGGTCACCAAGTTGTTGTTGAATTTTCAGCTCAGGGAGGAGGGGTTTACCGTTGATGAGCTAGTGGTACACGCCACCCGTGCTGATGAGAAAACGCCAATGACTTACACCAATCTGGCGGAGGAAGAATTGGCTGCCAGCAACTTGGGTCAGGATGTCCCTTTTTTACTTCGATGGACACCTTCCACGGTGGTCACCTCCGATGCGGGAGCAGGCATCGGTTACACCGGTATTCGCATCCGGGGTTCAGACGGCCAACGCATCAATGTGACCATCAATGGCATTCCCTTAAATGACTCCGAATCTCAGGGGGTCTTTTGGGTTGATCTGCCGGATTTTATCAGCTCAACCGAGCAAGTCCAGATTCAGCGCGGGGTAGGAACTTCTACCAATGGTGCGGGAGCTTTTGGCGCATCCATCAATCTGAACACCAATGTCGTGCATGAAGCGGCTTATGCCCAATTGAATGGTTCGGTAGGCTCTTACAATACCTTGAAGCGCAGCTTACAATTTGGTACCGGGCGCATTGGGAAGAAGTTGGTCTTTGATGGTCGCTTGTCTCAGATTACTTCAGATGGTTACATCGACCGGGCATCTGCAGACTTAGCATCTTATTTTCTATCGGGGGCTTATCTGGGAAAAAACAGCGTACTGCGGTTCAATCTGTTTTCTGGTCATGAGGTGACCTATCAGGCCTGGAATGGTGTACCTGCCGATCTGGTTGATGACCCGAAGACCCGCACTTTCAATTCTGCCGGTGCAGAAAAGGAAGGAGCACCCTATGATAATGAGGTGGATGATTACCGGCAAACGCATTATCAACTGTTTTACAACCAACAAATCAACCGCAACTGGAAGCTAAACCTGGGCGCGCATTATACCAGAGGGTCCGGTTTTTTTGAGCAATACAAAGCAGGCGAAGCTGTTACTGACTATGGATTGGAGCCCGTGGTATTAAATGATACCACAATTGATCAAACCGATTTGATTCGTCGGCGCTGGTTGGACAATGATTTTTATGGAGTGACCTATTCGCTGCAATACACGGATAGCGGTAAGCGCTGGCAAGGAATACTTGGAGGAGCAATCAACCAATATGATGGCGATCATTTTGGAGAAGTGATCTGGGCGCGATATGCGAATAACAGTGAGATTCGGGATCGTTATTATGAAAATGATGCCCGCAAAAAAGACTTCAACATTTTTACCAAAATCAATTATGATTTGCGCCGAGGCGTCAATGCTTATGTCGATTTGCAGTACCGCCGGGTGGACTATCGTTTTCTGGGATTTAATGACGCCTTGGAGAATGTACCACAATCTGCATCGCTGCACTTTTTTAACCCCAAGGCCGGTATTTATTACGAGGTCAACGAAGGAACGGCCCTCTATGGCTCTTTTGCCGTAGGCCAACGCGAACCCAACCGTGATGACTATACGGATAATCCCCGGTCTACCATTCCTAAACCCGAGCGTTTATACAATACGGAGTTGGGGTTCCGCAGGGAGTGGAAACAAGCCAATTTGGGCATCAATTTCTACCACATGTATTATCGGGATCAATTGGTGCCAACCGGTCGCCTCAATGATGTAGGGGCCGTCACCCGGGTGAATGTAGATCAAAGTTACCGCGCCGGTGTGGAATTGGTTGCCGGTATTCAATTGCTGCCCGCATTGACCCTGCGCGGCAATGCTACGTTGAGCAGCAATAAGGTTGAAAAATTGACCGAATTTATTGACGTCTATGATGAAGATTTCAATTGGTTGGAGCAGCGGGCTGTAGAAAGAGAAGACACCGACTTGCCCTTTTCACCTGCCCTTATTGCAGGAGGTGAATTGGCCTGGCAAGTATTTCCTAAAAAGCAAAAGCAGGACCTGGAAGTGGCTTTGTTGGCAAAATACGTCAGTAAGCAGTACCTCGACCTGTCATCGGACGAAGGAAGCACCTTAGATGCCTATTTTTTCAGTGATCTTAGGTTGAATTATACTTGGAGACCTTCCTTTGCCAAAGAGATTGGGGTCAAATTATTGGTGCAAAACCTGTTTAATGAACTGTACGAAGCCAATGGATGGGCTTATCGCTATGTACTTGGAGAAACAACGTATGTAGATCGGGGGCTATATCCTCAGGCGGAGACGAATTTCCTCTTAGGAGTGACGATTGGTTTTTAGAGGTGAGGGGGGTGATTTTTGAAAATCACCCCTCATCCCATATTTCGATCCTAAAAGTTATACGTAATTCCCGTTCTCAAATCAAATGGAGATTCCAGTGAATTTTCCGGGAGTAATACATTGTAGAGGATACTAATTTCAAATCCCCATGGGCTACCGGAATTGGCACTGGTATATCCCAAGCCGAGAAACATATTGCTCCGCGTTCTGCGCGCGACGATGATCTCATTGGTTTGGGTATTGATATTGGTAAACAGCGCCTCATTTTCTACCCCGTATTCTACATGGGCAAAAATGATGGGAATGATCTTATAACGGGCAAACGCACCGACACCCCAGGAAATAGGGTCTGCTTTAGCCACTTGATCGTTCGTGATTTGATAGCGATAATTGGTGTAGATGGCAGACACTCTGGGACCTACCGAGAAATTTTCGGTAACCTTGTAACCCACCATTGGCGAAAGCCCAAACTGAAATAAGCTCTCATAAGTTCCACCGCTAAAGCCTAGAGATATACCGCCGCCGTACCACAGCCGGTGGGCAAATCCGCCACGATCATCAAAGTACTCATCGGTTTTGGAGCTTTTCTTTTTCTTTCCGCGCTGCGCGTGCAGATCATTGCTGACGCAAAATAAGAGAGCCATAATCAAGAGGCTAAACTGGAATATTCTTTTCATTTGCTTGTCTTTTTTGTACAAATATATACTTCTTAACGCTTAATCAGGGCGAAAGCTGCATTGGGCAAGGGATTTTCACTTTTTGGTAACATAGCTAACATTTCATATAGTGTTGGTTTTAAGGGAATTTCCTAATTTCGCCATCATTACAATTGGAGCACCCAAATCAAGCCAATCTTTATCATCCCCTCAAGGCTATTTTGAAAGTATTTTTATCTCAAAAAGAAAACACATTGAATATGTTTAGGTTGGGGTTAGTCATGATCAATCTATTGATTGCTATGACCATTTTTGGTCAATCAGAAAAAATAATCGGCACGACTATTAATTATGGTACCAATGAATTGCTCGATAGCGAATTTAAAGCTTACGAAGTATTTCAAATTGATGCCAGTAGTTGGAGTGAGTACGTGCAACAGCGAGGTGGGGCAGCAGAGGTTACCTTGGCATTGGATAACGGCGATCATTGGTCACTGCAGTTGTTTCCCAACGATCTACAAGCGGATGACTATAGGCTGGTCGTCGAGACGCCTAAAGGACGCCAAGAATTTCCCAAGTCTACGGTGAAAACTTTCGCCGGCCATGTTCTCAATCCCGGTGGTGGAGAATTGCGCCTTACCCTGGATCGGGATTTTATCTATGGTTATTTTGAAAAAGAGGGAGCACTCTACTTTATCGAGCCATTGTACAGACTGGTACCCGAGGCTCCTCGTGATTATTATTTGTTTTATCGGGCTTCCGATGTCAATCCAACCACCAATCTAAAATGTGGCTGGACCGATATGAAAGGCCATCATGAGCAAACAGAACACAAGGGCGAGGATGCTGAGCCGAACGAAAAATTAATTGGGCAATGTTACATTGCTGAAGTCGCTTTAGCTGCCGACTTTTCTATCTTTCAGTTGTTTGGCGGTGCGGCAGGTGCGGAAAACTTCATGCTCGGCACCCTCAATAATGTGCAAACCAATTACGATGACGAATTTGCAGATGAGGTTCAATTTCAAGTGGTCACCGTATTTGTCGCATCTTGTTTGGGATGCAACCCCTGGACCAGCTCAAATGATGGAGAACTTCTTTTGGAGAGCTTCCGGGACTGGGGCAATAGCGGGGGCTTTGGCCCTGGTATTGCTTATGATTTTGCTTCCCTGTGGTCAGATCGAAATTTTACGGGACCACCGGTGGGCCTGGCTTGGCTTGGAGGCCTTTGCGGATTTTTGCGATACAATGTTTTACAGCATTTCACGAGTAGCGCCGTTCTCTTGAGGGTAGTACAATCGCATGAGATTGGGCACAATTTTAACGCCAATCACGATAGTCAGGGCCAACCCTTTATTATGGCCCCTTCGGTAAATGCAACGAATGACTGGTCGTCCAATTCGATCAACCGTATCAATAACTATATCAATACATCCGGTTGTTTGTCTCCCTGTACCGCACTTGGGCCACCCATCGCGGGTATCTTTGCTCCGGTCACCCATGTGTGTCCTGGTAGTGTGGTGCCTTTTATCGACAATTCGTCCAATTTACCCAATAGTTGGCAGTGGCAATTTATTGGCAATAGCCCTTCCTCTTCCAATCAGCAAAGTCCTACGGTGGTCTTTCAAAATCCAGGTACTTACCCCGTGGTGTTAACGGTGAGTAACAGCAGCGGACTAGATGTGGCGACGCTGAATTCTGATGTTCAGGTAGATGAAAATGGGACCAAATATTTATTATACGCCACCTTTGAGGAGGGGCCGGCTCCTTTTACTGTCCAGAACCCAGATAATGACATTACCTGGGAAGTGGCTACGGTGGGAACGGCGAATTATGGACGCAAGGCCATGCGCATGGACAATTTTAATTACGACGCTTCCGGCCAAAAGGATGCCTTGATTTCGCCGGTTTTAAATCTGGCTGCCGAAGCTGATGTTATTTTGGAAATTGACTATGCTTATGCAAGATATAGCTCGAGTTTACACGATAAATTGACGGTTTCGGTCTCAACCAATGGCGGTGTATCCTTTCCTACTATTTTATTTACCGGCCAAGAAAATGGCAATGGTAGTTTTGCTACTGCGCCCGAAACCCAGTCGGCCTTTGTACCTGCTGTGTTTAGTGATTGGTGCTACGGTGGCGGCTTTGGTGCCGAATGTATCACGCTGAGCTTAAATCAGTTCATAGGCCATGAAAACGTGGTCATCAAAATTGAAAATGAAAATGGCTACGGTAATAATATGTACATCGATAATGTGCGGATCAGTAGCTCTTGTGTGCCGCCGATACCACCGATGGCGGCCTTCTCTGCTGATGTCAATCAGGGGTGTGCACCGCTTACGGTGAGTTTCTTTGATGAATCTGATGGTTTGGTATCCCAATACCAATGGAATTTCCCTGGTGCAGTACCTGCTTTTTCAGACCTGCCAAATCCTACCGTTACCTATCCAAATCCGGGCGTTTATGAAGTGTCTTTGGCGGTGACCAATTCTGTTGGAACAAATGTGGTCACAGAACCAGCTTACATTACCATTTCAGGCCCCCCGATTGCCAATTTTGCGGCTACCAATACAGGCAATGAGGTGTTTTTTGATAACCTTTCGGAAAATGCGACTGCGTATAACTGGGATTTTGGTGATGGGAATAGCAGTACGGATTTTAGTCCTTCTCACACCTATGCTGTGGAAGGCACCTATTCTGTAACCCTCGTCGCCACCAATGAATGTGGGACAACCAATATTACAGAGGAAATAACGATTGAATCCCCATTAACGGCTGACATCGAAGCAACGTCTACTGAGGGATGTCCTGGTTTGGTTGTTGAATTTACGGATTTATCGGAAGGAGATATTACCTCCTGGAACTGGACTTTTCCGGGAGGAACACCCGCTACTTCTACGGAGCAAAACCCAGTAGTTACCTACTCAACTCCGGGGCTGTTTGATGTTACGTTAGTATTGAGCAATGGCCTCAGTGAAACCACGCTGGACTTGCCGGAGTACATCAGTGTGGGCAGTCTTCCCAATGCTGATTTTAATATCAATAACCAATTAGGTTCGTTGGATATTGATCTGGTAAATAACAGCAGCAATAGCCTAAGCTATGCCTGGGATTTTGGCGATGGCCATACCAGTTCAGCTGTTGCACCATCTTATACCTATGAAGAGGACGGTACTTATGAGGTACAACTCATTGTGACCAATGCTTGTGGGCAGGATACCTTCGCCCAAACGGTAACGATTTTAACCCCTCCGGTTGCAGAAATTACTACTCAGGCTACGGATGGTTGTATGCCCCTGGTTGTTGATTTTGCCGCAGCACCGGTTGGTCCTGGCTTGACCTATAGCTGGGTTTTCCCGGGAGGGACTCCGGCCACTTCTGAAGCGGCCAATCCGAGTATAACTTATAGTACTTTTGGTAGTTATGATGTAGCATTGACCGTGACCAATGATGCAGGGAGTGATACTGTGCTACTCACGGACCACATTAGTGTGGGGGCCTTGCCCGTAGCAGCCTTTGATCTGAATAATGTATTAGGGGCCATGTCCATTGATCTGACCAATAACAGCTCCGCAGCGGATAGTTATAGTTGGAATTTTGGCGATGGCAACACCAGTGTGGCCGCCAATCCTACACATATTTACGAGGAAGAAGGCACCTATACGGTAGAATTGATTGTGGCCAACACATGTGGTACGGATACCTTTACCCAAGTGGTCACTATATTGGCGCCTCCCCTTGCGGAAATCAGTGCGGATGTGACCAGTGGCTGTGCCCCATTGACGGTTCAATATATGGCTAGTCCTACCGGTGATGATCTGACTTATGCCTGGACGTTCTTCGGCGGAAGCCCCGCTACTTCTACCGATGCCAACCCAACGGTGGTTTACAGTGATCCTGATTTGTACGATGTACAGCTGATTGTGACCAATATGGCAGGATCAGATACAATTGAGATTACCGAATTTATCGAAGTGTTTGGCTTACCCACGGCTGGTTTTGATCTCGATAATGCGGTGGCCTCCACGGTCGTTACTACAACCAACAACAGCATTGATGCCGATACTTATGAATGGGATTTTGGGGATGGAGAGACGAGTATGGAAGCGGCCCCAACGCATGATTTTGGTGGAGCGGGGACTTATACGGTTCAGCTGGTTGCCAGCAATGAGTGTGGTCGTGATACCAGTACCCAAGAGATTAATATTTATACCCTGCCAGAAGCAAATATCACTTTTGAGCAAACCAGTAATTGTGCGCCGGTGACGGTTCAATTTATGGCTTCTCCCTCCGGTCCGGAACTTAACTATATCTGGAGTTTTCCCGGTGGAACACCTAGCTCATCTACACTGGCTAATCCCGAGGTGACCTACAATGCCCCTGGACTTTACGATGTCAGCTTGATCGTGCGCAATCCGGCAGGTTCCGATACCTTGATGTTGACCGAATTAATCGAGGTGCAACCCTTACCTACAGCCGCTTTCACTGCTGATAACTCACTTGGTACTACAGAAGTGGCCTTCTTCAATGCAAGTAATGATGCCGTCAATTACGAGTGGAACTTTGGCGATGGTACCGGCAGTATGGAGGAAAATCCAGTACACGATTACGAAGGGGATGGCACCTATGTGGTCCGGCTAATCGCGAGTAATGAATGTGGTAGCGATACCTCCGAGCTGGAAATCACTATTCTTACACCGCCAACAGTCGGCCTTACCGTTGATACCGATCTGGGATGTGTCCCCTTTACCGCTAATTTTGCGGCGAGCCCGGTAGGAGAGGGCTTGACCTACGTTTGGACTTTTCCCGGCGGGAATCCTGCTACCTCAAATTTGGCCAACCCGGAAATCACCTATAATACAGTAGGGCAATTTGATGTACAATTGATCGTGGCCAATGCCGCTGGAGCAGATACGATTTCTTTTGATAATTATATCACGACCGGTACGGTGCCTGATGCGGCATTTAATTCGCAGGTCAATGGGTTTAATGTGCAATTTTTTAATGTTTCTGAAGGGGCAGATTCCTATGTCTGGGATTTTGGAGATGACTCAACGTCTACCGCCGAAAATCCAATACACGAGTATAGTGAAAATGGGACCTACACCGTCACTTTGACTGCTACCAATGAATGTGGCAGCACCTCCGTGACCGGTACCGTAACCATTGATAGTACGCTGCCTGTTGTCAATTTTGAAGCGACTGGCAATACCGGATGCGCGCCACTTACAGTGTCCTTCCAAAGTCTTTCCGAAAATGCGGATAGCTTGATCTGGACCTTCCCCGGAGGAATGCCGGAGATCTCTAATTTAGTCAATCCGGTAGTCGTTTACAATACCCCTGGAATTTACAATGTCTCCTTGGTGGCGTTTAACCCGGCGGGCAGTGCAGGGTTAACGGAGGTGGAATTGGTGATAGTGGATGGACTTCCTACGGCAGACTATAGTTTCACAACAAATGAATTGACGGTCACTTTTACGAATAACTCTACTCATGCAGATACCTACCAATGGGATTTTGGTGCTGGCGTCGAATCTACGGATCCGGATCCGGTTTACACATTTGCGGAGGCCGGCACTTATCAGGTACAGTTGATTGCCACCAACGCCTGTGGCAATGATACGATTACGCAAGAAGTCATTATTTCAGGAATGGCACCATTTCCTGCTTTTTCAGCAGATACAACAGTAGGGTGTCTACCACTGACGGTACAGTTTACCGATGAATCAATGGATGGCACGCCTACCGAATGGTTGTGGACCTTCCCCGGTGGCGATCCGGCTACTTCGACGGAACAAAATCCAACGGTTGTCTACAATGCTCCGGGAAGCTATGAAGTCAGTCTACAGGCCAGTAATGCCTTTGGTGGCGCTACGGTTAGTTTGGAGGATTTTATTACGATAATTGGAGATCCAATAGCAGCTTTCGACTTTACGCTAAGCTCGGGGCCGGTAATTACTTTTAATGCCCTAGGCAGCGAAAATGCCGCAAACTATATCTGGGATTTTGGAGATGGTACTGAAGGAGAAGGTGCGGAGATTGCTCATGAATATACCTTGAGTGGCGATTATGAGGTCAGCCTGGTAGTGAGTAATGAATGTGGCACCGATACCCTGACTCAAACGGTCATGATCATTATAGATGGCCTGGATGATTTGGGGCACAATACCGATATGCAGGTTTTTCCAAATCCCAATACCGGTCAATTCACACTTTGGATTCAAGGTGCAGGCCTTCCCGAACTCGAAGTTAGGATGTGGAATGTACGGGGACAGCACTTGTACCAAGAGACACTGAATTTCAATGGTGGAGAGCTGCGCAAGCAGTATGACTTTTCTGCGCTTGCCGCTGGTATCTACTATATTCAAATTGGATCGAACAATCGGTTTATTACCCAAAAGTTGATCATTGAATAATTGCTTGCTTTCTTGTGATGAAAAAATTGTAAATTGCACCGATTTTAGAAATTTAGGAAAACGGTGCTACCTGGAGTGGAAAAATCAGAATAAAATTTGGTTGCCCTTTAGGTTTTTTATGAGATTATCAAAAAAGGACAGATAGTCTCTCCTGACAATGAAACTTTGAAGGAAAAGGTAATCATTGTTTGGAGGTCCCTTACGGGAATTTCCAGGCATAGATCAGGAATGGCGATCAGCTTTTAAATTGCTGATCGTCATTCACCATCACCTAATCACCTTTACTGGGTAGCCCTATATCATCTTCCCACACCTTTCCTTTCAATGTAGTTCGCTTAGTGCGAATGGATAAGAAAAACATTTTTTCATCAAAAACGAGGTAAATGAAAGCAACTTTTACCCTCTTGCTCTTTTTGTTAATAACAAATTTTGTCTGGGCACAACCGCCCAACGACGATTGTGCAAACGCAACTTCGATCACGCTAAACCAGCCACCCAACTGTCCGAATACTTCTACCGCAAATACAACGGTAACGGGAACGACAGTGAACGCTACTCCGGTATCTCCGTATCCACAATTTACTTGTGGTGATGGAAGCCAGAATTCGGCGCCAGCAGCTGAGGTTTGGTATACTTTTACCGCTGTTTCCAGTTTGTTGAGTATTTCTGTCAATGGGATGACTTCGCCAAACGTCATCTTATTTCAAGGGGATAACTGTGCCTTCCTGGGAGGAGTAGACTGTGCGAGCGGCTCCGGCGGCTCCGTTTTTATGACCGCCAACGTGGAGGCGGGGGTAACCTACTATGTTATGGTTTCCGGAGGAAGTGTGAATGACGTGGGCTCTTTTACCATGACCATTGGTAGTTCCAACTCTTGTGATCCGTGTTTGGTAAACAGCAATATGACCTTTTCGCCGCCGCCGGTGAATGGTACTTATTCTTCTGGCCAAGCCGTGACTTTCTGTTATACCATTTATCAGTGGCAGGTCACGGGAACCATAGAATGGATGCACTCACTGGTGGTCGACTTCGGGCCGGGATGGGATTATAATACGTTGGTACCCATACCTCCACCATCCTGTGATGGGGCAGGTCAATGGGGATGGTATGAATCCTGGACCAGTACCAATACCGGGCTGACTTTTGGCCCGGGGTTCGCCTATGACTCAAACTCGGGAGGCCCCTTGGACGGCAACCCCGGAAACAACTGGGGCGATGGTGGAAATGGTTGTTCCGATATTGGGGGCTCTGCTCCACCCGTCACCTTTTGTTGGACCATTAATGTAGCTACTTGTCCTCCCAATACAACCGGGGCTGACTTGGGGATCGTAGCCACCGTTTATACGGATGGTGACTCCGGTTCCTGGGGTAATACGGGCTGTAACTCGGGGACTAACTTCCCACTGCTGGCTTCCGCCATTTGTTGTGATGACTTGCCGATTATCGAAATTGCCAACCCCACTTCCTGCCCCGGTGCTACGGATGGATCCTTGATCCTGGAAGGAGAATTTGGCAATACCTATGATTATACCATATTTGACTTAGGGGGTAATATCATTGCTACCTATCCGGCGGCTTCCGGACAGATTACCATTCCTGATCTTCCTGCGGGAACCTATACCATAGTAGCTGTTAATGTCCTTACCAACTGTACAGCTTCTACTACCCCAATTGTGGTTCCGGAAGGAACGGCACCGGATGCTTTTATCAACCCCGTAGCTGATGTTTGTCCTGGACAACCTTTTCCACTTAGCGGTGGAACGACGGCCGTTGGAGGTTTGATTACCTACAACTGGACAGGGCCCATGGGCTTTGTAGATTTTTCACAAAACCCGGCAAATGCTACGGCTCCAGGTACCTACACCTTGGTCGTGAGCGTAGATGGTTGCGATTCACAACCGGTCTCTATCACCGTTAACAATATTGACCTTACCGTGTCGGCATTTGCTGATCCACCCTCGGCTTGTCCAGGTGAGAACATAACTCTATTTGCCACCTCCAATCAGCCCAATGTAAGTTATAGTTGGGTTACCGTCCCCGGTGGTGTTCCGGTGGGTAACGGGTCTACGGTAATCGTGCCAATCAATCAGTCAACCACCTATCAGGTGACCGTAAATGCTCCCGGTGGTTGTAGTAATACCGATCAAATAGATGTGATTGTCAATGATCCGCCGATTCTGTCCGCAGACATTCCCAACGAGCGTTGTGCCAATACGCCATTTGTCATTTCCCTCTTGGGGGCAGATAGTTATTTTTGGGATGATGGTATTCAGGCCAATCCAAGGATTTTTGAGCTGCCTGCGGGCAATTATACTTATTTCGTCACCGGTATTGATCAAAGTACAGGTTGTACGAGTGTGATTGAGGTCTCTTTCAATGTATTCCCACCACCTAATGCTCAGATTGTCGCCAGCCCCACAGAAATTTGTGCGGGAGATATGGTGACTTTGACGGCATCAGGGGGAATATCCTACACGTGGGACAATGGGTTGCCCAACGTGGCGCAAGTCACTGTCTCACCGACGCAAACCACGACTTATACCGTGACAGTTCGTGATTTTGATAGTTGCGAAAGCACTACCTCAATCACGATTACCGTTGATGACCCATTGGAAGCCCCCACTGTAAGCTGTGGCGCTATTACCCCCAACTCCGTGGAGTTTCTGTGGGATGATGTTCCAGGTGCTACCGGATATACCATTACGCCGGCCCCACCACATACCGGAACGCAGAATGGCAATAGCTATACGGTAACCGGGCTAAGCCCCGGTGAAGATGTTACGATCACCGTAATTGCCAATGGAGGTGGCGTTTGTGGCGATGCGTCTACAACCTTTACTTGTACATCGCAAGACTGCCCTCCTGGTGCGGTAGTTATTACGGATATTGAACCATTGTGTGATGGCGAGCTTCCTCCGTTCATAGACTTGGAAGCCGAAATTACCGGGTTGGATCCCAATAGCGAATTGATTTGGTTTGGAAGTTGCATAACTGATAGCTTGCAAGGGATTTTTGAACCCGGCATGGCACCGATGGATACCAATCTGGTAACGGTAACTTTGACCAATGGAGATTGTGTGTATACTGATTCAACCTATGTGATTATTAACTCAACACCAACTGCAGATTTTACCGCCTCAACCCCCATTTGCGAGACGGATCAGTCGGTAGTGACCTATACTGGATCTGCGTCAACTGGCGCAATCTATACGTGGAATTTTGATGGAGGAACAGCTACTCCCGGTATTGGAGCAGGACCTCACTCTGTGAGTTTCCCGGCACCAGGATCCTACGATATTACGCTGGTAGTTGAAGAAAATGGTTGTATCTCTGAGGAGGTGACCCAAACCGTTCAGGTGGATGCAAATGTGCCTGTGCCAACGGTAACTTGTGGAACAGCAACCACCACATCCGTGATTTTCAATTGGACTAATGTACCCGGTGCCGCGGGGTATGATGTGAATGTATTGACGGGACCTACAGGTACGCTAAATGGCTTTTCCTATGAAGTGACCGGATTACAACCGGGTGAATCAGTAACGATTGAACTGGTTGCCCTTTCGGGGAATACTTGTCCGGATGCAACGACCCAAATGACCTGTGAGGCTTTGCCTTGTCCGACTTTCTCCTTCAACTTCACGCCTGTGCCCGATATTTGTTTTACGGGGAGCAACCCCACCGAAGATCTGGAAGTGGCGATTACCGGTGGTGATGGAAACGGAACGCTGGTATGGTCTGGCTTGGGCGTGACAGATGGAAATAATGGAGTCTTTGACCCCAATGTGGCGGGTGTAGGTACCCATACCATTACGGCCACTTACACCGAGGGACCTTGCTCTGCTTCAGAGACGATGGAGATTACCATCTTTGATACGCCCTCTGCCGATTTTACGATTGATCCAACCGTTGTTTGTATCAATGATTCAACAACCGTTACTTATACTGGCGGGGCAGATGCTAATGATGCTACTTTTGCCTGGACCTTTAATGGCGGTACAGCTGACCCTGGAACAGGCGCCGGACCACATACCGTAAGTTGGGCAACGGGAGGCACTAAGACGATTACCTTGACTGTTACGGAAAATGGATGTGTCTCTGAAACCGTGAGTCAAACGGTGACGGTCGAAACACCACTGCCTGCCCCGGTCATCAACTGTAATACCTCAATTTCTGAAATCACCTTCACCTGGGAAGACGTACCGGGTGCGGATAGTTATACCGTCAGTGTTATTGGACCACAGTCTGGCACGCAAAACGGCAACTCTTTTACCGTGACCGGATTGACGCCGCAGGAATCAGTGACGATTGAGGTTGTAGCCGTAAGCAGTGGGCCGTGTGGCAATAGTTCTGCACAGCAAACCTGCGTAGCAGAAGATTGTCCTGATGTCATGATTACCCTGATGCCGGTTTCGGATATTTGTTTGTATGACTTTACAGAACAAGTCGATCTTCAAGCTACCGTGACCGGTGGTGCCGGTGGCGGAACCGAATCTTGGAGTGGTACCGGTGTGGTCGATATGGTTGGTGGAACCTTCGATCCACAGGTGTCGGGAGCGGGTACGTTTACCATCAACTATACCTATACCGAAGGCAACTGTACTTACAACAGTTCACAAATGATTACGGTCTTTGAACAACCGGAAGCCGGTTTTACAGCCACCTCACCGGTTTGTGTAGAAGGCACTAGCGCCATTACTTTTACCGGGAATACCGGAGGAGGTGCAACTTACGACTGGAATTTTGACGGAGGCACCATTGTTTCAGGGATGAATCAGGGCCCCTATAGCATCAGCTGGCCAACGGCTGGCACCAAAAACATCAGTCTAACCGTCACTGAGAATGGTTGTGTGTCAGAAGAGGTTACCCAAACTGTGGAGGTTTTTGACTCTCTTCCGGCGCCCATCATCTCTTGTGAATCCACAAATACTTCGGTGACCTTTACCTGGGAAGATGTTCCGGGGGCCACCGGCTATCAGATCACGGGATCTGCTGGAACGCGAACAGGCAATACTTACGAGATTATAGACTTGATTCCGGGAACAGGGGTGACCATTACAGTCATTGCGGAAACGGATAATCCATGTGGCAATAGCTCGGCAACGCTGACGTGTATCGCCTCAGATTGTGAACCGGTGACTCTGAATGTAGCCGCACCGATTGAATTGTGTGCCGATGATCAAGTGGTAACCTTAACGGCTAATCCACAAGGTGGAGTGGGAGGAGGAACCCTACAATGGCTGGGGCAAGGCATTGCAGACCCCAATACCGGAAACTTTGATCCTTCAACGGTTACTCCGGGAACCATCACCGTGCAGCTGGTCTACACCGAAGGGGTTTGTATGTACGATACGAGTTTTAACATCATGGTCAATCCGGTGCCGACCATCACCTTTGTCGCCGACTCACCGCTTTGTATCGCTGAAGAAGGTACCATTGAGGTAAATACAACGGCTTCTGCCAATGCTACTTACATATGGGATTTTGATGGGGGAATTGCGGTTCCCGGCACGGGTGTTGGGCCACACCAAATTACCTGGAGTACTGCCGGTACTAAAACGATCAGTGTGCAAGTCACCGATAATGGCTGTACATCTAGTGAATTTACCCAAACCGTTGAGGTAGAAGCGCCACTGGCACCACCCATTATTTCTTGTGTGGAGACCACCAGTACATCTGTCTTGTTTGGTTGGGATGCAGTTCCTGGTGCCGTCGATTACATTGTTGATGGACCCGCGGGCACCTTGGATGGACTAACTTATTCCATTATTGACCTGACGCCGGGTGAAGTCGTTGAGATAACGGTTACGGCGGTGGGAAATGGGCCTTGTGGCAATAGCGAAAATACGGCGAGTTGTATCGCTCAGGATTGTCAGCCACTGACGGTTGCCCTTACGGGGACCGATGCCATTTGTGCCGGTGAATCTGCATCTGTAAGCTTCGACTTCACAGGAAGTTCCACCGGACCATTTACCGTGAGCTATACCTTGAGTGATGGAGCCAGTGCATCTATTGTGGTTGTTGATGGAGAATCCCTGGATTTAGGGCCTTTGAATCAGTCCTTAACCATCACTGTAGATTCCATAATGGACAATAGTTTGCCAGATTGTATCTATCCTGGAAATGCCAGTTGGGACATTACGGTGAGCCAACCGGTAGATGCCGGTCAGGCCCTTGATCCGCTGGAATTCTGTTCCGACGCAGTAGAAGTAGTCACACTGGCTGATTTGATCACCGGCGCTGATCCTGGTGGGCAATGGGTAGAAACGTCAAGCGTTCCATCCTTCGGTGGCGCATTTAATGCTGCAGCCGGCACGTTTAATACTACAGGGCAGGCCGCAGGGGTGTATACCTTTACGTATAGACTTGATGCCGATGAGCCCTGTGTAGATGATGAAACGACTGTTACCGTTGAATTGGTGGCGGTACCTACGGCTGATGCCGGGGATCCACAAGTATTGACTTGTAATATGGGCATGGTTACGATTGGAGGTCAAAACTCTAGTACGGGCCCAGGCATTACCTACAACTGGACCTCTAACGATCCAGAGGTGATCATTAGCAATCCCAATAGCCAGTTTATTGATGTCAGTCAAGGAGGCACTTATATCTTTACAGTGACCAATGAATTGGGTTGTACCGCCACAGATGAGGTAGTGGTTGACGTCAATACCGAAGTACCTTCCGCTGATGTATCCATCAGTGGGATCAGTTGTTTCCAAGCCAACGACGGCGCGATTACCATTGAGAATGTCAACGGTGGGGTAGGGCCTTATGAATTTTCACTGAATGGTGCGGATTTCAGCAGCCAGACACAATATGCCTTCCTCCCTCCTGACACCTACACGTTGGTGATTCGCGATCAAAATGGTTGCTTCTCAGAGTTGAGTATTGACCTGAATGAACCTGACGAACTGGTGGTGACTTTGGTGACCAATTTGGAAGCCGAAGGTTCTATCAATTACGGAGACAGTTTAAGACTGGAGGCTATCTTTAATCCTGGCATCGTACTGGATACGATTATTTGGGAACCCGATTCTATTCAGGTTGTCAATAGTAATGCCGTTTGGGTGGCTCCATTGGCAACTACGAATTATACGGTAACCATTATTGACGAGAATGGCTGCTCTGATAGCGATGATTTGATGGTCTTTGTGCGCAAACCGCGTCCGGTGTATATTCCATCTGGATTCTCTCCCAATGAGGATGGTATCAATGATGTTTTCTACATCCACGGTGGTAGCCAGGTGGTGGAGATCAAGTCCTTCCTGGTATTTAATCGTTGGGGAGAAAGTTTGATGGAACTTTATGGATTTCCACCAAATGATCCTACCCATGGGTGGGATGGTACTCATCGGGGACAACCAATGAATTCAGGCGTATATGTTTATTATGCTGAAATTGAATTCAATGACGGTGAAGTGGTCATCTTTAAAGGAGACGTATCGCTGATGCGATAAAAAGGCTGCATCCAAATTGTTTGCAGAGGCAACTTCTTAATCGGAAGTTGCCTCTGTTGTTTTATTTTTTTATTTTGTTAATGAGATATCATTAAGACAGCAAAAACCGTTGTAGTAGCATCTTGTTATTAAGCAGATGGATGATTGAGCAATGCAATAATTATGAGCATTATCTGTCATCTGAAAATCTACATCCCGAGAACTGAGCGTTTTATGAGGCGAATTTTACTCCTGTGGCACATTCTCCTGCTGCCCTTTTTTGCATTTTCCCAAAATTGCGGCTTGCAGGATACGGTATTTATCGACTTCAATAGTACAACCACTTTTGATATAGAAATCAGTGATTTGGTCAATGACAATATGGCCGCGACTGATCAAGGGCTTTGTGGGGTAGAACTACACTTTTTACACTCCTTTTCTGAAAATCTGGAACTTTCTTTAACCTCTCCGGGAGGACAAACCATTGATTTGATTGGTCCCAATACCGACGATCCCATTGCCTTTACCTTTTTTGCCAAGTGGAAGATCTCCTTTATCCCATGCGGGGATACCCCCGAGCCTTTTCCTGGCTACCTGCCGCAGTGGGACAATGATCAACCGAATAATTTTAACAACGGTGGGCAGTACACCGGCACTTATCACCCGTATAATGGGTGTTTCGAAGATTTTAATACCGGTCCGGCCAATGGCACCTGGCAGTTTACCGTCACCAACAATCCCTCCAATTATGAAGGGGCATTTCTCTTTGTTCGCCTGATCTTCTGCGATAGCCGGGGCATCGATTGTTGTTTTGCGAAAGCAGGAAATTTGGCGGATCCAGATCTATTGGCCTGTGAAGGGGATTCCAGCCTGATTATGGACTTAGAGCCCCAGTTTACCGGCCAACCCGCAGATACGGCGGAGTATGATTACCAATATTTGATTGGAGAAAACGGGGTGATTATTTCCCTCGACAGTACGATTGACCTCACGGGGTACGCCCCGGGCACTTACGAAATTTGCGGCATTTCCTATAAAATGGAAGAGGTCGATAGTTTGCCTGAACCCGATGATATGCTTACCATCGATAGCTTACGCAATAACCTAAATAGCTTCGTACCCGTATTCTGTGGAGAGGTGACCGATAGTTGTTTGCTGGTAACCATTGTAGCGCCGCCGCCACCGGTAGACCTGGTCGATCGGATTTGTGAGGGGGATACCCTCATGGTGGGAGATAGTGCCCTGACTGAAACTGGAAATTATGCCATCGTGCTCGATAGCTACGCCGGTTGTGATAGTCTGGTGAATGTGTCGCTGATTGTAGAACCTATTCCGGTGATCAACCGGGTGGAAAGTATTTGTGAAGGAGACTCGGTGCAAATCGGCACTAGTACTTACTTTGCAACCGGAGTTTATGCCGACACGCTGTCTACGGTCGATTTAGGATGTGATAGTATTATCAACCTGGATTTGACGGTGCTGCCGATCTTATTCGAAACGATTGATACCACTATCTGTGACGGAGCAACTTTTATGGTGGGAGATAGCACTTTTAGTCAGGCAGGGAATTATGAAGTAACCCTCACTTCCAGTCTAGGGTGCGATAGTGTGGTGACCCTGAATTTGGAGATATTAACCGTGACCGCATCCATTGCCGCACCGGATACCATTGATTGTTTTAATAATGGCATTACCCTCGATGGTTCATCCTCACAACCAGCAGGACAGGTGACTTTCCAGTGGTATAACCTGGAGGAGAATCCTTTAGGGAATACGGATACCTTATTCGTGACAACGGGGGACACCATCATTCTGGAAGTGGCAGCCATTCAAGATGGGGTCACCTGTACGCACCGCGATACCGTTATCGTTTTTGAAAACACGATCGATCCCATTGCCTTTGCTGGCACCGATAGCTTACTCACCTGTGAGGTCACCGAATTGACATTAGGCGGTGCCCCAACGTCTACCGGTTTGGCGTTTATTTACCAATGGAGCACCCTTACGGGAAATATACTCACCCCTACCGATCAATTCGAAATTGACGTAAATGGCGCAGGCGATTATGAATTGTTGGTAACCAATACCAATAATGGATGTACGGCCAGAGATACCGTTTCAATAGCTATCGATTCAATTGCCCCTATAGCCGATGCAGGGCTAGATACCTTGCTGACCTGCCGCTTCCCAAGCATTCAGCTAAATGGATTGGGATCTTCCGCTGGACCAGAGTTTGTTTACCAATGGATGTCAACGGGGGGAGCGATCCCAACTGATGCGGCAACCTTAAACCCTACCGTTGATTTAGAAGGTACTTATCAGCTTGTGGTTACTGACGGCATTACCGGCTGCCGGGACACGGCCTTTGTGGAAGTAGGCTTGGACACCATTCGGCCGCAGCCTATCATTGCCATGCCGGATACGCTGAATTGTGCGGTAACTTCCCTAGCCATTGATGCTTCAGCAACAACCATTGGGCCAACCGCCGGTTTTTATTGGAATTTGTATGATGGGGCCAATATTCAGGCAGACGGGAATACCCTTACCCCTTTAATCAATGCACCTGGTGATTACGAATTGGTAGTGGTAAATGACTACAGTGGCTGTCGGGATTCTGTTGTGGTAAGTGTGGTAGATAGTGTCAATGTGATGCAGGCGATGATTGCCGGAGATACACAATTGACTTGTCAAAACCCGTTGTTGACTTTGAGTGCAGCGGGATCTACAACCGGTACAAATGTACTCCATTGCTGGTCGACAGAAAACGGAAACATTGTCTCAGATACAATAGGTTTTGAAATAGAGATCGATGCGCCTGGCAGGTATCAATTGATTGTCAAAGATACTTTGACCCAATGTGTGGATACCGTTTTTCAAGAGGTGACCATTGATCAGACCATCCCCCTCGCGGAAGCCAATAATGGGTTTACCATCAGTTGTGCAGTGGCGCAGGACACCTTATTTGGAGCGGGGTCTTCGGTTGGTGCTGCTTATGTTTATCAGTGGACTGGGCCTTGCATAGACACAGATGCAAGTAGATTAGATATTGAAGTCTCTTGTGCAGGATGGTATTATTTGGCGGTAACCGATACGATGACCGGTTGCCAGGCAATAGATAGTGTGGAGGTGTTGCTGAATACCCAATTGCCAGATGCGACTATAGAAGCACCGGGGATTATCACTTGCGAAACACCTGAAATTGTTTTAGATGCTTCCAATTCAACACCCATCGATAGTCTGGATTTTCAGTGGACAGGACCGGGCATTGTCAGCGGTGCCACCACATCGTTGTTGACGATCAATACAAGTGGAGTGTACGAATTGGTGGTGACCAATCAATTTAGCTTTTGCATGGATACCATCCAAATTGAGGTAGAAGCAGATACCATTCATCCAATTGCCGATACAGGAGCAGGTCAGGTGCTAGATTGTAATGTAAGCATCACCGAGTTGGGAGGGGAAAATACTTCTCAAGGGTTTGAATACACCTATTCGTGGACGACCGTCACCGGAAATATTATTTCTGCCACCAATGAACCCGTGATTTCGGTAGATTCTGGTGGTATTTATATTTTTGAAGTCCTCAATACCATTAATGGCTGTCGGGATACTGATTTTGTTGATGTACAAGAGTTCTTCGATCCACCGTTGACGAATGCCGGACCGGATCGGATCATCGATTGTGCGCAGACCTCCGTATGGCTGAATGGTACCCAATCGGATACTACTCTGAATCTATCCATTAAATGGACTGGCCCTTGCTTGCTAGGCGTGACAGACTCCATCTTTGCCGAGGTCGGCTGTGTGGGCACCTACTATTTAAATGTGACCAACCTGGATACCGGTTGCCAGGGGCAGGATTCGGTAGAAGTCGCTTTTAATGCCAATGCCCCGATGGCCGTACTTCCCGATACCGTAGCTATTTCCTGTACCACGGGTACGGCTACTTTAAATGGTGCCGGTTCGACCTCAGGGATATACGAATGGTTATATGACGGAGCACCAACTACCCTGGGCGGATTGATGCCAGTGGTCCACGAGCGGGGTGTCTATACGCTCATCGTTTTTAATCAGGCGCAAACCTGCTCTGATACCGCCACGGTAGTCGTCACGGAGGATTGTGGACCCGATATCATTCTGGTGTCGGTAGATACCATTACCTGTGAGGAGTCCATTGCCGTGATTGATGCCAGCGATTCTCCACAAGGGCCACAGTTTGTCTATGCATGGACCGGACCGGAACCTTCCTGTATTATTGGTCCCAGTGATGAACCGATTATTGAAGTTATCTGTCCAGGCATTTACACCTTGATGCTGACCAATACGGCAACACTGACCGCTGATATTATGGAAGTGGAAGTGGTCGCCAATGATGAAGTGCCCGTTGCCGAAGCTGGACTCACTGCCCAAATTAACTGTTTACAGTCTCAAATCACCCTTGACGGAACGGGGTCTTCCACAGGCGCCAATATTGTTTATTTTTGGACCAATCTTAGTCAGGATGATACCATTGGTTTTGATCTGCTCATCGATACCATTACCGTGCCAGGGACTTATGCACTGGAAGTGATGGATACGGTTACCCAATGTCAGGCCACAGATTTTGTTCAAATTCGGTTGGACACCACACCGCCGACCCTCAATTTTGGCAATACCCTCTTCCCCTGTTTGCAGGATACCTTTGATTTGGCTATTTTCCCTTCTCCGGCTAGTGCCTCCTATCAGTATCAATGGACTGGCCCGGGTTTAAACGGTGTAGTGACGACCGATACTTCTTTTGTCACCATCAGTAACTTGGGGGCGTTTTCAGTGACGGTCACCAATACCACCACAGGTTGTTCGAATGCCAATTCGACAGTTGTTACAGAGCAGGTTTGTGCGCCCTGTATCACTGCTGCCGTGCCGGATACCCTAACTTGTAGTGTCAACTCGGTGATGCTGGAAGCTGCATTTTGTGATGAGTGTACAGGGTGTGAGGTTAGTTGGGATACCAACGATGGGGCTATCGCTTCAGGAGCAGATAGCTTGACCCCTACTGTCACAGAGCCGGGAACCTATGTGTTGACCGCAACGGATACCCTGGGATTTTCGTCAGAACTATCGGTTTTGGTGATTGCACTAACCGACCCGCCAGATGCTAACGCCGGTCCCGATCAGGTTTTAACATGTAGTGATACTACGGCTGTTTTGGGTAGTGAACCGGTCAACCCCGATTACACGTATAGCTGGACCAGTCTGAACGGAATACCTATCGAACCGCAGAATGAACCCATTGCGGTCGTTGCTGCGGCAGATACCTTTATCATACAGGTCACTGATAATTTTACCGGTTGTATGGCCTTTGATACCACGATTGTAACTTATGATACAATTGCGCCTTTGGCTAATGCCGGAGCAGATATGAATCTAACGTGCACCAATCCATTGGTGGTGTTGGATGGTAGCGGCTCCATGGTGGGCAATATGGTTTCCTATTCGTGGACGACCACCAATCCAACCGGGTGTATTCAAGGGGTTACTACCTTAACGCCAGTAGTTAGTTGTGCGGGCACTTACACCTTGCAGGTCACTAATAATAATAACGGCTGCACCGGCACCTCAAGCGTACAAGTGATACAGGCAGAAGTATTGCCGCCAATTGATTCGATTGCCGTTGGCACACTGAATTGCCGGGATACGGTAGTCACCCTTACGGGAAATACGCCAGCTCCCTTGGGATATACGGTGCAATGGTGCCCGCTGGATGGCAATGGGGATCCAGTAACGGGAGAATGTGTCGATGCCTTAACCTTTGATGCCACTGCACCTGGAAATTACCGCTTTTCCTTGACGGAGGATGCAACGGGGTGTACCAGTAGTCGAACCGTTACAGTAACTACAGATACTCTATTGCCCATGGTCGAGGCTGGAGATCCGGCTACGCTATTGTGTTCTTTAGATAGTCTGATGCTCAACGGTAGTGTGGGGGCAAATACAATATTTGAGTGGAGTTCAGCTAATGGCACTCCCATTGGGCAAATGGAGCTTTTGAACCCGACGATTTATTTCCCTGATACCTTTTTCCTGACGGCAACCGACACCCTTAATTTTTGTATAAATGTAGATAGTGTCATCATCTTACAGGATATCAATACCCCGGAAGCTGAAGCTGGCCCAGATACCGTTTTGAGTTGTGCCCAGCCGGAAGTGGCTTTGCAAGGGGCTGGATTTTCAGTAAATGGAGCCGTTGATTACGTTTGGACGACAATTGACGGAAATATTGTTGGTGACAATACCATTGCCAATCCAATCGTGAACCTACCAGCCTGGTATTACCTGACCGTGATCGATCCGGTGAATAGCTGTAGTTCTTTCCCCGACAGCGTTTTTGTTGGTGGTGATGTACAAACACCTACAGCTATCATTGCTGGTTTGGATACGCTCTTGTTGACCTGCGAACTGGATACCCTGATGCTGGACGCCTCACTCTCTACACCGGGAAGTGGCCAGAGCTTGAACTATGAATGGCAGGTGCTGGGTAGTGGAAATTTGTTCCCAAATTTAACAGACTCGCTGGTCTTCTCTGACGAAGCCGGTGATTACCGATTGGTCGTTACAGATGCCCAAAATGGTTGTGCCGATACCCTGGACTTCAGCCTGGAGGCCAATGCTGACTTTCCTCAGATTATTTATAACGCCCCTGCAGACATCACCTGTGAATCGGGAGCCGTAATTATTGATGCCTCCGGCTCGGATCAGGGGCCAAATTATTTGATACAGTGGTTGGACGAAGATGGTCTGGTCTTGCTAGAGGATGCTTTGCAGCTAACGGTTACAGCACCGGGTACCTATACCTTGGTAATCCAGGATTTGCTGAATGGCTGTAGCCAACGGGAAGATATTCCGGTTGGTAGTGATCAGGACCTTCCTCTGGTCTCCATTTTAGAGCCCAACTTATTAGATTGTGATCAACCCACTAGTACTTTGGATGGCAGCGCTTCTTCACAAGGCAACAATTATGTTTACCAGTGGCTGTCTCCTAATGGGGTGCTCATCAGCGGGCAGGATGCTCTAATTGCCGAGGCGGGAAGTGTCGGCGTTTATGTATTGAATATCTTGGATACCCTCAGCGGTTGTTCGGCAATGGATAGTGTGGAGGTGATGGAATTGGCGGCACCCATTACCGGTTTGGCTTTAAATATCCTACCTCCGCCTTGTGAAGGGGACCTTTTTGCCTCCTTCACCATCGACTCGGTGATCGGCGGTACGCCGGGATTTCAATATGCTTTTAATGGCAATGAGCTTTCGGATCAAATAGTGTATACCGACCTGGAACCGGGATCCTATGAGTTATTGGTGGTCGACAGCCAAGGTTGCGACTGGCTGGAAACCGTAGATTTGCCCGCGGCCGAGGAGCTTGTCGTAGATCTGGGTGCTGATGTCACGGTCACCGTAGGTGATAGTATTCGCCTGGAAGCGCTGGTCAACCGCGATAGTGCAAGTTATAAATGGTGGTCTACCGATTCTATAGCCAATCCCGGCAATGCCATTCAATATGTAAATCCTTCGATCCAAACAACCTATTACGTAGAAGTCACCGATGCCAACGGCTGTACTGCTGTTGATTATGTGATTGTCTACGTTGAAAAGCCGGATGTCTATTTCTTCCCCACCGCCTTTTCACCCAATGGTGACGGTCAGAATGACCGATTCGTGCTCTATGCCGGAAAGGAAGTAAAGGAGATCAAAAGCTTCAAAATCTTTGACCGCTGGGGCAATATGGTACATGCCCGCGAAGCATTCCAACCCAATGATCCCAATTACGGTTGGGATGGCAACTTCCAAGGACGCCCCATGAACTCGGCAGTTTTTGTCTACTATGTCGAAATGGAAATGGTCGATGGTAGAGTAGAAGTGGTGAAGGGAGATGTGGCGTTGTTGCGGTAGGTGGCTTGTAGTTCGCTGGGTTTTGGAATATTGAGCTTTATGGGCGCAATGGCTCCATTCCCGAAGTAAAATCGGGACAGGCGCAGTTGTGGCCCTTCTGATCTGACTTTTCGCTTTCCAAATATCAAATAAGCATCTTGACAAGCCCATCCATTCATTGAATGATTGGTGAAAAAATAGCTTTTTGAGTAAGTTTAGAGCATAGAAATGGCTGATGGCCATGAGCCCTTGCTAAAAAGTGCTATTTTGAGGATGTTCTAAAACACCATAACATCATGAAGCTATTAATCACATTATGTTGTACGTTAGGTTTATGTTTACAAACTTTCGCGCAGCAAGACACTCCATCTCCAATCCTGTTTATCTACGACGCAAGTGGCTCCATGTGGGGACAATTAGACGGTAAAACTAAAAAAGAAATTGCCTCAGAAGTACTAGCAACCTCTGTAACCAATCTTCCAGAAAATCAGAATATAGGCTTAGTAGCCTATGGGCACAGAACAAAAGGAGACTGTGAGGATGTGGAATTTATGGTTGACATTACCAATAATTCAAAAGAAAAAATAAAAAATGCGGTTAATGGCATCAATCCGTTAGGACGAACACCTTTGGCGCGCTCAGCAACTTTAGCAATCAATTCGCTAAGGGACAGCAAGACAAAGGCGACGATTATTTTAATAACGGATGGCATAGAATCTTGCGATGGTAATATTTGCGATGTGGTCACTAGAGCCAAAGCAGATGGCATCGATTTTAAACTTCATATTGTGGGATTTGGTTTAAAAGAAGGTGAAACCGAGCAATTAAAATGTGCTGCAAATGCTGGCGGCGGCAAGTACTACGATGCGGCCGATGCTAGTGGTTTAGGTCAGGGACTTACCGAAGCAACAACTCAAACGGTTGATAAACCTGAAGGTAATTTTTCCATTTATGCTACCAAAAATGGAGAACCTGTTGACGCTTGGGTAAAAGCAACTAAAGCCGGAACCAATGAACCTGTTGATGGTTCCAGAACATATCGCGATTCGGCTTGGGTGTATTTGCCTCCCGGAAAATACGATATTGGCATTAGACCTCTTGAAGGCTCAGACATACCTGGAACATCAATTACCGTGGAGATGAAAGAAGGCGAGATCAAGCACGAAAACATCAACTTTGATGGTGGCACGCTCGAAGTAACCGCAACCAATAATGATGAAGGTTGGGACACTGTGGTGAAAATGCTTGACTCCAATACTGGGAAAGTAGCCGCAAATGTTAGAACTTATGGTCGTTCAAAAACCATGGAAGTTCCAGCAGGACATTATAAGGTTACATTTCAAGGGCTTGTAATGAAAGGTAATGACACCTACTTTGAGATTGATGATATTGAAGTAAAATCAAATGCAACGACCTCAATAATACATAATTTTGAAACTGGCATTGCCATGATTGGCGTAAAAACGACTGGTGGTGAACTTATTGATGCTGGTGTTAATTTCCTCGATGTTAATTCTGGTAAACGCATTACTGGCGCAAGAACTTATACATCCGAAAAAAACAATCCTAGAAAGTTTTTATTAACTCCGGGAACCTACAAAGTTGAAATTAAGTCTTTAGGTGCTCATGTAGGCAAAAACAAAACCCTTACAATTGAAGTAAAAAAAGGGGAAACCGTTACCAAAATCATAACCTTTTAGACATGGTACATCAATTGGATGATGGTATTGTCAGGTTCTAGCCTACTTCCGAAAATTGCTTGCGCCTGTTCGCTGTGTTAGGGAGACATTTTCACAAACTTTCCTATCTTAGACCCCATCAACTAAATCCCAATTTATGCGTCCTTTTTTGCTGTTTAGTGTTTGTTTTTTGCTGCATGGGGCTTTCGCCCAAAAATTGCCCCTGACTTATTATCTGCCCGATATTTCCTATGATTCCAGTATCCCGACACCAGAAGCATTTTTTGGTTACCAAATCGGGGAGTGGCACCTCAGCCACGATCAGCAGCTAACGTATATGCGTAAATTGGCGGAAGTTTCGCCCCGAATTACCATCACGGAATATGCGCGGACTTATGAGCAACGACCATTGGTATATCTGACCATTACTTCTAAAGCCAATCATGCCAATCTGGAAGAACTAAAAGCGAGGCATTTGGAAGTGAGCAATCCTGATCAGGCAAATAAGGTGGATGTTGCCAATACGCCACTGGTTGTGTATCAGGGATTTAGTATTCACGGCAACGAGGCCAGTGGTGGCAATGCCGCTCCCCTGGTCGCTTATTATTTGGCGGCAGCCCAGGGAAAAGAGATTGACCAACTATTATCGAAGACCATTATCCTATTGGACCCCTGTTACAACCCAGATGGCTTTCACCGCTTCTCGACTTGGGCCAATATGCACAAGAATAAAAACCTGACCGCTGATAGTCAGGACCGAGAATATCACGAATCCTGGCCGGGAGGTCGGACCAATCACTACTGGTTTGACCTCAATCGCGACTGGTTGCCGGTACAACATCCGGAGAGTCAGGGCCGCATTGCCGTTTTCCACGAATGGAAACCCAATATTCTGACCGACCACCACGAAATGGGGGCCAATTCTACGTTTTTCTACATGCCGGGAGAGCCTAGCCGAACCCATCCCATCACCCCCCAAAAGAACCAGGAGTTGACGGCTAAGATTGGCACCTTCCACGCCAAAGCATTAGATAGAATCGGTTCACTCTATTATTCTGGTGAGGGATATGACGATTATTATTATGGTAAAGGCTCTACCTATCCGGATGGCAATGGCTGTATTGGAATTCTTTTCGAACAGGCAAGCTCTCGCGGACACCTGCAGCAGACCGATAATGGACTGTTGAGTTTTCCCTTTACCATTCGCAATCAGGTGACCACGGCTTTATCTACCCAGGAAGCGGCACTGAATATGCATGATGAATTGCTCAATTACCAAAAAGAGTTCTATCAATCTGCCATCAAGGATGCGCGGGCAGATGACCGCAAAGCGTATATCTTTGGTGATGAATACGACCCCACTCGTGTGGCTGATCTGGTCGAAATCTTACGTCGACACCAGATTGAGGTGTACGAACTCAAAAAAAAGGTGGAGGCTCAAGGCCAAACTTTCCTTCCCGGCCAAGCTTTTGTGGTGCCTTGTGAGCAAACCCAATACCGGTTGGTACGAGCCATATTTGAAACCATTACTACCTTTGAAGATAGCATTTTTTATGATGTTTCCACCTGGACGCTTCCCCTGGCCTTTAATTTAGCCTATGCCTCGTTGGAACAAGGGGCTTTGAAAGGAATCATGGGAAAACAAATCAAAGGTCTGCGGCCGGAACCTCCTGCCCGTGCTGCAATTGTCCAGTCGGCCTACGCCTATCTTTTAGATTGGAATGCTTATGAAGCACCTGCTGCACTATATTTTCTGCAAAAAGCAGGACTACGGACCAAGGTGGCCAATTTGCCCTTTAGTCTGGAAAGACGCGATTACGCTGCGGGAACGGTGCTCATTCCGGTGCAGAATCAGGGAAAAACCGAAACCGAGATTTACCAATTGGTACAGGAAGCAGCTCGTTTATATGAAGTTTCGATCTATGGTGTACAAACAGGAGATGCCTTGCAAGGGTCCGATTTAGGAAGTAATACCTTAGAAACGTTGAAAATCCCCAAGGTACTACTACTGGCTGGAGAAGGTGTTTCCGGCTACAGTGCCGGCGAAAACTGGCACTTGTTGGACCAACGCATGGACATTGTGGTGACCATGACGGAGTCTGAAGACCTATCACGCCTCGACCTAAGTGATTACAATGTCATGGTGCTACCCGATGGTCGGCACGGTGAACTCAGTAGTCGTGCCGCCAGCCACATCAAAGAATGGGTGCGTGATGGTGGCACATTGATCGCGATTGCGGGGGGCGTAGAGTGGGCCATGAATAATGGATTGGCTTCCGCCAAAAGAAAATCAAGTACTGTTCAAGCCAGTGGAGACCGACGTCCATATAAGATGTTGTCGAGAGATCGTGGTGGGCGAGTCATCGGCGGAGCTATCTTTGCCGCTCAGGCGGATCTAACCCATCCTTTACTTTTTGGCATTCATCGGCCGATAATGCCGGTTTTCCGTCGAGGAACGTTTTTTGTCGAGCCAACTGACAATGCCTATGCAACGCCTCTGATTTATACAGATCAACCCCTGTTGAGTGGCTATACTCATCCGGAGAATTTGGCTTTAGTTAAAAATTCTGCGAGTTTATTTGTCAGTAGTACTGGAAGTGGTAAAGTGATTTGTATGGTTGATAATCCGAACTTTAGAGCGTTCTGGTTTGGCACCAATCGCCTGTTTATGAACGCTTTATTCTTTGGTCATACCATTAGTACAAGAGCGACCAATCGGGGTTGAGTATTGGTGAAGAAACAAAATCCAACTTTTAGCCTCATTCCCAAATGAGTTTTTTTTTACCTTTGCGCAATGCAACTGTCAGCAAAAGAACTAGCAGATATTCTGGGAGGAACGGTGGAGGGAAACCCCGAAATAAAAGTCAATCGTCCCAGTAAGATCGAAGAAGGAGGAAAAGGATCGATTTCGTTTTTAGGAAATCCAAAATACGAGGCCTATGCCTATCAAACTACCGCCTCGGTACTTTTGGTCAATCGCCAATTCCAGCCTCGTCAAGAGATTACGGCCACCCTCATCCGGGTAGATGATGTTTATGCTTCTATTGCCGTTTTACTACAACATTTTGGAGATCAGGATAAAGCTAAAGCCACGGGGGGTATTGCTCCGGAAGCTTCCATTGATGCATCTTCCAGTCTTGGTGAAGGCGTGAGTGTAGGCCGCTTTGCTATTGTGGAAGAAGGGGTCTCTATTGGTAATGACAGCGTGATCGGCGATCAGGTATATCTCGGCAAAGGGGTGCGTATTGGTCGGAATGCTTTGATTCATCCGGGGGTCAGGATTTTGAAAAACTGTGTACTTGGAGACAACTGCGTGTTGCATGCCAATGTGGTCATTGGTAGTGATGGCTTTGGTTTTGCCCCACAGGCGGATGGTAGCTACCAGAAAATTGCCCACGTTGGTAATGTGGTGATAGAAGATGATGTAGAAATTGGGGCCAATACCACGATTGATCGCGGAACCATGGGATCTACGACGATCCGGAAAGGGGTGAAAATTGACAACCTGGTACAAATTGCGCACAATGTAGAAATCGGCAACAATACCGTGATCGCTGCCCAAACCGGTATTGCCGGGAGTACCAAAATTGGCAAATCTTGCCGAATTGGGGGGCAGGTTGGTTTCGCCGGCCACTTGCACATTGCGGATGGTACAGAAATTCAGGCCCAAAGTGGGCTGGCCTCTTCTGTGAAAACACCCAATACTCAACTGTTTGGGACTCCGGCATTGGCCTATAAGGATTACATTCGTTCTTATGCGGTATTCAAAAAACTACCCGATTTATACAAGCGCTTATTCCAATTGGAAAAGCAAATAAATTCAGACACTAAGCCTCTGAAATAGGAAGCATATTTGAATGTGCCTAAAAAACTTATCTTTGCACTAATTTTCACTCAGCCAAGCATATATGAAGCAAAAAACGATTAAAAGTCCGGTGTCCTTGAGTGGAGTAGGTTTGCATACCGGAGCCTCGGTTCAGCTTACTTTTAAGCCTGCGCCAGCTGGACATGGATACAAATTTCAGCGTTTGGATTTGGAAAACCAGCCGATCATCAATGCCGATGTGAATCGGGTGTATTCTACCAACCGGGGGACAAGTATCAAAGTCGGCGGTGCGGAAGTCCACACGGTGGAACATGCCCTTTCTGCGCTATCAGGCTTGGAGATTGATAACGTTTTGATTGAACTCGATGGTCCTGAAATTCCTATTCTGGATGGAAGTGCCGCTGGTTTTGTAGAGGCGCTGCTTTCTGTAGGAATCGAAGAACAAGCAGAAGATCGGGAATTTTTTGTAGTGGAGGAGCCCATTAGCTATGTCGATGAAGAAACCGGAACAGAGTTGTTGGCACTCCCCGCTGATTATTTTGAGGTGATTACCTTAATTGACTTTAATTCTGAGGTGCTAAGCCAGCAATACGCGGCCATTCGCGATTTTTCTAAATATGCAAATGAAATTGCGCCTTGTAGAACGTTTGTGTTTTTGCACGAACTGGAAATGTTGTTTCAACACAACCTGATCAAAGGAGGGGATTTGGACAATGCCATTGTGATCGTTGACAAACCCATGAAGCAAAAAGAGCTGGATGCTTTGGCTAAGAAATTGGGTAAACCCAGTGTCAAAGTCGATCAAACCGGAATTCTGAATACCCTGCAGCTCAAGTTTAAAAATGAGCCGGCCCGACATAAATTATTGGATGTTATTGGAGATGTAGCGCTTTTGGGTAAACCGATCAAGGGAAAAATTGTTGCTACTAAACCTGGCCACAAAGCCAATATTGAGTTTACCAAAATACTGAAGAAAGCTTACCAAGACCAGCGAAAGCTGCGGGGCAAGCCGAAGTACGATCCAGACCAAGAGCCGTTGTACAATACGGTAGAAATTGCCAATTGGTTGCCACACCGCTATCCATTCTTGTTGGTAGACAAGATTATTGAGCTATCGGAAAAACATGTGGTGGGTGTGAAAAATGTGACCTTTAATGAGGAGTTTTTTCAAGGGCATTTTCCCAACAATCCAGTAATGCCCGGTGTATTGCAAATTGAAGCAATGGCGCAGACCGGTGGTATACTGGCTTTGTCTACCGTGGAAAATCCTAGTGAATGGGATACTTATTTTCTAAAGATTGAGAATGCCAAATTCAAACACAAGGTCGTACCAGGTGATACGGTTCTGTTTAAAATGGAGTTGATAGCCCCCATCCGGCGAGGTATTTGCCAGATGTATGCTACAGCTTATGTTGGGAATAAAATTGTGTCGGAAGCAGAATTGACTGCTCAAATCGTTAAGCGTTCATAAGATGACCTATTCAAAAGCAAATACGGTAGTTGATCCCGGTGCCAAGATCGGAGAGAATGTAACAATTAGTCCTTTTTGTTACATTGAAAAAGATGTTGAGATCGGTGATAATACCTGGATTGGGCCGAATGTAACCATCTTTAATGGCGCAAGAATTGGCAGGAATTGCAAAATTTTTCCTGGAGCAGTGATTGCGGGAATCCCTCAGGACCTCAAGTTTGCCGACGAAGAGACGACGGCTGAAATTGGTGATTTCACAGTGGTTAGAGAGTATGTTACCGTGAATAGAGGCACCGCTTTCGCAAATAAAACGGTTGTGGGTAGCCACTGTTTGTTGATGGCCTATGTACATGTGGCGCACGATTGTATTCTTGGCGATCACGTGATTCTGGCCAATAATGTCAACTTGGCTGGGCATGTGGAAATTGCCGACTGGGCCATTCTTGAAGGATTAGTGGCGGTACAACAATTTACCAAAATTGGCATCCATAGCTTTGTGGCAGGAGGATCTCTGGTGCGTAAAAATGTGCCGCCTTACATTAAAGCAGCTCGGGAACCATTGGCTTATGCCGGGGTGAATAGCATTGGCCTCAAACGACGTAAATTTTCGCCTGAACAAATCAACAACATCCACGAAATTTACCGCATCCTTTTTGTCAAAGGCTACAATATTTCCAACGCGCTGCAAATTATTGATGACTCCTTTGATTATTCATTGGAAAAGGAAAGTATCCTCTCCTTCATTCGCAAAGCAGATACTGGAATTGTAAAGGGATTCCAGCAGGTTAATGGAAGTAATGTCTATGAAGATTGAACTGGAAAAGGTCGCCAAACGCTACCGTCTGGAATGGATATTCAGAGATATTAACTATACGTTTGAATCAGGGAAAGCTTATGCCGTCACCGGCCCAAATGGTAGTGGAAAATCAACCTTTCTCAAGCTGCTCTCCGGATATCTTACGCCCTCCAAAGGTCAAATCACTTTTCGCGACGACCGCCAGGTTTATGATTCAAGTCAGGTCTATACCCAACTAGCCTTTGCAGCGCCTTATATTGATGTGGTTGAGGAAATGACCTTGCTCGAAGTCCTGAAATTTCACCAAAAATTTAAGCCTTTTATCCAGGAACTGCAACCCGAAGACCTCCTGCATATCCTTGGCTTTGAAAAAGCTAAAAATAAGACGATTGCTCACTTTTCCTCTGGCATGAAACAACGCCTGAGACTGGTCTTGGCCCTCTGTGTAGAATCGACCTATCTTTTGTTGGATGAGCCGACCACTAACCTCGACCGTCAAGGCATGCAATGGTACCTGGAATTAGTTGAAAAATTTGCGGGCCAACGCCTGACCATCGTTGCTTCCAATGTTGAGGAAGATCTCTCCTTCTGTAAAGCCCAACTGAATATTCTGGATTATAAAAAGGCAGGAAAGCGAAAAAAATCCGGTTTTTAACGAAAAAAATTCGTGTTCCGGTTATTTTTTTCTTTTTGCATTAGTTTTTTGTGTAATATCTATATTGCCCATTATTAGAGGGTTACCTTTCAATTTTTCATTTTAACACGCTCTGAACCAAAGTTGGTACAAAATTCTCTCTCATATAGTCAAATAGTTCCGGTTGATGCGTACACGCATTGGCTAAAATGAGAAAACAAAGAGGCGGTGGATGGGATCGTTGTAATTTTTTTACAGAGTGAAAAAACATACTATGGGAACTACCTACTTAATCTTAGGGACAATAGTACTAGCTACTATTTTGATTATTGTGAATGAGTATCTAATGAAACGTTCACTATCAGGGACACAGACATTTAAACCCAGTGATGTAAATCATTGGCCAGGATATTACCCCGATGAGCGCTTTTTCAAAGCAAATGGCTACCTCATGCGGGAAAATGAAAAAAGAAACATCGAAGAGATTCAAGGACTGCAAAGAGAAAGAAACAGATTGAGAATGACGGTTGTGTTTTTTATTTTTTTGGTTTCTCTATTGTATTACTTCTCTTCGGTTTGACCAACGTTACTTCTTTTATTCGCCATATTATAATTGCCGCCGGGCAGGCCGGACATTGGTATTCCCATTGTGAATTTAATCCCCGGGTTTCCTCCTTACAATCCAGGCCTGCCCTCATTTTTTTAATAGTGGTTTCCTCAATCTCAGGCAATTCTAATTGGCTCCAAAACGAAAAATTCTCGACTTGCAAAACACTTCTACTGGACCCACGGTTGATCAGAGTATTGTTTAAATTAAAATTAATTTTTGTTTATCCATTGATGTTCATGGAACAACTTACTGATACTGCTTGGTACAATCATGTGCTGCACTTTGATTACCCAAATGCAAGAATAATAACACCTGCAACCTACTTATTCCTTGGACCAAGAAAGGATAAATGCACCTTTCAGAGGGAAGATTAGTCAAATAGGTAAAAAGAAAATTGGATGTTTCCAAACAGGCATAACGACATGCGCCATTCGGCAAAAAATATAGAGCAGGAATTGGAAAAATTGATGTGTTTAGGCCAGGAGAAAACTGTTTTTCAACCCCTTGTCAAACGAATCAATGGAACTCCAGTCCGCGCGTATTTTGTGCACAAAATCTATGAGGAGATCAAAACCACTCACAAACGTGGGCGTTTTGGTTTGCCGCACCGGATTGATGAATCCTTTTTTGTCAAGCAATTGCCTTTGCTTTTTGAAGGTGTCATTGCGGTTCAGTACCTGCACAACCAGATTCTAGATCAAAAATGTGGCGTGCAGTCTCACCAAAAGATAAATGCCAATTTGCTCCAGGCCAATTTGCTGAAAGATTATCTCTACGAATACATCGCTACCTATGTGCCGGCATCTATCGAAAGAAAGGTTTCGGCTTGCCTCCGCCGTATATTTCGATATGTGGATATCGGACAACAGTTGGAAAAAGAGTGGAACACCCACGCGCGGTTTGTTCGACATGAGGCTATCCCTGAATCGATTTTACCGGTAGAGCTGGAGCAGTTTATTGAAATGTCGGAATTGGCTCCTCTACGAATGGCATTACAGAAAGAATTGCCCCGCGATTATTGGGAATTCCTGGATTTGTACCTGAAAAGGATTTACCTGACCTGTGGGGCGTTGTTCATCTTGGCCGTAGACTTGATCACTGAACTTTTGGCCACTCCGGAGGAAACCCGCCTGCGCCTGCGGCGCTTTGCCATCTCTTATGGCATGATGCGTCAAGTGATCAACGATAATGCCGATGTGGTGCCTTCATCGCTTGGACTGGCTACACACAGCAAGTTTCCGGAAGATGCTTTCAGCGATCTGCGAAACCGGAATATCACACTGCCACTTATGCTGCACCTTGCCCAACATCCCAATGGCCAAATCGGTCAATGGCTGTCCAGTGATGAAACCATGCTTTCGCCACAGCAGGAATTGGCCTTTTCTGAAGAATTGCAGCAGTCCTTTGCCATCTACCAGTCTATCCAATTCGGAAAACTACTGGCCCGAATGTCACTACAGCACCTTTCCGCCCAAAACACTCCGGCGCTAATGCTGGCCGATAGTTGCAATATCGCAGAATGGAATAAGTTTTTGTCCCCACTCATTAAGACTCCCCAATACCGACTCTACCGCAAGAGCTCGGCTTATCGTAGGTGCAAACGTACTATTCGCCGCCTCGGCCGTAAGCACGAGGCATCAAAAAACGCCGTAGCATCTCCAGTACCCCTATTCGGTTTGGCGGTAACGGCTTGATTTTGTTGGGAGAAATTGTACACTAGGGAACAAATCCAAAAGCACTGGAATTTGTCCGTGACCCTTTATTTTTGTAGCTTTACAGAGCTGTTTTGAAGTTTGCAAAGACTTTAATCCACCTTTTTGATCATATTTGTTTGGAATGGAATGTTCAGAACAAGGCTGATCAAGTATAATTGCCAATCAAGCCAATTCATTTTGCCCATCTATTACCTTCCTGGTACACTTATCGGGAAAGGTTCTCTTACATTGCAATAAAAAATATCTTTGGTGATGCTTAGATATGAAAAAATTGCTTTGTAGCTTTAATCGGGAGGTACTATGTTCAGTAAATTTTGTGGGCATAGCTAATTGATTCTTTGCTTCCCCGGGATGACTTTGTACATGTTAAAAGCCTGGTTTTCGGCAGCAAACATGTGCTTAATTAAAACACTCAAACTGCGATAGCCATGCCCTATACGCACACGCTTCATCAGGACAGATTTCTGACTCGTGAAGTTATCCCTTTTCCAAGGGCCGATGAGTTTTTCAACCTACTGCAGGACCGCATGCACATGGTAATGGAGGGATTCATTCTTGAAAATAAGTTTACCCTTTTTGTCAATACCATTCCCCGCGATGAAGCCCGAACCTTGAGCAGGTATGAAAATGTACCCTTGATCTATGCCGGTATTCCGCGACAGCGCGAGCTGATGGAAGGCCCCAAACGGCAGTGGAAACAGGAGCTTACTGACTACTGGAACTTCCTCGATTCAACCCACCTTTTAAGTGATACAGCGGTGGTTAGTTCGCAATTGTATCGCGCCTTTAACATGGGCTCCTATAACCTCAAAGATATTCCCAAGGTAGGAATGGGACGATTGGAAGACTATTTCGAAGCCATTTTGTTTCCAGAGTCTTCGATCAAGCAAGCGACCCCTCGGCAGGAAGCGGAGTACCATATTCTGAAGAATTATTTCAATGTGATTGAGGACAATTACCTATCCCTGCCACTGATTCAGTTTGGAGAGTTTGATGGCATTGTCCACTTGGTCTATAAATCGGAAGATGCCAAGAATCTATCCATGCGGAATATTGGAAACATCATTCGTTCGATAAGTGTGGTGTATGAGTCTTTGATTTTGGAATGGGATTTGGTTGGGCGGAATATGGAGAAATCAGAAGCGGTTCAACTTCCTTTGAGCCCGATTTTCTACGAACAAATCAACCGAAATCCGATTCTCAAGGAATTGAAATACGATGAATACTATAAAAAACACCTTCCTTATTTCAAATCGCGCATTCGCCTCAACGATCGTGTGATTCACAGTAAGGTGTATTCCCCCTACCTCAAGGCGGCCATTATTTCCATCATGATCGATAGTTATGCGCACAACATCAGCGCGCACAGTTTGGTCGCTTTGAATTGGTGGTTTAAGCGCCGGGCAGAGAATATCCGTCAGGAATCGGAGCGACATCAACAAGAGGTCGAAGAGGTAAAAGAACTCGTTCATGAATTTGTACCGGAGGGATTTGATCAGGACCGTTTGCTAGATCTGATTCAACCCTGGATGGAAGGACAGTTTGTCAAGGACAACGAAGATGAATATGATGTGGTGCGCTATCCCGGTTCTCTGGATCGTGAAATACAGCCGCTGATCAAATTTCTGATGCAAAAGGGCGCCTTTTGGAGCGGTATTGCCCGGGACAATCACTTTGGAGGAGAAGCCCGAAGTTTGTTCCACATCCTTTGGGAGGATTTTATCAACAACCCGCTTTATCTTGGTACCATTGCCAAATCAGAAGACATTCACAAGATATCTATCCACATTACCCAATATGAACCGCAAACGGTTGAAGAAAAAAGTAGTAAGTCTTGCCGACAAACCAAGCGGGTATTGCAGGAGGGGTTATTTGTAGAAATTGATATCAAAAATCGTCGGCCAAAGGCCAAACTGGATGAGCAACAGATGCCCTATCTGGAAACGGCGGTGGGCACCAGGCTCTATTTTTCAAAACACAAGGAGCTGGATGGCATGAGTGATTTCGTGAACCCGGGAACGGCTTACGAAGAGATGAAAGCCGTGCTGAAATCTTGTCTGGTTTTCTTCCCCGGAGAAGTGGTAGGAAGGCACGCTTTTTTCACCATGTTGGAAAATGAAATTCGAAATGTAAAGCACTACAAAGGAGCGGACCTACTGGATATTCAACGCAATGGCCTGCGGCTCAATCTTTCGGTTCAGGAAGCCAATGTAACGACCAATGAAAAAGACCTCCGGGAGTTGTACAAAGTAGGGGTGTGGATCGGTACGCCTACAGATCTACAGATTAAGGGGAATATTCCGCTGGTACGGCGCAAGTTCAATGCCCTCTTGGGGGATATCATGGATGAAGAAACATTTGCTCCGCGCTTGGGAGGCAGCTTTCAAGATAAGATTTGTGCGGGAATGTTGTTCAACAACAAATTTGATTGTGTACAAAACGGAGATAAAAATCCAACACGAGATCAGAGTCAGGATACGGAGCGCGACGATGCTTATTTCCCCTGGATTATTCCGGCGACCAGCCCTGCGGATGCGCCTCACGATGATGTGGAAGTCTTTAAGGACCAGAAGGAATCCAATTACGAATTTAATGTATTGTACAATCACGAAAGAGGATATTTTAAAAAGTACTTTTTTATCTGGAAAGCTGCAAATACAAAATTGGTAAGCAGTTTGGAAGAAGTGGAATTTGTATGGGATAACCTGGCGCGATTCCGGTTTGTAAGTTTACCCGCGATTGATCCTGAAAACCGGGCGGCAATCTGGAGGAAGGTGCGCGCCAATGGAGTGATTCGCATTGTCGATCAGGAAGAAATCGACCAGGATTTGCCACCGGATACGGAAAGAGAATTGCTGTCCTCTTACAAGTCTTGGCTCAAGGAATGGATCGGACCGGCTTCTTACAGCTTAAAATTTTTAGTAGATGGATTACCGGTAGGACAATTTGTTTTCCGCAAGGACGGCGATCCTGCATTCCGGTATTACAATACGGCGGAACTACCCATTGGCGACCAGGCATTTGAGTTTGAAGATACCCTTAATGTTGCACACGGTGGTTTTACGCTAGATCCGCAGGTTTTGCGCTATCGTACGCATGGCATTTATAAAACCTACTTCATGCGGGAAGTCAATGGCAATGGCCCCGTTTCGACCCGGGCTTCCGCACGTTTGATTGAGCTATTCGAGGTGTTGGCCACCCGGATCTGTATCTTTGACAACCGCATCCGCCACCGCATCAGAAACCACGACCGGGAGGAAATTTTTAAGTCGGCGTTGAAGATGAGCATCTTTGGGGAGCAGGTGCCGCAACAAAATGAATCTGGACAATGGGTAGGAGAGTGGGAAGACCAAAAGACAGAACTGATTGGCAACTCACATTTCCTGATTTTGCACCTTTCTTATATCGAAAAATTATTGTTGACCAAATACAGCGACCATCAAGATTACTCAGAAGAAAATATTGGCCTGTTTATTGCTAAAGAAATAGTGCCGTTCATTACTCAGGATGGTAAACTGAGGAAGAATTTTATTTTGGTGATTACCTCTGGCCGTGGAAGAACGAAGTGGTGGAGCAAGATGAACGAAACCCGGAAGTATCAGCCATTTACCCAATTTACCATTTTCCGTCCGGTAGAATCCCTGATTTCAGGTATTGAGGACGCCTTGGGCCGAAAGGATGATATTGAGCTCAAGTACAATATGGTAAAGGTGTTATTTGGATCATAGAAAGATCGAGAAGATATAATTGCTCATACAAACAAAATAACTTTCATGACCAATCGCAATCGCGTCATGTTGATTGTCTGGTGGTGGAAATACGGGGGATTGGAGAAGGCCTGGGACGAATGGACCGTGGCCGGGTACCCAGAAGGACATAAGCTGATTCGCATAGATGAGCTTCGGTCCTCTTCCGGTACCGATTTACTCCGCTCCTGCGTAAAGGATCACTTGCCTGATAGTGATGTTTACGTTTTTCTACATCGCAACCACGGCTATAATCAGCAGGCTATTGAGGAGCTGCTTAGTGGCCTGAATGACCATCAGGAGCACGTTGCCCAACTTAAATGTTTTCTTTTTGGAGAAGGGAATGACGATATTTATATTGCCAAAAATCCACGGGGGTTGTTGGGGACCAAGGGGACTTTTTGTGGCAATGTGAATGCAAATAATGGGCAAAATACCCGGGTTGATGCCGTTGCAAATCCGTTGGAAAACCAATTGAAACGCGAACATTTTGACTTTGTCTGGAGGGTCTATTCTCACGCATTCAAGTCGAAGGTATTTGAATTGAAGGAAGATTTGTTGGCGACTTTTGCCGAATATTTAACACAGGATTCCATTCCTCCGGGCGAATTGTATCGATACCTGCGTGGACCGGAAAACCGCCTGTTGTTTCTACGTCTGTTGAGCTTTATTGGCCGGATGCGCAAGGGGTCGGACTTGGAGCGGGAGTTGATTTTGTGGGAAAGTAAAGAAAAGCGATCGCTCTTGTTTGACGATTTTAATACCAACCTCAAAGCCACTTATGGCGCAATAGAAGGGGATATTTATCGAGATTTGGTAGAAGCTATTAAAACGCATATCTTTAGTGCACAAGGAATCCCCGATTTGCCAGCAATTCGGGGCAAATTTGATGAATTATTAAATGTGATGTCAGAGGCTACTTATAACTAATGAGAGAAATCCTGTGCGTGGCTTCCCAAATACAAGTAGTCAACGCATTGAAACAGTTTTTTACAGATAGTGGCTACTCATTTCGCCACCTGGCGCTACCTGTTCAGGAAGAGGCACTGAGAGTAGAAGGGAATGCAGTAGTCGTACTGATGAGCCCATTGGCTTGTAATAGAAAATACATTTCCGCTGAATTTACCTGGAAACAATACCTCCGGGAACACCTTCCAAATGCCTTATTTATCATTGCTGGATTTAGCAATTTCCAGCAAGACAATTACCTCGATTTACTGAGTTTACCCAATGATGTACCCGCTTTTTTAAATCGTGCAGAACCAGCTGGAACCAATTGGAATCCGGTTTTTACCGGTGGATTAGATATGCGTGTCCTGCTGGCGCGGTTTTTTGAAGGGCACGGCGATGAAAGTGTCACTGACGAGTTAAATGGAATCTTACGCATTCTGAAAATTGCGGGAGATGAACTGAAGCATCCCGATGTTACTTATGAGGAAGTGCACCGGGAACTATTGTTGGCCAATCGGTTGCCTGAACGATGGAATACGTTGAACAATCGTTGGATCAATTACTACCCCAATTTTGAATGTTTGCCCTTTTTCAGCCTTTTTCAGAAGGTCGATTTGGCTTTACAGCACATTGCTCCTTATTTCCGAGGAGAATGTGCACAGGAAGCTTTATTTTGCGAACTTGATTGTATTCTACATTTGGAAAATGCCAAATCTGATTTGGTCAAGATAGAACAGTTGTATGTCAAATAGGAATTATTCCATATTAATTGTTGATGACGATCCGGAATTTCACCAGCAAATTCGCTACGCCTTTCGGAGGAATTACACCTTTGAAGGGGCGGTCAATACAGACAACCTAGAGCGTAAGCTGAAGGAAAATGGCAACTTTGACCTGATTTTGATGGATTTGATTCTGGATAGTTCCAAGCAGAAAATTGGCTTGGAGCTGATTCCGAAGTTGCGGAAGAGCCATCCGGATATTCCCATCATCGTGGTCACTGCGGATAAGGAGATCGATACCGTGGTACAAGCGATGAAACTGGGGGCCCGCGACTTTTTGACCAAGGGCGATTACGATTTTGAGTATTGGAACAAAAAATTTACCGAGATCATCGAGAGTAGTAAACTCAAATCAGAAAATCTGCTGCTGCGGGCTGAAGTGAAAAAACATCGGGCACAGCGCAGTAAGGATTTTGCTTTTATCGGTGAGTCGGAAAAAATCCAGGAGATCAAGCGCATCCTGCGGTTGGTGTCTGAAGAACCAGACATCTCCGTGCTGTTGGCTGGAGAAACCGGAGTAGGTAAGGAAATTGCGGCGCGTTATTTGCATCAGCATGGCGCTCGACAAGACAAACCTTTCCAGGCGGTCAATTTATCCGCTATTCAGGATACCCTATTGGAAAGTACTTTATTTGGCCACAGAAAGGGGGCTTTTACCGGCGCAACACGAGATGTAGAGGGGTATTTCAGTCAGGCCAATGGCGGCATTCTGATGCTGGATGAAATTGGGGATATCGATGCGAATATTCAGATCAAATTATTGCGTTTTCTAGAAACCAAGATGATTCGTCCCGTTGGGGCTGATAAGGATATACAACTCGATGTGCAGATTGTAGCAGCTACTCACCAAAATCTAGCCGAACAGGTTGAAAAGGGCATTTTTCGAGCTGATTTATACCAGCGCCTTAAAGCCATGATTATTGAAATTCCCGCATTGCGTGACCGCAAAGAGGATATCCCGCTGATCATGGAACATTACCTGGAAGGACAGACCATGGAAGATGTGCTGACCCCCAAAGCAATCCAGTTGCTGATGAACTACGATTGGGTGGGCAACATTCGCGAATTGCGCAATACCATCAATTATATGCTCTTGCGGAAAAAGATCAAAGGCCGCATGATGATTGATGAAGATTGCTTACCCGTTGAAATTCAGGAGTTTGCCAAACAGACGTCTCCCATCATTTATCACAATGATGAAAATGAGGAAAGTGGTGAGGTCTCTATTGAAGAAGAACACGCCCTCTTGGATTTAAAGCGCATTGAAATGGCCATGTTGCAAAAGAACAAGGTCAAGAAAGATGTGGCCATTGAGCTAGGCTTGGAAAATACGGATAACCTGCGTTACCGCATTAAAAAATACTACGATAAGCACCCCCATCTTTTTCCACAGTTTCCCCTGATTTGCCACTGCTACCGGAAGATTATAAAGTAGCCGAATTTTCCCCTTTTTTGGTGCCAAGCGAAAGTTTTTTCGTTAAAAAACGAAATTTTTTCGTTTCGAGATGTAGTTTTCCCTTTCCAGAATCTTTTTCAATTTTATTATTTTATTTTAATAGGCTGGAAATCAGTTTTTTGTAAAGTTGAATTTCTAATGACATTTTTTTGGACTGATTTTTACAATATAAAGGTTGTCTTAGTGCATGATTGGAGGTGGTGCTTTAGCAGCGAAAATTGCAGATTTGGGGTTCTCGCAAGGCTCATTTTTGAGCGCTAAGGACGAAAAAATAGCCGAAGTGAGGTTCCAAAACCGGTGATTTGCAGCCTGAATAACTTGCCCGAATATACTTCAGGGACTACCTCCAAACATGCACTCAAGACGTTGAGCGGCCTTTTTGGTTTACGAAAAGGTATTTCAAGAAAAGAAGAAATCATTCAATTGATACGATAGTTGCCGTCTGAAATATTCAGATCAAACTATGAGAAAACGATCAAATTTTATAATTCTTTGACTATTCCGTGATGGATTGCGGGATGGATAGAAGAAGAAAGATTTTATACCATAGTACATTGCCACATTTTGAAGTTGGCTAATCGCCTTATTAAACCCGTTTAATTTTTGCAGAGAAAACGGAGAGGAGGGCGGCGTGTTTCGCCCTCATTTTTTCTTTCTGCGACGGGTTTTATACACTTAAAGACGAACAAACAGTTACCGTGTTCAGCGGTGAATCGCGTACAATTCAATCTAATGTCTGCAACATTGTAAGATTGTACCTTTATTTACATGAGGGCCTTTTACACTAGTGTCGGATTTACGCAAGTAGATCCGACATTATTTTTCCACCCTATTCATTTCACAATTGCGTCTTGAGTTGTTCCAAAAACGTTTTGATCTCTTTCAATTTATCCAAATATTCCTGCTTATCTTTTTGGCGTTCCTTTTGGGCTTTCAACTCTTTCTTAGCCCCATCAAGGGTGAAACCACGTTTCTTTACCAGATGGTAAATCACTTGTAGTTGTTGGATGTTACTGGGCGTAAACATGCGGTCTCCTTTGCTGTTTTTGTGGGGTTTGAGGATATCAAATTCGTTTTCCCAGAAGCGAATGGTCGATTTGGAAACTTCAAACATCGCGGCTACTTCGCTGATGCTGTAATAGCGTTTGAGGTTTTCTGAAGATTCATCGAAAATTGGTATTTGTTTCATTGGTGGCAAAATATGATCACATAAGATAAGCGTTTTTTAGCGAATTGTCGCGTTTGTCCGTCAGAATATTGTTTGAAACCCTGGTTTATCCTTCTAGCTTTTCCCGTAAAAGCTGGTTTGTCGCTTGTGGGGCGGCCTTACCTTTGGAGCGTTTCATGACCTCACCCATAAAAAAGCCGATCAAGCCTTTTTTGCCTTTTTGGTAGGCCGTTACCTTATCAGGGAATGCTTCCAGTACCTGCGCGACCAGATTGGAGAGGAAATCCTCATCATCCGTTTGCAGCAGGTTCAGTTGTTTGGCCAAATCAGCGGCGGAGGCCTCCGTAGCCGCCAACATGGCCGGAAATAGCCTTTGGTAGGCAATGGTATTGCTCACTTTCCCACTATCGATCAGGGTCAAAAATTCTGCTAATTTTGTAGGTTCCAGTGGAAACTGATTTGGTGAAATACCTTCCTCATTGCAATAGGGTAGAATTTTATTGATGAGCAGATTGGCCACCGCTTTACTGTCGGAATGAGCTTCATTTACCTTCAGAAAATAAAGTGCGGTTTCCTTCTCTTCAGTCAACAGTCGGGCATCATAAGCCGGTAGGTCCAATACTTCCGTAAATTCCTGAAACAAGGCCCAGGGCAGGGGAGGCATCTCTGCTTCTATCTTTTTGATGTATTCTTCAGTAAGCACGATCGGGGGCAAGTCCGGTTCTGGAAAATAACGATAATCATGAGCATCTTCCTTATCCCGGAGTGGACTGGTTGTACCTGTATTGGGATCAAAATTGAGGGTTTGTTGGTCCACCTTCCCTCCAGCCTCCAATAGATCGACCTGGCGCTTGAATTCATAGCGAATGGCTCTACGGGCATACCGCATCGAATTCAGGTTTTTGACCTCACAGCGTTCTCCGAGGGTTTCTATTCCTCTTTTCCTTACGGAAACATTACAATCGCACCGCATCGAACCTTGTTCCATATTGCCATCGGAAATTTCAAGGTAACGCACCAGGCGGCGCATTGCCGACATATAGGCGTCAACCTCTTCCGCCGATCGTAGGTCAGGTTCAGAGACGATTTCCAGGAGAGGTACTCCGGCTCGGTTGAGGTCAATCAAGGAATGAGGAGCGTCGAGATCGTGCATAGACTTACCGGCGTCTTCCTCCATGTGTATATGGTGAATACGCACTACTTTTTTTGAGTCGCCAACTTCAATTTCCAGGCTTCCGCCAATGCAAATCGGCTCCCGATCTTGTGTGATTTGGTAGCCTTTCGGCAAATCGGCATAGAAATAATTCTTCCGGTCAAAGGCATTGTGCAAATTGATCCTGCTACCCAAGGCGAGGCCCAGTCGGACGGCAAAAGCGACCTGCTCTTTATTCAATCGTGGCAAAGTGCCAGGATGCCCCAATGAAATAGTACTGATGTGCGTGTTGGGATCACCGCCATAGCTTGCGTCGTCGGCGCAGAACGCTTTGCTGGCGGTAGACAATTGCACATGAATTTCCAAACCAATAACGGTCTCGTAGGTGTCGTAAACAGTTTTTTCCATGATATCGCGTTTCCGGTCAGGGCACTAAAAAACAATGGCGCTCACCAATAAGGTGAAGAGCAAAAATAGTATAAAAATTAAGAGATAGGCAACGTTAAGAATATTGAACTTGACAAAGGTCTTGAATCGCCCTTGTTGATAAAAGCGCCGCATGGCCCAATAGAGGTACAAAAGCAATATAATAAATCCGACTATGGCATAGGCCCCTTTTCCATCCTGCCAGTTGAGTGGAGGAAATCCAAAGGCCTCCAGAGAATAGGCAAAGGTCATGATGAGAAAAGCGAAGGCATGATAGTGAAAGGAAAAAACGAGATGCTCCACGAAGTAGTAATCGCGTCGAATGTACAAGAGTTTCAGGATGAATGCTAAAGCAGGCATCATGAGCACTACCATCCAGATCATTTGCCCCAGGATATAGTAGACAAAATTTCCACCCTGATCGACAATTTTTAAAGATTGCCGAGCCTGGAGCTGCTGCCAGAAACCTTCGATATTATATTTCTTAAAAACTTCTTTTTCAGACAGATGAATCAGGTCCAACCTGGCAACCTGAGTGGTTTCTCCAATGAGCAGAAAACCTTTTTTAAAGATGACAAGACTCACACTATCATTCCGGGCATCGGCATATTGAGACATGAGAGAATCCAAAGCCATTTCCACCTTTGGGTCCGGAAATAGCCGTTCTACCTTTGATCGAGCGGTGTCTAAGTCTTCCAAAAATTCTGTTCGATACTGATCGCGATGGTTGCTTTCACTCAGGCTTTGCAATCCTCCATCTGACTCCACATAGTTGATGATAATATTGATGGCGGCAAAATGAAAAATGGCCATCACAAAAAACAGGCGAATGGGCGGAATGTATCTTTTTTGGCGGCCAGCGAAGTAATTTTGGGTCAGTTTGCCTGGAATGAACAGGTGACCGAGGGTGCGAAATATTTTGGAATCAATATTCAAGATCGATTCAAAAAAATCGCCCAAAAGTTGCCATAATGTGATCCTGCCGGTCGTGTATTTTTGGCTACAGTTGGGGCAATATTGGCCATAGCCAGGCAATGGGTAGTGGCAATTGTGGCAATAACGCTTTTCGACTGGAGCCTTATCCTGATCCCTACTTGGCATTTATATTGGAGATGGTTAATCCTTTTTCTTCTCGATTTTACCATCATCCAGAATGCGCAGTGGGGTTTCCGGGAAATCCTGCTGCGTCAAAGCCTGGAGTTTGGTAATGGCTCTTTTCTGGCCATCAATTTTGGGACCATGCGCCTTTTGTTGATAAACCGGGGTGATCTGTCCTTCCTGGAAAACGCCCTCCTCATCGACGGTCAGGGTAATCAATGGGGCATATCCCGCTGGGCCTGACAGACTAAATCGGCCATAGGTGCAAAAATTGCCGAGACTATAGGCGATGAACCGATCTTTATACAATTCCACTGCTCGGGTCACATGGGGGCCATGTCCAAATACGATGTCGGCTCCGGCATCGATTACGGCATGAGCAAAATTGTATACATTACCTCGGTTTTCGCCGTAGTAAGTTTCCGTTTTACGGGTCACATGCTGGTTACTGGCTCCTTCGGCACCCCCGTGAAAGGAAACAATCACAATATCCACTTTTTCTGCCAATTCACTGACAATTTGTTTGGCGTGGCTGAGGTTGCGGATATCGACCGTACCTCTATTGGGCGCAAAGGCAGAGAAACCGTAAGTGATGCCGTCTTTTTCAAAAATGACACTTTCGTCGGTTCCGGCCAGCCCTGCATAATGAATGCCCGCCTGATCGAGAACCGATTTGGTCTTTTTTCGCCCCGTTGGTCCAAAATCACCGGAGTGGTTATTGGCAATACTCAAGATATCAAATCCGGCATTAACAAAATGTTGCACATAAGATTCCGGCGAACGGAAGACATAACAGACCGCAGGATTATTACAGCGTTTGGCAGTACCTCCCTCATCCAGTATGGTGCCTTCGAGGTTGCCAAAGGTGAGATCGGCCCCCTTGAGTATGGCTTCAACGTCCTTGAGCAAATCTTTTCCGCCGTTGGGAGGCAAATAAGAAGAGGAAGGATAATTGGTGCCCAGCATCATATCTCCAACGCCTACTATTTTCAACAAGCGAGTTGTATCCTTAGGAGGGGGCACACTATCTTGAGGTGTTGCGGCCTCGATAGTGGTGACTGCCTGTGGCTCACTTTGATTGACCGCCCGATCCCGGCAGGCAATGCTGCTGACCAGGCAAAGGGAAAATAGCCCAATGAAAAAAAGACTCCCAAGATGGAAGTCTTTCCGTTTTATTTTGATGATCATTGATTGATATTAAAACGCGAAAATTATCAACACTTAGAATGATTAATCCATTGATTGGCCAGCAGATTCTGCGGCTTCTACCATTTCCTGGTATTCTTCAGGAGAAAGCCCATCCGCTACAAATTGGATTGGATTTACTTTCTCATTGTTGAGCATCACCTCATAGTGACAGTGAGGAGCGGTGGAGTGCCCGGTGCTACCCACCAGACCAATTCTCTGACCACGCTTCACCTTATCGCCTACTTTCACATCAATTTGGTGCATGTGTCCGTACAGGGTTTGATAGCCGTAGCCGTGATCGATAATCACTCGATTACCATAACCTGAGCCGTAGCCGGCTTTGATCACTTTACCCGCTCCGGTTGCCTGGATGGGCGTTCCTCTTGGAGCAGTGAAGTCAATGCCATAGTGAAACTTAGGTACTTTGAAGATGGGGTGCATCCGCCATCCATAACCCGAGAGAAGTTTTACATCTCTCGCCAATTTGTCAGAACGAACTGGCTTAATGGAAGGCATGCTCGCCAACATTTCCTCTTTGGCTTTCGCCAAGGTAACGACGGAGTCCAAAGATTCGGATTGCAGCGCAATCTTATGTTTTACCTTGTCAATTTTTTCCATTACCGCTGAAAGCATTTGGCCGGAATGTTTGAATTGACGCAGTTCTTTATACTTATCGTGTCCGCCAACACCACCTTCCCAGATGCCATCATCCACTGCCCCCATACCATAAATCAAACGGTGGGCATAGTCGTGACGAACTCTGACCTTATCCATTACTCCTTCAATCTGGCTCAATTCCTTTTCGATTTTAGTCAATTCGGAAGTGATTGCCTGGTTTTCTTGAAGCAATGCCTTTTCACGAGGAGAAGGAAAATAGCGGTGTGCTAGAAGCGTGAATAGAAAAGCTGTAAACAATGCAGCACAGAAAAACCCAAAAATCCTCAATAAGGTGGTACTTAATGGTTCTACAACCTTCTCATACCTCAGTGTTTGGGTATTGTAAATAAATTTTTCTTTTCTCATGAGTGTTTTAAGTCTTAGCCAAAATGTTCCTGAATAAAAGAGGGTGTTTTAATTTCATCTTTCCTCCGTCCAGGTATCCCGTGTATACTATATCCTTAAATGCATAATCCCTTGGCTTTGTCAAAAATAGTTGCCGACTTATGAAATACAAAATTTTAACACAAAATTTATACTAACATGCCCTTTTTTTGGTGATATTCTCGATTTTCATCATCTAAATAGTGGTAAAATGATGCTTTTGAGAGGGGCGATTAAAATTTTCAGCGATTATTTTTGCGTTAGCCGGTTGCAAATATGGGTAATTGCCTTTAGACCAAATGTTAAATAAGATAATTTTAACAAATCAGCTCAATAACAAATTTACTATCTTCGCGGCTCGCAAAGGCGGAATGGATATGTTCTATATGGAACGGAATTTTTTTGCCATTGTTACATCATTAGAGTGTTAAAAAGACGCAACATGACTGCACAGGAAATCAGAAAGGCTTTTTTGGACTTTTTTGCCAGCCATCAGCATAAAATTGTTCCATCGGCACCGATTGTGAGTAAGGACGACCCGACCTTAATGTTCACCAATGCCGGAATGAATCAGTTTAAGGACTATTTTTTGGGTAACCAAACCCCTGAAGTTAAGCGGGTTGCCGATACCCAAAAATGTCTGCGGGTTTCGGGAAAACACAACGACCTGGAAGAAGTAGGGCACGACGGCACGCATCATACGATGTTTGAAATGTTGGGCAACTGGTCTTTTGGCGATTACTTTAAAGAAGAAGCCATCGCCTGGTCGTGGGAACTGTTGACAGGGGTTTATGGCATGGATAAGGAGCGCATTTATGCCACGGTATTTGGAGGAGATGAAGCAGACGGCTTGCCACCGGATGATGAGGCCTTAAATTTCTGGTTGAAATACCTGCCCAAAGAGCGAATTCTATATGGTAATAAAAAGGACAACTTTTGGGAAATGGGGGATACCGGTCCTTGTGGGCCTTGTTCTGAAATACATGTGGATTTGCGTTCTGAGGCGGAACGCGCCGAAGTCCCGGGAAGAGACTTGGTAAATATGGACCATCCAAAAGTGATTGAAATATGGAACAATGTATTCATCCAGTTTGATCGGAAGGCGGATGGGCGATTGATGAGCCTGCCGGATAAACATGTAGATACGGGGATGGGATTTGAGCGGCTTTGTATGGTATTGCAGGGCAAAACGGCGACCTATGATACCGATTTGTTTACTCCCTTCATTCATTTTATAGAAAAAGCTTCAGGTAAAAAGTATCAATTTACTTATGATAGAAGTAATAAGGTAGACGTGGCGATGCGGGTAGTTGCCGATCATATCAGAGCGGTCGCTTTTGCCATTGCGGATGGCCAGTTGCCTGGAAATGGAGGTGCAGGCTACGTCATACGCCGGATTTTGCGCCGGGCAGTACGGTATTATTTTTCTTTTTTAGATATCAAGAAGCCATTCTTGCACGAGTTGATTCCTTTGTTGGCCGATCGCTTTGCCGAAGTCTTTCCGGAGTTGAAGGCCCAGGAGGAACAGGTGGCCAGAATTATCGAAGGAGAAGAAAAGACCTTTTTGAATACCCTAGACAATGGATTGGCTCGTTTTGAGACCCTAGAGGTGACAGACAACACCATCCAAGGAGAAGATGCCTTTGAATTGTATGATACCTATGGTTTTCCCATTGACCTGACCAGATTGCTGGCCGAGGAGAAAGGATATACTGTAGATGAAGCCGGTTTTGAAAAAGCACTTGGTGAACAGAAGGCCCGTTCTCGCGCTGATGCTAAAAAGGCAGTGGGCGACTGGACGATTGTTAATAAGGATGAAGAAGTTTCTTTTGTGGGCTATGACCAACTAACGGTTGATGATGCTAAAATCTTAAAATATCGTACAGTCAAGCTGAAAGGCAAGGAACAATTCCATTTGGTGTTGAACATCACGCCATTTTATGCAGAAAGTGGTGGGCAGGCCGGTGACCGGGGTAAATTATTGGTTGGCGATGAAGAAATCAAGGTATTGGATACGCAGAAGGAAAACGATTTGATCGTTCATGTGGTCCATAAATTACCTGCAAAACTGGATGCCACGGTACAGGCGATGGTCAACCCTGAATTGCGGCAGGCGACAGCTGCCAACCACTCAGCGGTGCATTTGATGCACGCGGCATTGCACCAGGTGATTGGTGATCATGCGCTACAAAAGGGCCAGGATGTTGATAGCAAACGCCTGCGCTTTGACTTTTCTCATTTCCAGAAGGTGACCGATGAGGAATTGCGCCAGGTTGAAGAAATTGTCAACCAAAAGATCAGAGCCAATATTCAGTTGGAGGAGGATCGAAATGTACCAATTGAGGAAGCTAAGAAGTCGGGAGCCATGATGCTCTTTGGAGAAAAGTATGGTGATACGGTAAGGATTATCACCTTCGATAAGGATTTTTCCCGGGAGCTGTGTGGAGGGACCCACGTACCGGCTACTGGAGAGATTGGTCTATTCAAAATCACCTCGGAGACAGGCGTAGCAGCGGGTATTCGACGGATTGAGGCCTTGACCGCCGAAGGGGCAGAGGCTTTCTTGCTGTCGGAATTGCATGAATTAAATCAGGTTCGATCGCTCCTGAAAACAACCGGCGAGGTGGCCAAAAATGTGGCTGGCTTACAGGAAGAGAACAAAGACCTTAAACGGCAGATTGAAAAGTTGCTACAGGCACAGGCGCAAGGTGTCAAAGGACAATTGGTCAATTCAGCAGAACTGATCAATGGGGTAAGGTTTATCGGTGCTAAATTGAATCTTGATGATGCTGGAGCGATAAAAAACCTGGCCTTCCAATTGGAAAATGAATTGGATGATGTAGTGGCTGTGCTCGGAGCGGAGGTGAAAGGAAAACCACTACTCACGGTAGTAATCAGCAAGAGCCTGGTAGCATCCAAGGGGTTGCATGCGGGGAATATGGTCCGTGAATTGGCCAAAGAGATTAAAGGTGGTGGCGGCGGACAACCATTTTTTGCCACTGCTGGCGGCAAGGATGTTGCGGGATTAGACAGCGCCATTGCGAAAGCGAAGGAAATGATTTAAAACACGACCCAAAGGCCTATTTTATTGTTGTTCATGCCCATTTTATAGACTTTACCATTGCCGACAGCATTGGTTTGGGCCTGGATGGCGTCATTATAGGCCTCAACCGCCTTTTGTTTGAATGTACCTCCGAAGAGTTGGAAAGCAAACCCCGAGCCAATACTGATAAAACTTACTTTGAGCAATTCCTTGCCTAGGGATTCATTTTGCCGAAAGGCAATCAAACCGGTAATTGCAAAAAGCCCCCCGACGCTATACCCCACAATACTCATCTGATCACTGACTAGTGTTACTTTAATATTAGCTCTTGCTCTGGGATAGTCCGACATGAACCAATCCATGACGGGAAGCGTCAAATTTTTACCGTTGAGCAAATAAATATTATTGGGAAACCGATGTACCGTAATGATCGTATCCCGAGCGAGCGCAGAGGGTTCTTTTTGGCCGTAAATCTTTGAGGTCAACACGATGACAAATAACATCATCAGTTGGGCTTTTCGGTACATAGGGCACACATCATTTTTTTGAGTCCCGGTAAAACAGTCTGTATTTTAACGCAAAAGATACGTTTTATTCTTTGTTTGCAATGAATTTTATTACCTATTCTAATGGTATTGCTTAACTTTGACTATCCTCAAATATATAGATCAAAAGTGTTTTGGGGATTTTCTCAAGCCTAAGTGCATGTTTGGAGCTGGTGCTTTTGCAGCGAAAATTGCAGGTTTTGGGTTCTCGCGAGACTCATTTCTGAGTGCATCTCAGCTGAGCCGAGACGGACGAAAAAATAGCCGAAGTGAGGTCCCAAAATCCCGGTTTTACCGGGACTGAATAGCTTGCCCGAATATACTTC
>CAXHCA010000033.1:0-53494 GCA_964015035.1 uncultured Saprospiraceae bacterium
GTATATACATCGATAAAAATTTTCTTGGGTGCTTTCTTGGATGCTTCCATTGCCTCGTTGAAGCTCATCCACTTGACCGGGCTTTCGATTGCTGCAGTTTGCTGAGCTACCGATACCGGATGGGCCTGTGGTGTCTTTGCCGCGGGCTGTGGCTGTTGTTGAGGAGTAGCATTGGCCTGAGCCTCCTGGGCAGGAGCGTCAGATTGATTTGAGCAAGAGAAGCTACCTACCATTAGCAGGGCCAAAACAATTGGAAAAAATAATCTTTTCATTAGGATTTTGCTTTTATCAATTATTGAATAGTACAAAGCTCTGAGTTTTACCGTTAACTTGGCTATTTTAGGGGGTGTATTTTTGGTGGAAAAGGGGACTAGACCCCCTTCTTTTCGGCGAATTGGTTCAGTTGTAACACCTCTTTTCGAGACTTTACCCCCAATTTAGCATAAATCTTATTGATGTGGGTTTTGACAGTGCTGATCTCAATAAATAACAAGCTGGCAATTTCTTTATTGGACTTTCCTTGTTGGATTAAATCCAAAATCTCCTGCTCTTTCAAGGTCAACAATTCTCCGCTATCGACTTCTGCCGGAGTGGGTTCCAATGTTGCTGCCGGTGTTGTCCTCGTTTTTTGCCAGAGCATCAATAATCCAACGCCCAGTCCTGCGATTAAAAGCGATTGTAAGGCAATGATCCCCCAAAGCCAAGGCGGAATACTCGCTCCATCTTCGGCGGAGTAAAATTTGAGCTTACGCAAATAGTTCTTGGTATACGTATCGTTGGGCATTTCTTGCCGCAGCCGTTCCGCAAAATACAAATAGGAATTTCGGTGCGAAGCAAAATATTCATCCATATCGGTATTATTGATGGCCGCCAATGCGACAATCGGACTTTTGCAGGTATCGGCAAAGTTGAGCAGATCGTTAAAAAGCCGTTCTTCGGATAACCGGAGCTCGGTGGGAAATTTGATCTCGTAAAAATAGAAACTAGGATAGACTAGCCGCGAGAGCTCCCGCATTAGGTGGTTGTTGCGATCGCCGCGAATGTGGTAATTGCCGAAAGGCGAAAAATAGGTGGAATCGGCCGTGATTTCCAACTGGGTGTCATTATTGAGAATGACGTGAACAAAATTGTGGTCATCGCCACCAACATACAGGCAGGCATCGTAGTCTGTATTTTGCTCCTTCATCATATAAAGGCGGTAAAAGCGATTTTCATCAGGCAATTGATTTCCCTGAAACACAAAATTGCCATCCGCATCAATGGGGGCAATGTCGACGATCAGGTCTGGACTGGCCCGATAGTAGTCGGACAGTTTTTCCACCATCGCCATAAACACCTTGGGTTGCCAGCTATCACTGAGATTGACCTTACCCTTTACTTCATAGGCCGCTCGCCCGGGCAGCGCCAGACAAAGCAATAACAACCCCAATAGTATTTCGCGGTATTCCATAATCCAACAGGCTCTGTTCGCTCTTCAAAATTAGTAAATATTTGAATCGCCACGAAAACACCAGGGTATGCGACGGGACAAATGAGGAGATTATAACAGAATATTAACCAAATGAGGGGAAGCAAGCCGGTACAAAACCAAAAAGAAATGCCCTGCCTAGCCAATTGACCGGGGAGGGCATCATGTCTGGAGGTCACTTCCCCATTATTCCGCTACGACAAAACACATGGATTCTGGTTTGCGATCTGCAATTTGCACATGGGCAATATAGGTCCCGGCCGGATAGTGCGAAACACTAAATTCGACGGTATTATTCACCGCTGCAATTTCTCGTTTGGCCATGACTTGTCCGCTCGGCGAAAAAATACTGATGATGGCTGACTTACCCAGGTTTTCCTCCTTGATTTCCAACTTGAGGCGCTCAGTGGTGGGATTTGGGAAAATAGCAAAACAATCGGAAGGTGTTTTTTCTTCAAGGGCCTCTGTAGTGATGACTAGGGTTTCATCTCCTTCTTTAGGAAGCACTTCCCCGGTCAGATAGATAAAAGTTTGTGGTGGATTAGTGTTTCCGGTGAGGGTGACTTTTTGGTTGCGTTTGCCCTTTTTGTGTGAGGAGTTAAATTCAACCGTAATGGAAGCGGTTTCACCAGGAGCAATCGGCTCACGCGGCCATTGTGGAACGGTGCAGCCGCAGCTACCTCGGGCATTCGAAAAGATCAGTGGTTGAGTGCCGGTATTGGTAAACGTGTATACCTTTGCCACCAAAGTTCCTTCTTCCACTGTCCCGAAATCGTAGGTGGTTTCTTCAAACTCGATGGTGGTTGTAGGGCCTGCCGGAGGACTTAGTACAGGGCTCTCTTGCGCCGTTAAAGAGATTGTGAAAAATGAGCAGAGAATAGCCAATAATCCAGGCAAGGATTTTACCGTTGTTTTCATCATGATATTTTGGTTAAAAATTACTGCACAGTACTTAGTACATGTTTGGCGGTAGTCCCTGAAGTATATTCGGGCAAGCTATTCAGTCCCGGTAAAACCGGGATTTAGGAACCTCACTTCGGCTATTTTTTCGTACGTCGGCTGAGCCGAGATGTACTTAAAATGAGCCTCCGGAGAACCCAAAACCTGCAATTTTCGCGGCTAAAGCATCTCCTCCAAACAAGCACTTAATTCTTAAATGCCAAATGCCCACATTTTAGTTCCTGCTAGGATGAGTTTAACGTTTTGGCTGCCAGGCTTTACGACCTTTTAAAATCTCTTTTTCCGCCACTTTTGGCCATCAATTGCGTGTGTCTAATCACAATGTCATGTGAGAAGGCCTTGCACATATCATAGATGGTCAATGCGGCCACCGAAGCGCCGGTCAAGGCTTCCATTTCGACCCCCGTTTTACCGGTGATCGTCGCTGTGCAATCGATGACGACTTCGCGCTGCTCGTTGACGTGGATGTCGACTTTTACTTTATCCAACGCCAGCGGATGACACAGCGGAATCAAGTCGCTCGTCTTTTTAGCCGCCATGATACCGGCCAGGATGGCCGTTTGAAAAACCGGTCCTTTTTTCGTCTGAATTTCTTCATTTTCCAGGCGATCCATAATTTCCGTCCCTAGCACGACGATACTTCTGGCGGTAGCGATGCGTTTGGTGATGGCCTTATGGCCCACATCTACCATTGAGGGGTTACCGGAAGCGTCGAGGTGTGTAAAAGCGTCAGACATAAGGATTTGTATTTTAGTTGAACCTCAAAATTAGAGAAAAAATGGTGATCTTTGCACAAAGCGACAGACTGGATTTAGCACGAACGATTATGTGGTTTTCCTTCCCCACCTCTTATTGAGAAAGCTTGTTCGATTGAAAAGCTGATTGATCGTTGGTTTTCGTGTGCAATTTTCAATGAGATTAACCACCCCAAGTATTGGGTGCAATTTTTTATCGACATCAATTAGGTGTCAAGGAGGTTGTCTCAATGGAAAAAACTTGGTATGTTGCTCCAAGCACTTTTGAAACATTTTTTTTAGTAAAAAGCACTAATGATATGAAATACGTTACCTCGCTGGCCTTACTTTTTCCAATAGCACTGGCCGCCCAACAATTTTATGGCAATGAACCTTTGGCTCACACCTATTCCATTGTCGCTATTGATGAGGCTACAGGGGAAATGGGAGCTGCGGTACAATCGCATTGGTTTTCGGTGGGGTCCCTGGTCATCTGGGGGGAAGCCGGAGTTGGTGTGGTGGCAACCCAATCTTTTGTCAATCCGGCATTAGGGCCGCAGGGGCTGGAGTTGATGAAAATAGGCCTGACTCCCCGTGAGGTGATGGCTAAGTTATTGAATGCCGACCCGGGGCGGGAGGTCCGCCAGGTAGCGATGCTTAACGCAAAAGGAGAGGTTGCTGCCCATACCGGCAATCAGTGCATTGAGGCCGCCGGACATCAATTGGGTAAGGGCTATTCGGTGCAAGCCAATATGATGAAAAACGATAAGGTTTGGCCGGCTATGGCCAAGGCATTTGAAGCCTCCGTTGGCCAGCCGCTGGCGGAAAGATTAGTGGCTGCCCTGGAAGCTGCTCAAGCTGAAGGGGGCGATATTCGCGGCAAACAATCGGCCGCTATTCTGGTGGTAGCTCCTGAATCGTCGGGGCAATCCTGGGTAGACCGGCGGGTGGATTTGCGGGTGGAAGATCATGCCGAACCGGTAAAAGAGCTCAAACGGCTGTTGCAGGTACATCGCGCTTATGACCACATGAACAAGGGAGACTTGGCCGTGGAACACGGTGATGTGGAAATGGCCATGAAGGAATACGGTGCCGCCGAAGCCATGTTTCCCGACAACCTGGAAATGAAATTCTGGCACGCTGTAAGTCTGGCAAATATCGGTCAAATTGAAGCAGCACTGCCGCTCTTTGGCGAAGTCTTTAAAGGCGATATCAACTGGAAGACCCTGACCTCTAGACTGATCAAAAATCAATTATTGAAGGTGGATGAAGCCACATTGGAACGAATTTTGCAGACCGGAAAATAGGCGTGAGGAGTAGGCGTGATGGATAATTGGTTGCCTTTCATACATTGCGGGCTAACTCCTTCCAAACAATTAACTTATTTTTAAGATCAATTTCCAGGTTTCTAGCGTTTAGAGTATGGAAATTAAATAAAGAACAACCACATGAGAAAAATTGTAATCGTATTAATAGCCGCTTTCTCAATGACTGTCGCTTCTGAGGCTGTCGCTCAATCTTCCGCTAGCATTTGGAAGACTCTTTCCAATATCACCTTCAAGAAAGAGTACGACGAAATGCTCGGATTCAAGGTAGATGTACCGGTTTTTAGTGAAGAAATCAAAGCGCTAAATGGCAAAGAAGTGACCGTTAAGGGTTATGTGATTCCGGTAGAGGGGTACAAAAGTCACAAAGAATTTGTTTTCTCTGCTTTTCCTTACAACATGTGTTTCTTCTGTGGCGGGGCTGGTCCGGAAACAGTGATGGAGGTCTATGCTAAAGAGCCGATCAAATATGTCGCCGAAGCCATTACTTTACGCGGCAAACTCGAATTAAACGACTCCGATGTTAATCGGCTCATTTATTCTTTATCGGATGTAGAGATGGTGAAGGACGTCAAATAGCCCCTATCTTCCCAAGGGGCGTAAGGGGTAGAGAAAACCGAAAACTTTTACACCACTGACCATTTCGCAGTAGAGCAATAGTTCTCTCGCAGACTTTTTCCACACCTTTTGCGGAAGCATGTGCATGGTTTTGGGAGAGTTCTTAGCCGGTAACAAGAGCGTTTCGAGATAATGCCCATCTGGATAGAGGGTGGCCATCACGGCTATCGGTTGTTTCAAGTTGTAAGGCTCGAAGGTCTGTAAGACAATTTCGTCACGATTCTGATTGTAATTGTGCTTTTCGTCATTGTAAAATAAAAATAGGGTATCATTGATGGCTTGCATGCCATATCCCAATAGCGATATTCCCGCCTCATAGGCATTTTGCCGCTTCGGCACTCGGATCATCCAATCGAGTTGTTTTTCCGCATTAATCTTTATGGCTAAGATATCATTGTTCTGCACCGGATCTCTGAAGTCATCTATGATCGGGCGTTGTTCGGCTACAATCACGAGGCTGCCATCCTCATTAAAATGCAGGTGATCGGGTTCGTAAAAACGAAAAGAAAACCGCTGTGGGTTCAGAAACTTTTCCTTTCCCCCATTGGCGTAAGCCTGATCATACAGCTCATCACTGATTGGAATGATTTTTTGATGTAAATCTCCGCTTGCGGCATCAATGTCCACCAGAACCAAGCCTTCAATTTTGCTTCGACTCCTTTTTTTCAGAAAGGCAGCACCGTATACCTTCCCATGATCATCCATTTTGAAGGTGGGATAAGAAATGGATTGATTCTCCAGATTCAGTGCATACTGCCGCATATTGTTGGCGCCCTTTTCCAGCCGCAGCAAAAAATGTTTGATCTTATCCTGATTGATTGCCCCATCTGAATTGAGCTTACCCTCATAATATTCGCAAAGCAGATAAACCTGACCGGCATTATCCAGCAAACAATTGTAGACATACAGCTTGCGATTGTCGTAGGGCATGATGTATTTTTCCTGCCAGAGCGGCTTGAGGTTTTGATCCATCACTTTCGTAACGATACGAGCAGATCCTTCCTTCAAGGCATAGCTCCAGCTATAAAAAACGATCTTACTACTATCGGGTGACAGGCTATAGCCAAACGGAATGCGAAAGCGGTTGGGGGTATAAGCTTCATCAATGATTTCGGAATAGACCTCTTCAAAATCAGGCAAGCTGTACTGTCGTAAAATAAGGTGATTGCGCTGCGGCCCAGGATAATAAAGGGAGGTGAGCACGGTAAATTTGTCCTGCCAGTAAAAAGCGGCTTCATATTGGCCGGAAAGCTGGAGCTTATGCAAATCCAACTCTTTTACCCCAATGACTTCATTGTTTATAATGTCAAGTAATTCAAATCGGACCCTTCCGGCAAAATTTTGGCGATCAGTTAAAACAGAGATGTTGCCGGCCTGCCCACAACGGACCAATTCCTGCATTTCCCAATTGATGGTTGGAGCTTGCTTCTCCTGACACATTGCCGAAAGGCTAGCAAAAAGCAAAAATAGAAGGATAGATTGGTGCATGGATTTTCCAGAATTTTGGTTGTTCCAATATCCTAATTATCCTTCTATTCTCTATTACGAGGAGACTTAAATTGTTGTTAAGTACCGAAAAAGCAAGGTAACCTTAGTCCTTCGATCCGCTCATCAGGCGTGACCAACCGAACCTAATGACGATCAATAGCACCACAAAAATGAGTAGCAGATAGCTAAAAGGCAAATAGGAAATGACCCAAATTCGGGTGCGATCGATGAACCACATAATAGCCAAGGCTGCAAAAATGACCATTACCAAACCGGATAATTTCCCAAAACCGGGAATGTGATCGAGGTCCACATTTTTGCGAATAATTAACAGCGTGGCAATCATGGAAATAACCGGCAGGATTTGCATGTAAATATCCGTTTCAAAAATGCTGCGCTTCTCAAACAGGAATACGTAAACGCTGAGTGTAACAGCAAAGATGCCCGGCACACAGATCATATAGACCAGCATCGAATACAAGAATTTCCAAGGCGCAATATGACCTTCTCCTTTCCCTAAAATGCCAGCCAATATCGCTGCAAACGGAATAATACAGAAGTAAAATAGAATGTAAGAAGGGTTTTCTCCAATAAGTGCTAATAGTTCCTGTAGGGTCATATTGTTGGTGGTTGATTTTGCTTGGCAAAGATTGCTTTTTCGCCGATAAAAACCAAGCATTCCCGACGGGAGGTGTTGGACTTAACTAATTTAGACAGCCGCAAGGGGTATCATTTTTCAATAGATAATTTTATCTCGTTCTTTGACAAATTCCGTGGTCAATTGAAAATGTATACCAAAAGCGCCTTTAAAAGCCTTGGTTTATATTTTCAATTGACTCTGAATCATGGAATTTGTCAAAGAACCTTTTATCTTTGATCAACCAAAACACTATTAACTTAAATTTTAGGTGACTCTAACCCAAACAAGCTGCAGGGGCATCTTTTACAGGTGCTCCTGTGGTGTTTTTGAATACCGAACCGATGCTCAAGTATCTTTCCTTCTTTTTTTGTTGTCTTCCCGTCGTGCTGCATGCCCAGGTTTCCGACTCCTCTAAAATGCAGTGGTTTGCTGATGCCAAATTGGGCATTTTTATTCATTGGGGGATTTATGCGGTGAACGGCATTGACGAGTCTTGGTCCTTTTATAATGGTTACCTTTCCCATACTGATTATTTGGCCCAAAGCCAGGGGTTTACTGCCAAAAACTATCAACCGGAATACTGGGCAGAGCTGATCAAAAATAGTGGCGCTCGTTATACGGTCATCACGAGTAAGCACCACGATGGCATGGCGCTGTGGGATACAAAACTGGATCACTTAAGCGTTGTGCACGATACCCCGGCCGGCCGCGATTTGTTGGCCCCATTTGCGAAAGCAGCGCGAGATAAAGGTTTAAAGTTCGGCATTTATTATTCCCTTCCCGATTGGTCGCATCCTGATTATCCAAACCAAACACGTACAGAAAAACGCTACCAAAACGACGAGCAACAGTGGCAAAAATTTCTGGATTTTTATCAGGGGCAAATCCGAGAATTGGCGAGTGCCTACCACCCTGATCTATGGTGGTTTGATGGCGATTGGGAATTTTCTGCGGAACAATGGCAAGCCCCAAAAGTAGGGGATATGATTCGCCAAAACAACCCACAAACCGTGATCAATGCCCGCCTGCCTGGTCAAGGGGATTATGCCACGCCCGAGCAGGGACTGCCAGTAGTACCCCCGCACGAAAAATATTGGGAATTATGCATGACGATGAATGATTCCTGGGGTTACCAGGGCAATGATCAAAATTACAAAACGCTCAATGAAACCATCCAAATTTTTGCCGATGTGATCAGCAATGGCGGCAATCTGTTGCTCGATATTGGCCCTAAAGCGGATGGCACCATTCCGGCAGAGCAGGAAGCCATTTTACAAGGGCTGGGCCGCTGGACAAAAAAGCACGAATCGGCCATTTTTGGCACTCGGGCAGGCATCCCGCGCATTCACTTTGGTCAACCGTCTACTCTTTCGGCCGACAGTACAATTTTGTATCTGTTTGTACCCGGCACTCCCACGGCTCCGCTGATGATCAAAGGGCTCAAAAATAAGATCAACCGCATTTGGGTGGTTGGCAATGGCACCAAGCTGAGTCATCGCGTGTTGAGCAAGGCTTATTGGAGTAGTATACCCGGCATTGTCTTCATTGATGTACCCACTGAAGTCATGGATGAAGAAATGACCGTCATTGCGGTGTTGTTGGAGGGAAAAGTAGATCTGTATACCGAAGAATAGTGGTTGAATCTAGTTGGAAGCCAACGTCCCTTTTCAATGAGGCGCTCCAGCGCCTCGTAAGGCACATACCTAATTGCATACCGCTGTAATGTTGTACCGATCGCCTTTGTTTAAAACGCTACTCCTTTTAATAATCCATCTCCTCCGCAGGAATCCACAAATACTTTTTTAGATTGACAACTTTGCTGTCGACCACTTCCACGCCTTCCTTTTCCAGCAATTCCTGCATCATCGTTGGGGTAGGCCAATGGTTGCGACCGCTCAATTCTCCTTTGCGGTTGACCACCCGATGGGCAGGTACATTTTCGCCGAGGAAGGCCTTGTTGAGTGCCCAACCAACCATGCGTGCTGAGCCAAGTGCCAGGTAATCCGCAATAGCTCCGTAGGTACTGACGCGGCCAGGAGGAATGTGACGGGTAACTTCAAAGACGAGATCGAAATAACTTTCATTAGCCATAATTCGGGAATAACTGTACTTTTGGGGCGAATCAATGAATCGCTCATGCTTAAGACCAAAGTTAAGGCAAGTTCCGTTACCAACCTCACCGATGCGCGATATTTTGCCGCCTGGGAAGTAGAGTGGTTGGGATTTAATTTCGACCAGGGCTCAGAAAGTCACCTTCCTATGGAAATGATGAAAGCCATCAGTGAATGGGTAGACGGTGTAAAAATTGTAGGTGAATTTGCCCTACATTCCACTGATGAAATGCGTACAGCAATTGACCTGCTCAAGCTCGATGGCATTCAAGTGAGTATGCTGACCGACTTGGATACCTTGCTCGAATTGCAGTCGCCGGTACCGGTAATTAAAGAGGTCATCATCGATGCACAGACCTCTGCGGAGGACCTGCGCGATACCTTGGAGACGTTTCAACCTCAGGTAGAAGCCTTTCTGATTAATTTTGAAAAAAATGGCATCAGTTGGGAAAATTTGCGCGCTGGATCCCCTTTCTCGGTAGCTACCTTACAAGAAATGGCCCAATCATTTCCACTCATCCTGAGCATTGACCTGCCGGTAGACATCTTGATTGAAATAGTAAATTTGATCCCTGTCTATGGACTAAGTTTCACCGGAGGAGAAGAGGAAAAAGTAGGCTTTAAATCCTTTGATGAATTGGATGATATTTTTGAAGCGTTGGAAGTGGAGGTTTAGAAGGGGGGGAGGAGCGTTTAGTGGCGTATTTGACACTAAGTGCATGTTTGGAGAATGGTTGGTGCGTTTCGTTTAAGAGCGAACAACTAATTCCTAGAACCTAAACAAATGCAATTCAAATGAAAATCATGTTTTATCTGTTTTCCGGCTTTGTGGTATTGCTGGTGGTTGTCTTTTTTTTGGTGATTAAGCCGCGACTGCCAATTGCTACGGGCTATGCCGCAAAAAACCTTTGTTCCTGTGTCTTTGTAGCAGGCAGGGATGCAGATGCCGCGCTAAAGGATGATCTGGATTTTTCGCTATTACCCTATACCAAGACAATTGTAAATTACGATGATCAATGCGTCACGAGTTCCTTATGGGGAATGGCCACACAAAAAGCGATTTATCGGGAAGGAGTAGGATGTACAATGGTCAGTGAACTTTCCGAAAAGGAGCTTCGACAACAGCCGCTTCCACAAGTTGCCGTTGCGCCCCCACCTGCCGATAGCCTTTATTGGCCGAAAGGCGAAAAAATAGCAGATACCATCCCTGCCGAAATTGATGCTGCCGCCTTACAAGCAGCCATGGACCTAGCCTTTAACCCTGTTCCTGGCGGCGGCACCCGTGGGGTGGTAGTCGTATATCGAGGCCAGTTGATTGCCGAGCAGTACGCACCTGGGTTTGATAAAGATACCCCGCAGTTAGGGTGGTCGATGACCAAAAGTATTACCAATGCCCTGATCGGTATTATGGTGAAGAACGGACAATTGGAATTGGATGCCCCCGTGCCTTTTGCAGAATGGCAAAATGATGAACGAAAAAATATCACGCTCAATAACCTGCTGCGGATGAGTAGTGGATTGGCCTGGGAGGAGATTTATTCCCGGGTATCGAGTGCCACAAAAATGCTTTATGTCAAAGGCGATATGGCCAATTTTGTGCTCAACCATCCTCTGAAAGAGGCACCCGGTAATTACTGGGAATATTCCTCCGGGACCACTAATCTGCTCAGTGGGTTGATCCGGCGCCAATTGGGCGACCAGCAGGCCTATCTGGACTTTCCGCGGCAAGCTTTATTTAATAAACTTGGCATGCGTAGTGTTACTTTTGAAACTGATGCAGCAGGTACTTATGTGGGCTCTTCCTATGTTTGGGCTACTCCTCGTGATTGGGCGCGTTTTGGGTTGCTCTATCTGCAAGATGGCACTTGGGACGGTGAGCGCATCTTGCCAAGAGATTGGGTCAAATATACCCGAACCACAGCTCCTGCATCTACGGGCAATTACGGGGCTCATTTCTGGCTCAATGCTTCCGGCGAAGTGCCCAGCGCACCTCATGATATGTACTCCTGCCAGGGATTTCAAGACCAACGGGTTTTTATCTTACCCACACAGCAAATAATCATTGTACGCCTCGGCCAAAACGACGATAAAGCTTTTGACTTTGATAATTGGCTGAAGCACTTGCTCTCCGCTTTTCCGGAGGTGGGTTAAGGATGTAAATGGACGGTCTACCCACCAAAAGCTCAATACTATACATCTAATCCATAAAAGTCGTCAAAACAACTATCAGCATCGCATTATAAACCTTGATTCTTTGACAAATTCCCTGATTCAAAGTCAATCAAAAATATAAACCAACGCTTCTAAAGGCACTTTTGATTTATATTTTAGCTTGACCACGAAATTTGTCAAAGAACGTAAACCCTTAATTCAACTGCTATGCTGAAGCACAAAAAAGAACGCCGAAAGGCCCCAGAAATCAATGCCGGCTCTATGGCCGATATCGCATTCCTATTGTTGATTTTTTTCCTAGTCACCACCGTGATCGAATCCGACAGTGGCATTCGCGTCAAGCTGCCGCCTTGGGAGGACGATGTGGTGATTTTGCCAATAATTGAGAAAAATGTACTTACCGTTAAGCTCAATGCCAATGATGAACTGCTGGTAGAAAAAGAACGGACCTCGACCACCGATTTGCGGCAGCGGGCCAAGCTGTTTATTATGAACCCCCAACAGCTGACCACCTTGCCGAGTAGCCCCAAAAAAGCGATCATCTCTTTGCAAAACGACCGGGGAACATCCTACGACACGTATCTGGCGGTATACAACGAACTGAAGGCCGCCTACCGTGAACTCTGGGAAGAAACTGCACAGAGACGATACGGCAAAGAATACGAAATGTTGGATGATAGCCGTCGAAAAGCCATTCGAAATGATATTCCATTGGTCATTTCAGAGGCTGAACCAACGGATCATTTAACCATTAATTAGTAGTTAAGGTTAAGCATGATATCACTTTTAGCATAGTGATTGGAAAAATTAGAATGGCGCACAATCTCGGTATTTGCTGTGTTTTAGCAATATACCTTACCTTATTATGAAAATCATCATCATTATTCTAGCCATTATTGGGGTATTAAGCACCTTGATTCCCTTCTCAAGCAGTGATGTGTGGTGGGTGCGTATGTTTGATTTTCCCGGGGTTCAGGTCTCTGTTATATTGGGCTTAAGCCTATTGGGGTTCATTTGTTTTTATGACCAACTAGTTTTTTTTGAAAAAATACTGGCCCTTGCCGCACTACTGTCTCTGATTTACAAAAGCACCGTCATTTACCCCTATACGCCATTGTCGAAAACCGTGGCTTTTGACACCAAAACGGTTGACGAAGACAATACCATTCGTCTACTTTCTTCTAATGTTTTAATGACCAATCGGGAATATCACCTTCTGCTTTCCGAAATACACCAGATAGATCCGGACATTGTCATGTTGCTGGAAACCGACCAAGGATGGAAAGATAGAATGGATACCCTCAAACAGAAATACCCCTACGCTGTCTCGCAGGCTCAAGACAATACCTACGGCATGCTGATGTATTCGAAATACAAACTCATTGATCCCCGTATAGACTTTCTGATAGAAAAAGAGGTACCTTCCATTGACACCAAGGTAGCGTTGCCTTCCGGCCAGATTATACAACTATATTGTATCCACCCTACGCCACCAAGTCCCACCGAAAATGACCGATCGACAGAAAGGGATGCCGAGTTAATGATTGTCGGTAAAAAGGTAGCCAAAGATAGCCTCCCCACCATTGTTGCCGGTGATCTCAACGACGTTGCCTGGTCATCGAGCACACGATTATTTCTCAATGTTAGTGAAATGCTGGACCCGCGCATCGGGCGTGGTTTTTACAATACCTTTAATGCTAAAATTTTCTTCCTGAGGTGGCCTTTAGATCACTTTTTCCATTCTTCCCACTTTAAATTAAAGAACCTGCAACGGCTCTCCAACATCGGTTCTGATCATTTCCCAATTTACATCGAATTGGTCTACGAACCCATTGCGACCTTGCTGCAAGAAGCGCCCAAAGTTACTGCGGAAGACAAGCGGGAGGCCGATCAACAAATTGAAAAGGCCAAAGAAAAGAATAAATAACGGTGTAAAAGATCAAGAAGGTCGTTTCCTCTGTCAAAGGCGGGTAAAATTTGGAGCGTTTGTGGCAAAGTTGGCAACTTTCTGCAAAAGTGGGGGTTTTTCTGCAAGGAGCGGTTGCTCTGTGCAATAAGCTATCAGAATTCCCGTAACTTGTGGGCTTTTCTGACAAAAAAACAAATACGATTTACCACCGATGATAGTCTGGGGAATTTTCATTTTTGCTATCCTAATCTTTTTGGCGCTTGATTTGGGCGTTTTTAACCGAACAGCCCATGTCATCAGTACCAAAGAAGCTTCTATTTGGACTGCCGTTTGGGTCAGTTTGGCACTGTCTTTTTCGGCAGTGATTTATTGGCTGTACGGCACGGAATTTATTGAGAATCCCAAAGGGTTGACACAGGCAGAGGCCACGATCAAGTACATTACGGGATACCTGATTGAATTGTCGTTGAGTATCGACAACATTTTTGTGATTGCCGTGATTTTCTCTTCTTTTAATGTGCCCATGAAGTTCCAGCACCGCGTGCTGTTTTGGGGCATCCTCGGGGCCATTATCTTTCGGGCATTGATGATCCTTTTTGGGGTAGCATTGATCAATCGGTTTAGCTGGACGACCTATCTCTTCGGCGGCTTTCTGATTTATACGGCCATCAAGATGTTGGTATCAAAAGATGAAGATTTTGATCCGCACAATTCGTTTCTCTTTAAACAAGTGCGCAAAATTGTGCCCGTCACCAAAACGATTGAGGGGGAACACTTCTTTGTTAGAAAAAAACACATCCTGGCTGCTACGCCCTTATTTATTGTGTTGCTCATTATTGAGGGAACGGATATTCTTTTTGCCCTGGACAGTATTCCCGCTATCCTGGCCATCACCTCTGATCCGTTTTTGGTCTTTAGCTCGAATATTCTGGCCATCCTGGGCCTGCGATCCATGTATTTTTTCCTTTCGAATATGCTGGAAAAATTCCACTACCTCAAATACAGCTTGGTGGCTATCCTGTCCTTCGTAGGAGTGAAAATGATTATTGCAGAACAAATACATTTTCCGGAATGGGTGTCTTTGGCAGTAATTGCGGTCTCGCTAGGTGCCGGGATTGTGGCATCACTGAACTCTTCTTCCTATCGGGGGTAGCATTTTTTTCGTGAAAAAGCCGACAGGTTGCCGATCGGTTTTCCTGTCATTTCACCAAAATAATCCTTTTCTTCCTTTAGTTGTTATTTTGGGGAATAACCATTTAAAATGAAAAAGAACTTCAATCTAATCCTCAATATTTTACTGATCGGACTGGTGGTGTTTTACATCGGTCGGTATTTTTATATGCAGCCCAAGTTTATCAATGGGGAGTCCGCAAAAGACTTTACAGCAGAGGTGAAAGGCGGTGGCCAATTGCAATTGTCTGCCCTTCAGGGCCAATATGTCCTGCTCGACTTCTGGGCCAGCTGGTGTGGCCCCTGCCGCATCCAAAACCCTGAATTGGTCAAGTTGTATAAAAAATACCATCAGGCAGGATTTGACAATGCAACAGGATTTGAAATTGTCAGTATAGGCATTGAGCAAACAGAATCCCGATGGCATAATGCGATCGAACGAGACGGGCTCATCTGGAATTATCACATTTTGGACCGGACCAATAGCCTAAAGTTTTTTGACGCCCCGATTTCTACCCTCTACGGTATCAAATCCATCCCTGCCTCCTACCTCATCGATCCGAAAGGTAAAATCATTGGTATCAATCTGGAACCGGTACAAGTTGACCGCATTCTGGCCGGGCACCTGTCAAAATGACCTTTTTTCAGCAATGGCAAAGTAATTGTAGTAATATGCGGGTGATTAATAAAAAAATCGTGCGCAATGAGCAAAAAAGATAAAAGCAAAAAATTACAGGAAGAACTCGAAAAAATGATCGAAGACGAGAATACAAACCAAGCACAAGACCCTGACAATGAATCAATTGAACCCAACCCCAATGAAGAGCAGGAGACAAGTGATGACTTGGCAGTTCTTCAACAACAAAACAGTGAATTGAAAGATAAATATTTGCGGCTATTTGCCGAATTTGACAACTATAAGAAGCGGACCATCAAGGAGAAGATCGAGTTGATGCGTACTGCTGCGCAAGACACCCTGACAGCTTTGCTGCCGGTACTTGACGATTTTGACAGGGCTAAAAAAATTGCCGACGACGAAAACACCCAAGAGCATTTTAGCGAGGGAGTTAATTTGGTTTACCAAAAACTATATAAAGTGCTTAAGCAAGTGGGCTTGGAGCCAATGGACACTGAAGGTGCTTTTGACCCCGAATTGCACGAAGCCATCACGGAAATTCCTGCTCCTGACGAGTCGATGAAAGGCAAAATTGTCGATACTGTTGAAAAAGGATATTTACTAAAAGACAAAATTATCCGCCACGCTAAGGTTGTGGTTGGAAAATAATAACACCTTCTTTGACCACAGGATGGGGCAAAGAAAATAATTGACTATGGCAAGACGAGATTATTACGAAATTCTAGGCGTTGCCAAAGGCGCTGATGATACGGTCATCAAGAAGGCCTATCGCAAGATGGCGATCAAATACCACCCGGACAAAAATCCAGGAAACAAGGAGGCTGAAGAGAAGTTTAAAGAAGCGGCTGAAGCTTATGAAGTATTGAGTGATGCTGATAAGCGTGCCCGATATGACCGCTTTGGCCATGCCGGTGTCGATCCTAATATGGGCGGTGGCGGTTTCAGCGGTAGTGGCATGTCCATGGAAGATATCTTCCGTCAGTTTGGCGATATCTTTGGTGATAGTGGTAGCCCTTTTGGCGATTTTTTTGGTGGTGCAGGCGGCGGCAGAGCACGATCTCGTGGCCAGCGGGGTAGTAATCTTCGCATCAAAGTGACGATGAACCTGGAAGAAATAGCCAATGGTGTTACCAAAAAAATTAAGGTCAAAAAACAACTCGGTTGTGATACCTGTGGCGGTACCGGTGCCAAGGACAGCAATTCCGTACAAACCTGTGGCACCTGCCGCGGTAGCGGATACGTGCGTCAGGTAAAAAGTACCTTCCTGGGACAAATGCAGACGACGACGAGCTGTCCAACTTGTGGCGGTAGTGGGCAAACGGTTACGGCTAGTTGTCCAAAATGTAAGGGGGACGGTCGCGTTTACGGCGACGAAACCATAGAAATTGAAATTCCTGCCGGGGTAGAGGAAGGCATGCAGCTTTCGTTAAGAGGTAAGGGCAATGCCGGTGCCAATGGTGGCCCTGCGGGCGATTTGTTGATCAATATAGAGGAAACACCCCACCCGGAATTGCAGCGGGATGGCATGAAGCTCATCTACGAATTGTACCTCAACTTTGCCGACGCGGCATTGGGTACTTCCGTGGAGGTACCGACCATCGATGGGCGGGTGAAAATCAAAATTCCGGCCGGCACGCAATCGGGAAAAATCTTCCGCCTCAAGGGGAAAGGACTACCTTCCGTGCAAAGTTATGGCCGTGGCGATGAATTGATCTATGTCAATATCTGGACACCGAAGAAGGTCAATACTGAAGAACGAGACTTATTAGAAAAGTTGCGTGATATGCCCAATTTTAATCCACAACCCGGTAAATCGGACAAGGGGTTTTTTGAAAAAATGCGGGATTATTTCAAATAGCGGATTTCAAATAATCGAATTCAACTTGGTGTAAACCTAGTAAGTCATCCTAAAGCGTTTTGGGATGACTTACTTTTTTTAGGGAATTGGCATTTGCTACACCAAAATGGCCTCGTTTGGCATCTATATAAATGAGAATAATGAATGACAACCGGCTCTCGTAGGAGAGAGGTAGAAAAAAATGATTATTTTCGAATCAAAACTGTTTCAAGAAAAAACTATCCTGAAAAAATGAACAATATAAAAGCGATTTATTTAAGTCTGCTCACCTTGGTATTCTCTTTGACCTCTTGTAGTGAAGAAATGCAGCAGAGTCTACAGCCGGTGCCACTTGCCTTTGGTAAGCTCAATCAGGTAATGGTGTTGGCCGACGACCAGCTGTGGGAAGGCCCCGTTGGTGATACGATGGACTACTACTATGCCGCCGCTTATCCTATTTTGCCACAGCCCGAACCGATTTTTGACCTGCGTCACATTTCACCGGAGACCTTGGATAAAGATCCGATCAGAAGACAGTTGAGGAGTTTTATTATTGTGGCCAATCTCAATGACAAGGATTCGCCTACCACACAGCTGGTCTTAAAAGATATTGGCGAAGAAAAAGCTCGGCGGGCCAAGGAAGATCCTTCTTACAATTCGATTGTTGGTAGAGATAAATGGGCCAAGGGACAGTTGCTGATTTATGAATTTGCCTATTCGGAAGATGAATTGATTGAAAATCTGAAAAATAACTTTCCAGCCATTTCCAAACGCCTTCACGATGCCGATAAAGAGCGCCTAGAGGCGACCATCTTCTTCGAAGGGGAAAACCGCCGGGCGATGGATACCATTGCCATGGAAATGGATACAAAAATCCGCATTCCTGCAGATTATTATCGGGTGCCGATTGAAGCCGAAAACTTGGTGTGGATGCGGAAAGAAACCGCAGAATTGAGTAGCAACCTCATGCTGCACCGCATCCCTTACGAGGACCAGTCGCAACTGACCAAGGAAGGCATTAAAGCCATTCGCGATACATTGGGCCGGAAATACATTTCTACTTCCTTACCGGAAGTAGACACCTACATGCGTATCAATGATGTCGATTTACCAATGTTTACAACCGTAAAGACCCTTAATAATAATTATGCCCTCGAAGCCAGAGGCATTTGGGAAATTGTCAACGACTATATGGGTGGGGCCTTTGTGAGTTACCTGATCCACAATACCGAAAAGAAGGAGTTGTTGTTTGTTGATGGCTTCATCCATGCGCCGGGCAAGGAGAAGCGAGACTTTATGCAACAGCTGGAATACATTATGGGAACCATCCAGTATTAGTGGTTGGATTAAAACAAAAGGTGCTTTGGCAAATTTCCTCAATGTAAAATCAAGGAAATTGGTCAAAGAATCAGATAAAAAAGGGCCGGGAAGCAAAATCTCGGCCCTTTTTTATGGTAGACTGAGATAATTTGCTTTTTTTAGAGAAAGATTATCCAACCCGCTATTATGTTCAAACGTCCTGCCAATCAGAGTAAATACCAACACTGGAGTGATCAGGAACTGCTGGAAACCTTCAGGGAACAGGGGACGGAGGCTTGTTTTACCGAAATATTTGAACGCTACGCCCACCTCACCTTCCTCGCCACCTTAAAGTTTGTGGATGACCGCGAACAAAGCAAGGATGTGACCATGATCGTTTTTTCCAAAGTTTATGAATTTCTTCAACGGGAAACACCGGAATTTTTCAACACGTGGTTGTATACCATCATCCGTAATGAATCCATTTCCTACTTACGCAAAGACCGGCGATTGCAGCAAAATCAGCTTGATTGGCAAAAAAATCAAAAAAAAGAATCCTTTTTTATGGAAAATGAAGGATTTGAGCGTCTAATAGATAAGGGGACATCCAAAAAAGAGCGCGCACTGTTAATGGCGTTGAGAGAACTGGATGAAAATCAACAGAAATGCCTGGAATTATTTTATTTCGAGAAACTAAGTTACAAGGAGATTGCCAGGCAAACTGAATGTAGTGTAAAACAGGTAAAAAGCCATTTGCAAAACGGTAAACGTCAATTGCGTCGGCAGTTGCTGGCTTTTTCTCATGAGCGTAGTGAATAAAGAAGTAAAATGAAGGGATCATATAAGGGTACTTCCTGCCTGTCTCAACAGGAAATCATCGAGTACCTAAACGAGAAATTACCGGATATCGCCAGGTATGAGGTAGAAAGTCATCTGCTGGATTGCCCCCTTTGCAATGCAGCCGTAGAGGCTTATGCCGGTAATTATCAACATGCTGAAACCGAACTGGAAGCGGATTTGGCGGATTTAGTGCAAAAAAAACAGGCGTCTGTGTCCGAAGTAAAATCGACTTCGCTGCCATTCCCTTCGTTCAACCAGGTAGTGGCCCTTATTTTGTTATTGTTTACCGTTGCGGCAGCATTGAAGTATTATCAGCATTTTCAACAGAATCGCTGGTTTATAGCGTTTTTTCAGCCAGTCCCCGATCAATACCTGACCTTGCGCGGAGAAAACACTAAGTTGCCTCAAACACTGAAAACCGCCATGTTTTTTTATCAGGAAGAACAACTGGCTAAGAGCGTTCCTCATTTTGAGCGATACCTCTCCCAAAATGCGGGAGATTTTGAAGCCATGTATTACGCGGGTATCGCCGAATTGGGGGCTAAACACTACTCGAAAGCGATTGATTACCTGCACCGGGTCACAATCAACCTTCCAGAGTTATATGAGGAAGCCAATTGGTACCTTGCACTGGGATATATACAAACGAATGAAATGCAGGAAGCTAAACGCATTTTGAAAGACCTTGCAACCGGGCCCAAACACGAATTTACGGAAGAAGCTACTGCCTTGTATGCTAAATTAACGCAATAGCCCCTCCCTACGTGGCGTCTTAGTGCTTGTTTGGAAGTAGCTTTAGCAGCGAAAATGCAGATTTGGGTTCTCGCAAGACTCATTTTTGAGTACATCTCGGCTGAGCCGAGACGGACGAAAAAATAGCCGAAGTGATAGCTTGTCCCGATTTCACATCGGGATTCCAAAATCCCGGTTTTACCGGGACTAAATAGCTTGCCCGAATATACTTCAGGGATTACCTCCATACAAGCACTTACAACTGAGCATCAAAATTGACCAACTGTACAAAACGGACAATTCTTGCCGTGATTTCGTCATCTGTCAAGTCTTTCAGCCGGTCGATACTGAACTTTTCTACACAGAATGAAGCCATAGCAGAGCCGTAGATAACCGCCCGCTTCATGTTTTCAAAAGAACTATCCTGAGTAGATGCCAGGTATCCCATAAACCCTCCGGCGAAAGTGTCACCAGCACCGGTAGGATCAAATACTTCGGCCAAAGGAAGGGCAGGTGCAAAAAACATATTATCACCCTGGAACAATAGAGCACCGTGTTCTCCTTTTTTGATCACCAGGTACTTAGGTCCCATTTCATGAATTAGAGCTGCTGCTTTCACCAAGGAGTGCTCTCCCGAAAGCTGCCGCGCTTCTTCATCATTAATTGTGAGAATGTCAATCATGGCTATCACCTCCTTCAAACTATCCAGCGCTGTATCCATCCAGAAATTCATCGTATCCAGTGCAATCAGCTTTGGGCGTGTCTTCAACTGGTCGATGACTCTTTTTTGTACAGAAGGGGTGAGATTACCCAACATTAGATAATCCACCTCCTTATATTCTTCAGGAAGTACAGGGTCAAAGTCCGCCAAGACATTCAACTGGGTATCCAGCGTATCGCGGCTATTCATATTGTCGTGGTAACGACCGGCCCAGAAAAAAGATTTTTCTCCTTCCTTCATCTGAATGCCATCCAGGTTGATGCCCCGGGACTCCATATAATTCAGGGTTTCCTGTGGAAAATCATCCCCGATTACGGAAACCACCTTCACTTCATCAGTAAAATAAGAAGCAGCCAAAGAAATATAGGTAGCAGCACCTCCAACTACGCGATCAGCCTTGCCAAAAGGCGTCTCGATATCATCAAAAGCAACGGTTCCAACGGTAAGTAAACTCATGCAGAAAAAATTTATTGAAAAATATTTCCACAAATATTGCACAATTATTTTGAATGTGATAAATTTGCACTCGCCTTTTGAGAGAGGGAACGATTTCGAAGGAAAACGGGTTCTCAAAATAGGTGAAAAAAGAAGCCTCAGTAGCTCAGCTGGTTAGAGCGGCGGACTGTTAATCCGTAGGTCCAAGGTTCAAGTCCTTGCTGAGGCGCCATCAAGCAAAGCAGCACTTTCGAAGTCATTCGAGGTGCTGTTTTTTTTTGCCCTGTCCCCACGCCTGATTTAATAAAAAACGAACTATTCTTTCCCGGTAGCCGTTTGGGTCAGTACGTGCTATCCTCCTTTTTTTGGGATATGATATGTATTGAGACAAACAACATGCAAAAAAAATTCCTTGAGATTCAACATCAACTTTCCAAATGTCTAATCATCCCAGATGATGAGCAACCACTCCCTGTTTCTGCGGAGGACTTGATTTTTACCTTTGATATTCAATACCATGAAAATATTGGCTATCTGGCCATTGATGTACGGCGCTGGCAAAGTGAGGCGGTGGGCGTATTCACGGGCGCCTACCTTGTGACAACCGCTTATCAACCTGGATTTTTTGCATTTCGTGAAGGACCTGTTTTGCAAAAAGGTTTGGAAGATTTGATGGAGCAGACAGGATTCCGGCCTTCCTTGTTGGTCATCGATGGACACGGCACTGCGCATCCACGAAAATTGGGCGTAGCTAGTTGGCTGGGCATCCAAACGGATTTCCCCAGTATCGGCGTAGCCAAAGAAACACTGGTGAAATATACGGGCGAATTGGGAGAAACAGCAGGCGCTACCTTGCCGGTGACGATTGGCACTCCTCCGGAAACTGTCGGTTATGTGCTGCGTAGCCAAGATGGCGTTAATCCCATTTTTGTTAGTTGTGGCCACCGGGTAAGTCAACAAAATGCAGTCAAAATTGCCCTGGAATTGCGCAGTGAATACCGCCTGATTGAGCCGATTAGAAATGCAGACCAGGCCGCCCGCCTCCTGGCCAAAGGGGCCAAGGGCGAGCTGGTATCTGGTACGTTTGTTCGGGCTTGATCACTGGCTTATGCAATCGTTTCAATCAACAATCCACACAACAAATTTCTGGTATTTCCGTCAACGGAGACACCCGCAAGATGCGGTATTGCCCCAAATGATCGGATAGTGGCCGTGCATTATCGGGCCGTTCCTGAAGATTATCCTGGAAGGTAATGCCACTCAATTTCACTTTACTGTCAAACAATTCTTCTCCTCTCGTTTTAACAATTTTCTGCAACGCCGCTTGATTACGGGTAGCGATGGAGCGGTATTCGGTGGGTAATAATTCCACACAAACCACACTCAATGGGGAGTCCAACGGCAGCCCATAACCTGCCAGTGCCGCAAGGATGGATTTTTGTTGTAAAATCAAACTTCCATAAATGCGGCCGTCTTTATTGCTCAATTCCTGAAAGCCCACCTCATAGCTTGATATGCCAAAAGCACTCGATTGCCGTTTGGGAAAACTCAATTTGTCCTCACCCAGCAATACATTGCGGTAATCCTGATTATCGGCCATTTTTACCTGAGCATATACCAGGCACCAGATTTCGGTGCGTGGCGGACGAGCAGTGACGTTTTTGCCATTATAAACTGCCGTTGCGTAAGGGGCAGACACTTTGATGACCTGATCTCTACGCTCAATGGTACAAAACAGGGCCGGAGCCGGATGTTGTACGCCGGTCACCCGGAGTGGGCGACCAAAACGCCCCTGCGCCGTACTCCAGATGTTGCTATGTCCAATGCGCAATTCATAAGTAAAAAAACCAAAAAGCTCATCGGATTCCGGGTGTAAACCTGGCGGCAGGGGCACTAAAAAATGTCTCGGTTTTTGATTCCCTTGGGTACTGGACGGTACCAGACCCGTCATCGCATTTAATCCAGCCTGATCATCGGCCTGATCGGGGCGAATAACCCGAATCAACTCAGGATCAATTGGTAAAGCGGGCTCTTCCTGCGCTTCCAGCAACTCAGGATAACGCGCCAAATCAGCCAGCAATGGGTCTGGAGCATAGGCTAAAAAGCGAATAAACAGACTATCATTTGGATCTTCTACGGGTTCTTCCAACTCAATCCACAAGTAGCGTTTACGCGCTTCGGTATTGGCATACCGATCGTCGCGCTGATATGGGGAAAGAGCGATTCCCGCTGAAGCTAATTTGGGCTCTTGCGCAGGAATGGTGGTCACCGGTAATGTCAATTCCAACACCAATGGGTTTTCTTCTGCCGTGAGTTGAGTGGGGTTTTCCCCTGTTTTGAATACCGGTGTGACCGAATATTCCAATTCAATAATGTCCGGATACTGGTCGGTATTGGGGGCATCGGGATCGGGTTTGGGCTCTACTGCATCAATAAAGACCAATTGTGTAAAGGTCCGATCTGGTTTTTGCAGGGCTTGGAGATTGATCGTGTTGTAGAGATTGATGGTGCCGACTTCTTCCTCTTCCCACTCCGTTTGTCGGCCAAATTTTTTGCGCCGTGTAATCACAAAACTCTCCAATTGCATGGCATCCCAGGTCCAGTCGCGGCGCAACCGTAGGTTGATCGGCACCAGCCAGTGATGATACAGGTCGGTTTTCACCGATAAAGTCAGTGAGGTTCCATCCGGCGCAAGAGAATGGCGAATGCTGCGGGCACAGCCAAATTGCACCCGCACCCCTTCTTTGCCAAGCAGCGATAGTCCACGTGCTTCTAAATCGGTTTGATCGGCTAGTTTCTGGAGAGAAAGATTGGCCTGACTTTGCGCCCGACCCAATAGATACGCCCGACCTCTTGGCCGCAAGGCAAAGCTCGGTTGCAAATAGATCCCTTCAATTTGATCGTCCACAAAAGTGGGATCAAACAAGTGTTCTTCGTCCTCGGCAGCAGTGCGCACCATCAACTGGATGGTCTTGCCTTTGGCCCAAGCTTTATTGCCAAAATAGATATCGTCATTGGCCCCCAATCCACGAATGGTGATGCGAATGTCGCGGCCTTTCGGCAAAATCAATTCGGTCATACCTGCCAATTCCGCTTCGGTAACGTTCAAATCACCTAGATTTGCGGGGTCACCAAACCGCAAGACGGCCGCATCTACAAATTGTAGTGGTACTTGCAAGGGCACTTCGATAGACTTTAAAGGGTCATTGGAGTTGAGGTCTTCATCTACCGAAGCAGTGAAATCAAGAGCATTAAAATCCCGGGTGGTAGTGTATAATTTGGCGTAAGCCTCTCGTTTGGAAACACTCAATTGCTGATCCATATTCAATGCCTTCACCTCTACCGTGATTTGCACTTGATTGACATCCGGATCGGGCAAACCTATTTCGCTTTTACCGGTAGCCCATTTGGCGTAAGCCACCAATTTATTCACCACATCGTCGTACTGTCCGGTAAAATCCACATTGGGATAATCCAACAAAGGACGGCGCAGTATAAGATTGGAATCGGTGAAGAAATTATTGTTTTCTGGCAAGCCTTCCATGCGCACAGCATTGGGTGCTACGTAGCGTTTAAAAGTAACCGCTTCATCGCTGGAAATAGCCTCAAATATGCGTTCATCATTCATACTTGGACCACCGCCGCTGATGTCGCCCATGCGCACCCTAAACTGGTATTGACGGCCGTACAATAACCGGACCTGATCCAATCCCACCGGATCGTATTGGCGAGATAGCTGCACCTGCAATTTCCGGGTATTGCCATCGCCATCTACATATTGTCTACTTTCTTCTTCTACCCGATAAATTGCCGCTGCCTCCTCATCGGCCAGGACCAGGGATTTGCCGGCCCACTGGGTGAAGTAGGCGGGTAGCCAATAGTTGGTATTTTGATTGCCATCCAATTGCATAGGATATACTTCCGTGCCCAATTCAACCTGAGAATCCGGACCTAAAATGGTTTGTCCGCCCAAAACCAAGGGCTGCTTAGGCCGTACCAGGTTGAGCGAATGCCAGGCATTGGTACCATCTCCTTTTTCGCGTACATCGATGCGATAATTAAAAACACCCAATGGTACATCCAAGCGATCATTACCTGGGACCGAGCTGTCTGGTTTCAATTGTCGATTCAACCAAATCAAGACCTGTTCGTCATCCCACGCCAGTCGAATGCCGATATCCTTGGTGGGGTGCAACATCTCTTCAGAAACTTCTTCCTGTAGGAAATTGGTGCTGATGGGCTGAAAACTGTGCACGATCTTAGCAAAACCATCATCATAGTCGGCCGCTTCGCGCTGTGGTTCGTCGTAATTTCCAATGAACGGCGTAGAATAAGCTACTGGAAAAAGTACGGGTGCAAACAGGATTCTACTATCCTCATTGGCCATCGGCGGAATGCGTGCCGCGTACCTTTGTGCGAGGGTATCATTGGTATTTACCTTGTCGGAAAAATAACCGTTGTCGGCCAAATCGACGTATAACCAACCACCGTCTTCAAAGGTGTTTTTCGGTATCGAAATGGTCAGATCGGTATAGATCAACCCCACCTTTTTGGCCACTTCTGGGTGCCGCAAACAATAGGCATACACCTTACCCCAACTGATTCGATTACTCGAAGTTTTAAAATTGGGATTGATCCCACGATCCTTAAATGCACAGTGATAACTGTCGTCCAGCACAGCATCTTTGGTGCGTGGGTTGGTAAAATTGAAGGCTGCCCGATAGCTGTGTGGTAAATATTTTTTGATAAACCGGTGTGCTGCAATCGGTGGTGCTTTTTGACTTTGATTGGGAACATCATCGATTTCAAATTCCTTAGCCAAGGCTTCATAGACGGGCCTCGCCGAATCGGGTACCGCTACACTGTCCAATAATTCCGAAAAGGACACATTGGCATTATTGGGCATACCGGTCAAGCCGGAAATGACCTTGACATCAAGCCGCAAATTTGCGGCTGCATCGGCGAATGGGCCGACATCATGATAGGGGGCAGCCAGGTTTTGCAATGGACTGAAATTTCTTGGAATAAAAACCAAGTTAAAGCGCAGCGTGCCAGCGTTGTATTCCTGCGGCAGCGCGAGTATCGAAAATAAGGCTTTATTTGCCATGATATTGTTGAGTTTATTAGGTTAAGGGGTTATGAAATCTGGCGTTCTTCTTCCCAGGATTCTTCAAAGCTGATATTGATCACGAGGAAGATACTGATGTCGAGTCCGAAGGTGACCTGAGCGCGCATATTGGTCACATCCCCAATGCGTTCGATGCCACCACGGGCTTCGATCATAATGGTGACGGTGACAATCCCCCCCAGAATTTCTGCGCGACCTTTAAACATGAGGAAGGCATCTACCCGCAGTAAGTCTGCATTCAGGTCCATGTCGATACCCGCCATATAAGTCAGCGAAAGGGTCCCCACTACCGGCAATCCCACTGCCAATTCAACACCAAAACCATAGCGCATGGCAATGCCCGGTCCTTCCTTGAGGTCAGCATAGAGTTTGACTTGCGTTTGTCCAACGGCGTACACTGTGGCTGCGGCCACACTCACGCACATTACCGACATTTGGCCGTAAAACTCCACGAATGCTCCCGCCGAGGGAATCAGCTGGCTTAGGTCTGTAGTGATGGGCAAGGACTGATTGAAATAAGCACCCACCGCCAAGCTTGCCTCAATGCGTAGCGGTGCTACCGGGCTGTCCAGACTCGGGGGCGGGAAGCGAATCACCGGAATTTCTTTCTTGGCACTAAATTTATACTCCCACACTTCCGGCGAATTGCTCATGGCAATTTCCAATCCCTTTTGCAATAGCTCAGCGTAGTCAATAGCGGGGAACTGGGAGATGGTGGCCAGTAGGCGCAAGACATCGTATACGGGTTTTAAATCCGGTCCAAATTCGATGATCGGCTGGTCTATGGAAACGGGTGATCCCTTAGCAGAATTGAAATTCCCTTTGATGATAAACAAACGAGGAAAGGGGCCTAGATCGATGACAATGGACGTATCACTCAAAGCCGACCCCCAGTTTTTAGCTTGGGAATCTATGTCGAAATTAAGCAAGGAACTGGCGCTCGGGGTTTTGTATTCCAAATAAATCTTAACCGGCTCGTCCCCATTAGCTGTACCGACCCAATACCAAGGGCCTTCGGGCAAGACTTGTTGTAAGGCTTTTCCTACCGAGTTTTCCAGGGCTTCCGTCCCTTTTTCAATCAGTTTATACCCCGCTTTTTGCACCTTGACGGCAATATTTTGCGCATCTAGGTCGAGGGTGTCGGTGATGTCCTGCAGATTCGGGAAAATGCCTTTGGAATTCAGCAGGTGATACGCATCCGCAAAGTCCGGTTTTTCAGAAAGCAGCAGGTTTCTGCCTTTTTCAAAGCGTGGGCGTCGGAATAATGCCTTTTGGCTACCGGTATTTTGCAAAAAGCCAAAATCGATGGTCGAAGTATCCGCAGCACGCAGCAATTCACGTGGATTGGCAATGCGCAATAACTTGCCATTTTGGTTGGCGGTCCAATTGCCGTTGGCCGAGCGCTTCCATTCCCCTTCACGAATTAGTGGGATGCCCCGCTCGTCGGTCACAGGAACCACTTCACCTGCTTGATTTTGCTCCACCATGCTCCAGGAGCCATCCGATGGCAAAATCGGCGAGCCTTTGGCCGCTCCAACAAAAACAGGGGTCCCCGAGGCACTTTCTGCCGGGTCAATTTCTACGCGATTGATGCGCATTTTCTGACTGGAATCACCAATGTCTACTACACAGTCCACCTCTCCGCCAATGTCGGGGTACTTGACCAATAAATCGCTCAATGCATCGCGTGGAATGGGCACTCCCGCCGGACTGATTTGCACGAATCCCAGCATCTTCTTGGAAGGCACTTTCCCGTTGGCTTTGCCTTCCTTGACAAAATCGAGATTGACATCCGCTGTGAAATATACCGGACTCAATTTGATTCCCCAGGGTTTACCAATTTCGGCTCCCTGTACGACCTGAATCTTACCGTTTTGATCCATGTAAGCTTCGCCTTCCAGTTTCGGTCGATTGTTAACATAAGCTGGGATTTCAGCTGTGTTTTCGATGTTTTTTACGTTGTAAACCCCTTTTACCAATCCCGGATGGAAAGCGTAGGGCCGCAAGTTCTTGGTAGACTCATCATTGGTAAACTCCGCAAAAAACGATTTGAAGGTATTCAGTATGCCGCCCGGAATGGTATGATCTACCGTGATATTGAAGTCATAAATGCCATCTGTTTCGGCCCGCCAGCCGCTATCTACGCGATATACGTAAGCACTGTTGACCCGGAACAAGGTGATGGTCCGCACCACGTAAATACCCCAGGGATAAATGACGCTACGCACCTGGATGATTTCATGCGCAGTTCTACCCACCCAGACATCGAATTTAGTCTGACTGGTTTGTGCAAACTTCGCATCGTTGTTGAACCACTGGTTGAACATACTGGCCCCGTAGCCACTAAAATCGATGCGCTCTAGCGGTACCCCACGGTTGCTAAACGGCCCGTATTGGCCCGCCGGACTAAACTCATTGTTAAAAATACCCGTAACATCTTCACCGAGAATATTGGTGGCATACGGCTCGGAAGAAATCAGGTTGGTCAACTGGATGGTGTTGCCCTTAAAGGTGCGGTTCTTCTGTTCCTTGTGTTCCGCACCTGTCGTTTTTAATTGAATACCACCTTCCACTTCCTCTGGAAATTGAGGTCGATTGAAGTCGATATCCGCTCCCTGGTCTGCCGAATTAAACTGATTTTCCTTGTCGATCTTGGCAATAGCCTGCAAACCAAACGGCAAGGTAAAGATGCTATAGGTATTGAGCTGATCGTCGTTTTTAAACTGATCGACAATAAAATTCGTCAATGGAATGGGGGCCAATGTAACTGTATTGGCACTGTCGTTGAAAATACGCGTTGGACCGCCGTCATCCGGAAAACCAAGTACTCCGGGAGGTGGGTCTACGCCCAATACAGCATTATCGGACAAGTTGATGACCGGCTCCCAGGAAATCTGTGGGACGGTAAAGGCTTTCACGTATTTGCCCGAGGCTTTAAAATCCATACCCTCAATCTGGTAAGGGATGGCAGGCGTATCGGAATCTGCCGCGGTGGCCACATGGGTCAATTTCATGAGGTAGCCCTCATTCAAAAAGCCATAAGTCACACCCATCAAATCGGCATTGGTAGAGACATCGAGCAAGGAGAAGATGTCTCGGCCGATATTTTGTGTCAAATTCCGCCATGGTGCTTCGTAAGTATTGGGGTTGTAGCTGTTGTCATAGCTAGCGAAAAACAAGGGGTTATTGCTTTCAAGATTAGACGCAGCGGTCATTTTTGAGGCAGCGGTGAAACTGGTTCCCGGCTCCAACCCAATATTGCTGGGTTGATTGACACTCAAGGGTAAGAACTGGTAACTGACGGCGGCATTGAGCGGTTCTTCCTCACTGGGCTGATCAGCGGGCCAAGTGACCGTGCATAATAACAAAGCGGCAATGGATTTCACAGCCCCCCTTCCCGCAATTGCGGCACTTTCATATTTGCCACGCTGCCGGATCAAGAATCCAAGATTGGCGGCATAAGGGTCGGGTAAAGTAGGCAGCAGGTGGTACAGCCCGTGCAATAAATTGAGGTAGCCATTTTTGATTTTATGCTCGCTTTCTAATGCGCCGGCCAGTAGAAAAGATGCCGGTTGGGTTACTGTCAGCAATGCATTATTGAGCGCAATAGCATGCGATTCGAGTTTGATATTGGGCGCAGCGCCAATGGGCGCAGGACCTGCCTGATCTACGATCATATCGGCATCGTAGAGCAATAAGCCTTTAAAGGCATTGGAAACGTACAATAAAAATAGCGTGTCTTTGCCTTTAATTTCAAAGGGGCTACCATCCACCTTCACGGGCCGATCGGTTTGCACATCTGTATCCACTTGGGTAAAAATGGCTTCTACACCTACATTCAAAGCGGTAAATCGAAAGATAAAAGCATCCGTATACTGCAGTCGCACTTCCGATAAATAGCCCGTTTTTTCATTGCCCCACAGCTCGTAAGTTTGTTTGCCGTAGATATTTCCTGCCTGCTCTGCTGTGACACTCAAAATGCCCGGGGCCAGTTGGAACCACGCAGCGCCCAAATGAATGGCACCACCTTGCAACCCCATCCATTGGCATTCAATCCCTGGTTTGACCAATAAGGTCAATGCTCCAATCCCCGCCGCTTCCGGTGGATTGGAGACTGTGATTGCTGCCGTGGGTAAAGACCAATTACCCTGGGAGACAATACCTTCTCCGGAGAAGGTGTTAAATACCGATTTAGAGCCGCCTTTTGCAATGCTAAAGGTATCCGAAGAGGTTAGCATAGGCACCAGAATCCGATCGAGGAGCGGGGAGTAAGTCACCGGTTTGTTTTCCTGAAACGTAAAGGTTCGATTATCTTGAAACAGCTTCCACTTACCTCGGGCCAATTGATCGATGGTGAGCTTGTTTTGCACAATGGTACACGCCAGCTTATCGGGAAGCCGGATGGTCGAACTTTTAACATCCAGTCCGTAATCATCGTTGGAGTCGGGTAAAATATCCGGTTGCACCAAATCTATATCCATTTCTATTGTAGCCGTAGCCGGAATCTCCATTTTATCGCCGATTGGAGCATCTTTGGTGCTGAGCTTCAGAATGCCGCCATCTATTTTCAATCCGGTATACTGTCCTGCCGGGGCCGCAGCGGCAAACAAATTTGACCGAATCCAAATGCTGCCCTCATCAATCCGGTAGCGCTTTTTGGAGCTGCCCAGCAAAGACAAGCGCACCGGCACCAGGAGTGATGGCAGGGGATCATTGCCAAAATGAATCGCAATTGTTTTAGTAAAGGTGTAAAAGTCAAACCAGTACACTAGTCCGTTTTCACCAAAGAAGGGTCCTTCCGTAAAGGCGATGGCCGCCCCCCTTCCCCAACGGGGAATTGAACCCGGAATTTCGCTATTAATCACTGGAGTAGTGCGCCGAAAAGCCCGGTACTTGACATCCTTTTGGCGGGCTTTTTGACTGGCAAGTCGCTCCGTCAAGGTGTGCATTTCCTTGAATAATGGCGTGTCTTCCAGCATTTCTCCGGAGAGTGTGTCGGTACGTTCCGTTTGGAAAATAATGTCGCGAATTTCCGTTTCCGGTTCACGAAGCATGGCTTTGGCGAGGGCTTCCTGCAGGTTTCTGATGGAGGCAATCTGGTCTTTGGAAGTCCGCTTCAGGCGACCAGTGAGTTCTACCAGTCGGGCGGCTAGCGTTTTAGGGTCCATGAGTTGTTTTTTAATCGGTATAAAAGCTCGGCTGCCTCCGTAGAAACTGCCGGAAATATCTCGGCTTATAGTAGGGGCCAACTTGCAACAGCAAGCTATTTGTTTGGGAGAAGAAATTAGTGCAACTCGTCCGAAATAACTGATACTTTTTCACTCAGGCAAGGTCCTCTCATGCTAGCATTTGATATCAATTATTTTGCATCAATCCACTGGCGTCCTATGTCATTAATTCTACTATAATCATAGCCGTTACCAAACAGCATTGCTGAATTGAAATTTCTTCGTGAAGGGTAGTACTGTTGGCTTAATACTGACGTTTACCTTAATGCACTGACAAAATTGGTACGGGTCTGTTTGGGTCTCTATTACCCGTTATAGAAGGGATATGTTTTGAGTTTCGAAAAAGCACCAGCAATGTACAAAAAATAGGAATACGGGGCAAGGGGGGGAGAGAGAGATTAGGTACAGGAGGATTTACCGTCCTTCTTGTGTGTAGACTGCCGCGTGAGTGGGCTGGAAGGGGCCAGGGCAGCTGGCCTCCGGAACGGACGAGCCTACGGGCGAGCCAGGAAGCACACGACCGTGCTGTAGCGGATACGCGGAGGCAGGGGCACGCCCCAATCTTACCGCATCACCATTACTCCTTGTGACAAGGTGCCTTCGACGACATTGCCGTTTTCATCCTGAGCCCTGTATTGAAGGAAGACAACGTAGATGCCTGCCGCAGCCGGTTGATTATGGAAGCTTCCATCCCAAAAAACATCAATACCGTTGCTGCTGAAGACTTGGTCTCCCCAGCGATTGAATACAGCTGTTTCAAGTTTAAACAACGTACAATCGCTAAACACTTCAAGTTGATCATTAATACCATCGTCGTTGGGGCTAAAGGCATTGGGCAGATACACCGGGCAGTGACAGGGAACGCGCCTTATTTCATATTCATAGGTGATTGGGAGTAAACAATCGTCATTGGAGGCGCTATATTGGCCAGGACGGTCAAGCACCCGTATGGAGTTGGTGCTACCATCTGCCCATCTAAAATCCGCGCTGGGCAGTTGAACTTTCCATACTTGCCGACATTGCAATACAGAATCTTGTCGAATCACCTGAGTAGGAGCTACTGTACATATTTCGCGGTAGACAAAATCAAGTGAATCGCTGGACAGGGATAGGGTTTGAGCAGGCATCGGGGCATCGGACTGTTCGATTTCCAAGGCACTAAAGCCGATCACCGTTTCCGGTATGGCAATCTCCCGGAAGGGCTCCCAGGAAAAGCAATTGCCTGTTAATGAATCTAAGGGAAATTGCATTAAGAAAGCGGAAGCGCCCATGGCCGTAGCCGCAAAGAGATCCGCATTAATCAGTAGATTAACAGTGAGATCATCTGTAACGGACTGTTCAATTTGGCCAACTGGCGGAAGGTAATCCGCTACCAATTTTTGCTGGCGCAAAATCTGTCCTTCTTTCGAAAGAACCATCAAACTCGGCTTGTTGGTCTCTCCATCCGGGTGGTTGTAAGCTGCCAGAAGTCGTCCATCTGGCAACACCGATATAGCGGCTGCATCATCGGAAGAGGGAAACTGCTCACTTTGCCAAAGTAGCTGTCCATTGAGGTCTATCTTGTAAAAGAAGGCCTTTTCGTGGTGCAAAAATTCAAAGACATACCCATCATCCACCTCCACCGGGCCTGCTGCCGGATAAACTCCCAGGTTCGTCACCAGGGTGGAGGTCCATTCTAAGCTTCCCTGAGCGGAAAATTTCACCAAATAGGCACCTGATCGGCATAAAAAGCCCTGATCACGAGTGATGATGGCAGCGCCAAAGGAAGCAAAAGGCGCAAATTTTGTACTCCAGTTGATTTGTAAATCTTCGTCTAGCACCGCCACAAAGCCTTCTTTTTGACTCAGCCACCCCAGCAGCAGCCCGTAGATCATCAATCGACCATTGTCCCAGCTAATGCTGTACGTAAAATGATCAATAGTCCCGCTTTCAAAAAGGCGGAATTGCCTGACTAGGCCGAAGCGGTCCAATTTGAGGATAAAGATAAGTTCTTCGGGAAGCTGGTAGGCACTACCGTAAATGAATATATCACCCTGATCATTAAATGCAAAATCTCGGAATTCCAGGTAATTCCCCCCCCAGGCATATCGATTGGCCCATAGTACGTTACCACAGGGGTCGAGGCGGCTCATAATGACTCCGCCTTGCTCGCCGGTGGAGGGGTTGTCTTGGCTCGTATCACCAATAAGCAGGTCGCCATTGGGAAAACGAGCAAGGCGTTTTTCGTAGGAGCGCACGGGTTTTTCGAGCCATTTAAAATATTGCTGTGCCGCCATAGTCTGAGACAGGAACAGCAAGCAAAACACCTTGAAGAAAGGGCTGATTGAGTAGGGCATACCGAAAGATTACCTATGGTTAATAAATATCCGGATAATCCATCAAATAACAAAGGCAATGTCTCGAAAGACACTGCCTTTGTATATTCTTAGCGAAAACAGAAGCTGTCAAAGCAGCTTCTCAGGTTAAATCAGCTTAGTAACCTGGGTTTTGCACCAATACATCTCCTCCCTGAATGTCAATTTGACCTTGAGGAATGGGGTAGTATTCATTTTTATTAGGCGTGAAGGAAGCTCCTCCCAAAGCGGTTGGCAACTTGGGACCTTCGTACTGAAGATAAGAATTCATAGCTTGAGCCACGATTCCCCACCGATTCAGGTCATGGAAGCGGTGGCCTTCACCAGACAATTCCAGTTTGCGCTCAAAGCGTACGGCAGTGCGAGCAGCCTCAGGATCGGTCCAAGTATCGTCATAAGTGTTAATTACGTAGTTGGCCGCATCCGAACCATCCTCATTTTTCACCCAATAATCAGAATTGGCAGCACGAGTGCGAACCATATTTACATATTCGCGAGCTTTGTCTATCGTACCAGCTTCGATTTCTGCTTCAGCAGCCATCAACAATACATCTGCAAAGCGAATCACCATATAGTTCATGGCACCGTAGCCACGGGTCCAGGAGCTACCATCAGTCAAGGTTCCTTCTTGAGACTTGTAATACACATACTTCTTAGGTGCATAAGGACCGGCATAGTTTTGGTCACGCGTCCAATCAAAGCCAGGAAATGGTCCCCAATCGAGGTAAGGAATACCCCGACGACCTACCGAGTGATCCAAACGAGGATCAACCGGTCCTGCATCTGGGGTAAACGGCGCATCTGAAAGCAGGCCTTGGTCCGTCACCAATTCATTAGCCGGATCGCGGTATGAGCCATCCAATAAAGGCAAGCCATCAGGAGTGGTCCGGAAAGAGTTGGTCAACTCAAAGCTTGGCTGGAAGAATCCACAACAGTTCCCTGGTCCGCTGGGGCCAGTATTGTATGGGAAGTTCAGGACAAAATCAGGGTTAGCATTGTTGACGGTACCCGTATTGGCAGCCGCCTGAACCGCGAAGATTGCTTCCTGATTATTTTCCGTTTCAGCATTGAACAAGTCGGCGTAATTATCGACCAAGCCGTAAGCGAGGCCATTGGAAGTCTGGCCATTTTCGATGATCACATCAAAAAGCGCTTTAGCTTCTCCGTATTTCTTTTGGTACAACTTCGCTTTAGCCAAGTAAGAACCGGCTGCCCATTTGTTGGCACGTCCCACTTCAGGCTGTGTTTCTGGAAGATTGTCATAAGCATACTGGAAGTCTGCCTCGATTTTAGGCCAAATTTCCTCCTTGTTGGTTACTTCTTCCAGACCCTCTCCAGATACTTGGGTCTCATCGATGAAAGGTACATTATTGAAGGTAATTTTCAGCTGGAAGTAGTAGTGTCCGCGCAAAAAGCGAGCCTGAGCCCCAAGGTTTTGAGAGATCTCAGCCGTTACCGCCGGGTCGGTTGTGATTGCCAGCAGTTTCAATACGGAATTCGCACGAGTAATCCCCTCATAAATAGAGTTCCACCGATCGGAAGGGACACGAGCTGTGGGGGTCAATTCAAAACGTTGTACAAAGTTGATGTCGTTAAAGTCACCTGAATTGGTTCCTTTGTTGGCATCACCACCTTGGATACTACCATTGGTCCAGTTGGAGGCCCCGCCAAAATAGTTGCCACGGCCGCCCAGCATGCTGTAAGCGCCAATCAGGGTACCTTCGATTCCTGCTTTAGAGGTTAATAATTCAGGAGTAAGCTGCCCGGTAGGATCTACTTCCAGAAACTCGTCGCTACAGGCCCAGAACGAAACACAGAGGCCGAGTAGCAGGGCAACGGATATTTTATTTAGACTAAACGTCTTCATTATTAATAGTTTTTAAGTTTTTAATTAAAATGTCAATCCTACACCAAAAGTATAGCTTCTGGTCACCGGGTAGTTTCCAATATCAATACCCAAAGTGGTATCAACGGCACCACCTACGGCAGGATCAAGCCCTTCATAACCGGTAATGGTAAATACATTATTGGTAGAAACAAATACACGAGCACGCTCAAATCTGCTACCCAAAACGGAAGTTGGCAAATTGTACGCTAAAGTCAGGTTTTGCATACGCAGGTAAGAGCCATCTTCTACATAATAAGAATTGGCTTGAGTATTGGTACTAAAGTTAGATGCATCTTCAAATACAGGAACATCTGTATTGGTATTATCGGGCAGCCAAGAATCTTTCACACGCTCGCTAACAGCAGCACCTGTGAAGGAAGGATAGAAGTCAGTATACCACTTAGACATATTGAAAATCTTGTTCCCCAAAGAGGTGTACAGGTAAGTTTCCAATTCGAAACCCTTGTAAGTAAATTTCAGGTTCAATCCCCCGACAAACTTAGGTACTGGGCTACCGATAAAGGTACGGTCTGCATCATCAATCTTGCCATCGGGAATTCCGGTTAGGTCACCATTTTCGTCGTAGCTATCGAGGTCAGCGTAGCGAAAACGGCCGGGTGCTGCACCATCCTGAGTTGGAGCACCGGATACTTCAGCATCATCCTGGAACAAGCCCACTACCTGATAGCCGTAAAAGCTGGAGATAGATTGGCCTACTGCATTGCGAATGATCGTAGTACTCAAACGGTTGGTAGGAGGGTTGGTTTCAAAGAAATCAATATTAGGTGCCAAGTCCACAATTTCATTGTGCAACCAAGAGCCCGTCGCATTGATTTCATATCCCAGACCGTTAGCGGCATTACCTCTCCAGATCAATTGCAGGTCCAGCCCACGGTTGACCATGCTGGCAATATTTACAGAAGGAGCTTGTGCATAGGTACCGATTACTGCAGGCAGTGGCACCTGGTAAAGCAAGTCATCGGTTTTCTTTTCCCAAAGGTCGAAAACAATGTCAAAATGTCCTCTTAGGAAAGAACCGTCAATACCGATATTGGTTGTTGTACTCGTTTCCCATTTTGCATTCGGGTTTCCGATACGACTTTGGTAGAAACCGGTTACCGCACTGGTATTTGATCCGCCAATATCGTAAGAGGCATTGTCCAAGTTAGAAGCAAACAAGGTATATTGGTTGTCTGGATTTACATTATTAGAGTTACCCATTTGGCCCCAGCCACCACGCACTTTAAGGTCAGTGATAAAGTTCGATTCTTGTAAGAAAGCTTCACTTGTTACGCGCCATGCTGCAGAAAAGGCAGGGAACACACCATAACGGTTGTTGGCTCCAAAGCGGGAAGAACCATCCCTACGCACCACAGCTGTCAAGTAATACTTGTCGTTGTAGTTGTAATTGGCGCTACCGAAGATAGAATAGAAATTTACACCTTTAAAAATATTACTATTTACAACCCTTGAATTTACCGTACTCAGGTTGATAAAGTCAATATCTTGAGTAAAAGGGTTGATACCAGAAGCATTCAAATCAATACCAGTACCGGTATTCAATGCCTCAATACCGGCCAACAATTCTAACCCATGAACGCCAAATTTCTTCTTGTAGCTGGCCGTGTTAGAAAATACATAACCGGCATTATAACCGTTAAACTCTGAATACCCAAAGCTGGCATTGTTTTCAGAATTTTCGTATTGTAAACGAGTGTAAGATCTGCCGAAGTAGCCATTATACTGCCCACCAAAGCTCGTCCGTAACGTTAAATCGCGAAGCACGTCCAGTTCCAGGTAGATATTACCAAAAGTGTTGATTGCATAAGCTTTGTTGTCCTGTTGTCCGTCGCGAGAAGCTACGGGGTTACGGGGGTTGTTAAAGCCTTTTGCAGCCGTCCCGGCATACCCGCCAAACTCATCATAAACAGGAATGATGGGAGGCATCCGGAAAGCAGACAGGATATCGTTCTCGTCAGAGTTCACACCGCGGCCACCGTTACCACCACCGATACCCAGTGCAGAGCGGTAGGTAAACTGAATATTTTCACCGATGCGCAACCAGCTGGTCAAGTCAAACTCACTGTTCACGCGAAAATTCCGACGCTTGAAGGAGTTGCTCAACAAAATACCATCTTGGTCTTGTGTTCCCATACTGACGTAGTAACGGGCATTTTCGCTGGCACCAGAAAATCCTAATTGATGACGCATCACCATGGCATTACGGGTTGTGGCATCATACCAATCAGTCCCTTCCTTATTGGCTTTCACTACCTGGTAAATAGCGCCAACTCTCGGATCTACATTGTACTTTGCCTCTTCCGCGGCAAGGTCTACAGTGCCGATAACACCAGAAGCTCCGCCGACATTAATGTAGTCGGGCAAAACCGGGGAATCTCCAGAACCATACTGAGGGTGATCAAAGGTAGGTGTTGTTCCATTAACTCTTGCCGTGTTGCGAATGGCCTGCCAGGTCCAATCAGCCTGTTCTTGTGGTGTCAACATGGTCTGACCAGAACCAGGAGTAGTCACCCCGACCTGGCCATCATAAGTAACGGTTAGTGGCTGAGGTTTTTTCTTTCCTTGCTTGGTTGTAAATACAATGACTCCGTTGGCTGCACGTGCCCCATAAATGGAAGCCGAAGCAGCGTCTTTCAATACGGTAGTTGATTCGATATCGTCCGGTGCTAAAAACTCTGTAGATCCGGTAGGCACCCCATCTACTACGTAAAGTGGCTCGTTACCACCAAAAGCTCCAAAACCACGTACCCGAACGATACTGGATGTACCGGGCTGTCCGTTGGTAATAACGGTCACCCCGGGTGCCCGTCCTTGCAGTTGTTGTTCTACATTCCCGGAAGGAACGGCCGTCAGGTCGCGACTTTTAATGGTAGAAACCGCGCCGGTTGTAGATCGCTTGTTTCCAACAGAATAACCAGTAACGACGATCTCATCAAGGCCAACACCTGCATCGAGCACCACCTTTACTGATGATTCTCCGTTAAGCGCTACCTCCTTTGTGAGATAACCGGTGTAGGAAATGACCAAGACCGCATCATCTCCTGGAACATTCAGGCTGAAGTTGCCTTCCAAGTCTGTAATGGTACCATTACTGGTACCTTTGATTAGCACAGATGCACCGATAAGGGGTGTACCATCATCTTCTGTAATGGTGCCACTTATGGTTTTTTGTGCATAAATCCCTGCTGTAAATAGCAGGAACGTTGCCATAAGTAAAAGCAATTTTTTCATAAGCAGTGAATGAAATTGATAAATTGGTTAACGTTTCTAAAGTAATTCTGTAATTGGCTATTGGTTCGATAGGGCCAATTTTTTGGCTTTCTAAATTTCAAGCAAAACAACAGGTGGTGGTACGGGTAATCAACTTAAGTGTCAAGTTAACACTATCCTAGTCAGCGGCTAAGTTATAAAAATTTTTATCAGTAATGTACAAAAAATAAAAACATTATTTTGAGTTGCTGCTTTGTGTCAAAATATTCACTATATAAAGGAATCTTGCGGTTTCATCAAATAAAATGTGACATTTACGGATGTATTTTGATTATTTAAACCCCATTTTTACCTTCTCCCTGATGTCGTATATTTCGCATCTTTGTATTTTTTCGCAAAATTTGAGACTGATGAAACATTCCAATGCCCTATTTTTTTCACTTGTCATGATTATTTTTGCTTCGGGTTGTGAACAATCAGCCACTACCTCTATACTGACTTTAGCCCCCCCCGATCAAACCGGCATTCACTTTGCTAACCGCATTGCAGAAAACGATACCTTCAATATTCTGAGTTATGAATACATCTACAATGGCGGGGGGGTTGGAATCGGTGATTTTAATCAGGATGGATTGCAAGATCTTTTCTTCTCTGCGAATACAGCCGACAATCAATTGTATCTCAATAAAGGGGATTTCCAGTTTGAAGACGTTACCGAAAAGGCCGGTGTAGCCGGAAAGGGGCGCTGGTGTTCGGGGGTAGCCGTTGGGGATATTAATGGAGATGGCTGGCTCGATATTTATGTAGCAGCAACAGCCTACCAACCGGGCGCACGCCGGAAAAACCTACTTTTTATAAATCAACAATCTAAAGATACACCGCTTTTTAAGGAAATGGGGGAAGCTTATGGCCTGGCAGATACGACCCATTCTATTAATGCCGCTCTGTTGGATTATGACCGCGATGGCGATCTCGATCTGTACCTCCTGGTCAATGAAATGGAGTATGACCATTTGCCCAATAAATATCGCCCCAAAATCAAAGATGGCTCTTCGGTTCGCACCGATAAGTTTTTCCGCAACGACTGGAATGAAGCCCTCGGGCATCCCGTTTTTACAGATGTATCAAAAGAGGCCGGTATCCTGATTGAGGGTTATGCCCTGGGAGTAAACGTGTGCGATATGAACCAAGACGGCTGGCCCGACATCTATGTCACCAATGATTATGTGACCAACGACTTGCTATGGATCAACAACGGTGATGGCACTTTTACTGATCGGGCGGAAGATTACATGAAACACACCTGTTATTCGGCGATGGGGAACGACATTGCCGACATCAACAATGACGGACTGGCCGATATTGTGGCACTAGATATGTTGCCGGAAGACAATTACCGTCGAAAGACCATGTTGCCTCCGAATAATTATTACACGTACCTCAATAATGATCGCTATGGATATCAGTATCAATATATGCGCAATGTCTTGCAATTGAATCAAGGAAAAAACCCCGAAACAGGCACACCTTTATTTAGTGAGACAGCGATGCTGGCCGGTATTTCCAGCACTGACTGGAGCTGGTCCCCCCTATTGGCCGACATAGACAATGATGGCTATCGGGATTTACTGGTTACCAATGGTTTTCCTCGCGACGTCACCGATCGTGACTTTATGGACAATCAGGTAGAATTGGGACCATATATGTCGAAAGAGATGTTGCTGGAGAAGATTCCCTCGATTAAAATTAAGAATTACGCTTATCGCAATCGCGGCGGAAATGTACCTGTATTCGAGGATGCCAGTACCGAATGGGGATTTAACCAAACCTCTTTTTCCAGTGGCGCGGCCTACGCTGACTTTGACAATGATGGCGACCTTGATTATGTGGTCAACAACATCAATGACAGTGCTTTTGTCTTCCGCAACCAGACCATACAAAGACTCTCCGATAAAGCACACTGGCTGAAGGTAAAATTGGCAGGTGATGATAAAAACACTCACGGACTAGGGGCCAAAATTGAACTTTACTACGGCAAGGGGCAACACCAATATTGGGAAAACACGCCCTTCCGTGGCTATCTTTCTTCTGTTGAGCCAGGTGCTCACTTTGGGGTAGGAAAAGTGACCACTATTGATGAATTGATCGTGACCTGGCCAGATGGTCGCGTACAGCGGGTACAAAATATTCCAACCAATCAGGTCATACAGCTGGCCGCAAAAGAGGCGACCATTCCCACGGAGGAAATCGCAGAACGCCCCGATCCGGTCTTCCAGGAGATGGCCAAGTTACTTGGCATCGATTTTATGCACAAGGATAGTAATTTTATTGATTTTAATATTCAACGGCTTTTACCCCATAAGCTTTCGCAATATGGTCCTTCCTTGGCCGTAGGAGACGTCAATGGCGATGGATTGGACGATTTTTACATCGGCGGAGCCCATTTTCATAAAGGCACTTTTTTTATCCAAGAAACTGATGCAGAAGGACGGTCTACTTTCCGGAAAGAGGACCTTTTGCCAGAAGGTGATGGCATGGAAGAAGAACTGGGCGTGCTCTTTTTTGACGTTGATCAAGATGGAGACAATGACCTGTATCTGGTTAGTGGTGGCAATGAATTTCCGATTACCGCCCCCTCTTATCAGGACCGCTTATACCTAAACGAAGGAGGCCGTTTCCAATTGGCAGAAGGAGCCTTGCCAACCCTACTCAAAAGTGGGTCCTGTGTACGCGCTGCTGATTTTGATCGCGATGGTGACCTCGACTTATTTGTCGGAGGAAGGGTGCAACCTGCTGAGTATCCCAAACCGGTGAGCAGCTATCTGCTGCGCAATGATACAGAAGGTGGTCAGGTAAAATTTAGCCTGGTGAATGAAAGTCAGGCACCAATGCTGAATGACATCGGAATGGTTTGTGATGCCGTGTGGAGCGACCATAATCAAGATGGCTGGGTCGACTTGGTTCTGGCCGGAGAATTTATGCCGATCACTATTCTGGAAAATAAGGAAGGGCAATTTGAAGATGTAACAACTTCAGAATTATCGGCCGCATCCGGCTGGTGGAACAGTTTGACACCGGTGGATTACGACATGGATGGTGATGTGGATTTTGTTGCCGGAAACCTAGGCCTCAACTCCCTGCTAAAAGCAGATGAAACTCGCTACATCGCTGCTTATGGCGCCGACTTTGATGGCAATCGCGGCTTTGATATCATTCCATCAGCCTTTTTTCCAGATCGGGAAGGAAACCCGAGGGAGTTTCCCTATTTCCAGCGGGTAGATATGGAAAAACAGGTCATCAAAGTAAAAAAGCTCTATCCAAAACACCGCGAATTTGGCGAAGCAGAGATGAAGGAGGTACTGAGCCATTTTGCCGATGTCGATCCGTTGGTATTAAAAGCTAAAGAGCTTCGTACCAGCTTAATCGAAAACCTGGGTAATGGTCAATACCAATTGCATGCCCTTCCTCTGGAAGCACAAACGGCGCCAGTTTTTGGCATCGTTGCTGAAGACTTTAACGGTGACGGGATTCCGGACCTCCTGCTCAGCGGCAACGACTATGGTGCGGAAGTGGGCATGGGGCGTTATGATGCCTTCAATGGCCTACTACTTATCGGTGATGGCAAGGGCAATTTCTCGCCACAATCGATGCAAGCCAGTGGTATCCACATCACTGGCGATGGCAAAAGCTTGGCTACACTGGTTGCCGCAGATGGCAGTCAGGTGGTATTGGCTGGACAAAATCAGGGTAAATTGCAGGCCTATCGCTTGCGTAAAAATGTCAAAAGTGTGTCTTTAAAAACTGATGATTGTACCGCGGTCATCCGATTAAAAGATGGTCGTACTATCCGACAGGAGTTGACCTACGGTCAGGGGTTCCAATCGCAGTCGACCCGACGGCTCTTCTTGCCAGTTCAGGCAGAAAGAGTAGAAGTAATTAATTATCGGGGGGAAAAGAGAAGGGTGGAGTAAGGGATAAATGGCTGAGAGGAGTCCTTTTCTGGGGATGTAGCATTCTTGGTAGAATGGAACTTTTGGAGTGCTTTTGTTATTGTAGAACTAAAGTAGGAAAAATTCTAGTAGGTTTATCGTTTAGAAGGAGATCACAAAATACCTCCAGCACAGGTATAGTTTTCTAGCGACACCATTCGAAAAAATCGAGCTGCCGTCAAGGGTTACTACTTCTTTCTAACCGATAGAGGGTGGGTATAAAAAAAGCCCGCCCACATCCGCCAAGCCACCAAGTGCTTACGTACAGCTTGCGCATCAGCACAGAGCTGTCAAGGTAGGATGCGTTTGGTTGCATCTACAGAATCGCCGGCGAAGCTTATGAGGTCAATGACATTGCAATTTAATAAAAAGTTTTAATTAATAAAAGATAAAACTTAAAATTTTATTCAAAGCTCCGAAACGGCTTTGATCTCTCTAGCTATTTGGTTCTTTGACAAATCCCGTGATTCAGAGTCAGTACATGTTTGGAGGTAGTCACTCAAGCTAAAATTGTCAAAGGACGGGCTATTTTAACAATACAATTCAGCTTATGGAAAAGCAAAAGTCAGCACAAGCGCAAGAAGATTGGTTACAAGAAGCCGAGGCTGTCATGATTCGGTATGCAGGAACGTTTTCACCTTTTCTGGTAGAGCGCTCGAAAGGGTCGTATGTCTACACGACTGATGGCCGGGCGATTTTGGATTTCACTTCAGGACAGATGTGTTCGGTATTTGGGCACAATCACCCAGAAGTATTGAAGGCCATTGAACGGGCTTCTGCCAAAAGTTTGCACCTTCTGAGCACCATGCTATCACCACCGGTGGTCGCCTTGTGTCAGGCATTGGCGGATTTATTGCCGGAAGGCTTAGATAAAACCATCTTGCTCAATACCGGTGCCGAATCTAATGAGGTGGCGCTGCGCATGGCGAAGTTGGCAACGGGTGGTTACGAAGTAATGGGATTTGCCGGTTCTTGGCATGGACTTACAGCTGGCGCACAGGCCCATACCTATGCCGGTGCCCGAAAGGGATACGGCCCGGTAATGCCAGGTGGGCGAATATTGCCTGCTCCCTATGCTTATCGCTGCCCCATTCGGCATTGTTCGGGTACTTGTGACCACAGTTGCCTGGAGGTGGGAATGGATCTGGCCGACAAACAATCAGTGGGGGCTCCTGCCGCAGTGATTATCGAACCTGTGTTAAGTGCAGCCGGGATCATTGATTTGCCGGAAGGCTATCTCGCCAAATTGAAAGCAATGTGTGAAGCACGTGGCATATTGCTCATTTTGGATGAAGCACAAACGGCGATGGGGCGCGTTGGCAATAACTTTGCCTTCGAACGGGATGGCGTAGTACCCGACTTTTTAACCCTCTCCAAAACTCTGGGTGGAGGACTACCGCTCGCTGCTACGATCACCAGCAGAGCCATTGAAGAGACCTGCTATGAACGTGGATTTTTGCACATCACTTCCCATGTATCCGATCCATTACCGGCCGAGGTAGGTTTGGTCATGCTCAAGGTCCTACATGAAGAACAGCTCGCTCAAAAAGCACAAGAAAAAGGAGCCTATCTGAAAAATAAATTACTGGAGTTGAAAGCCACACACGAATGCATCGGCGATGTACGTGGTAGAGGATTACTCCTGGGCGTAGAAATCGTTGCGGACCGTGAATCCAAAACACCGGCCCCGGAATTGGGCTACCAAATTTCTGAACGATGTCTGGAGTTAGGCCTCAGTATGAACATCGTTCGGGTGCCGGGTATGGGCGGCGTATTCCGCATTGCCCCTCCTTTGACGGTAAGTCAAGAGGAATTGGATTTGGGTATTTCTATCTTAGATCAAGCGATTCGGGATTGTATAAAAGGCTAAGTTCATGTTGGGAGGTCAAACTTTGGGCTGCAAAACAACACTTTTTTGATAACACATCGTTCTTTTTCTTATCCGTCTCGGCTCAGCCGAAATGCATTTCAAAAAACGCCTTGTTTTTCCAAAAAAAATGATGCTTTTCGCCAGCAAATCCGACCGCCAAACATGAACTAATTAAACTTCCGTTTCAAAAACCATACATCTCTCAAACTAAAACTCAGACTGAGCTGGTGTTTGCTTTCCAGGATCAGGCCATTATCGGTGGTGCCATTGCGGTTGTAAGCATAATTTAAATTGACATGATTGCCGCTTCTACCAATCGGAATGCCGACTCCTAAAGTGGCCAGCCAATCGGGAAAGGTATTGCCATTAATTTTTAAATAACTATTGCGGTAGCGAAAACCGCCCCGGAGTAATAAGGTTTTGAAATAGTCTTGCCGTTGGTTTCTGAAAGGAGCATATTCCAAACCAATGCTGCCGGTCCAGGTATCCACGGTTTCCACATCTGAACCGAGGTTGATGGCCGACCATTCTTCAAAAGTGACATCTCCGGTAAGGGTCCACTGTGACGCCGCAAAAGCAAAACCACCGCCAACTTTCAGTGGCAAGGCATAATCCTCACTCGGATTAAGGACTTCTTCCAATTCTCCGGATTGAGAGGTCAAGGTGGCGGTTCTTTTTGAAAAAAGGGAAGTGCCCGGCGTCATCGTCATGCCCAGTGTTAGCCGGTTGTTGTAAACCGGGATGGTCCACTGGGTCCCCAAATCAACATTTAAGCCGCGAAGATGGGTATTGGAGATGACATCAAAGCTCCCGATCGCAGTATTGGAGATAAAGTACTCCTTTTCATCAAGCGATCCAAACAAGAAATTGATGTTGCCCCCAATACTCCAACTTGGTGTAAGCTGTACGGCATTGCCCCAAAAAAGCCGGTTGACACCTCCCTCTCCATCATAATTGAGCAGATACTGCTCGTCTGTTCCTGCCAGGTATCGAGTAGTAGTCACAGAATAGGCCACCTGGCTATAAGGTACCAAACCCACTGATGTGGCCCATTTGCGATGGGGCCTGAACCAGGTGACCAAATGAGAAAAACTGCCATTCTGTTGGTTTGTCGCTTCGGTATTGGTAGCCAGATGGTAAAACTGCATGTTAAATCCGGCATCAAGCATCATATTAAATGGCAGGTCAATGGAGGTAAAAGCTGCGGGGTTTGTTAAATTAAGAAAAGCCGGTGAACGCAACCCTATTCCACTGCCTGCCATTGCTTCCGTTTGACCAAATACACCTGATTTTAACTGGCCGATGCCAAAAGCGGAGTAGGGAGAACCACCCCCGAATTGAGCATGTGCGAAAGCGTTTCCAAAAACCAAAATGAGAATAGCTGTCGTAATTTTTTTCATTTGAAATTGTTTCTAAGTTACCCCAAAAGAAGGTAACGATCAAGCAAAGGTTGGTCGTCAAATTAAAAACTAAACCTAGCCTTTCATTCCCTCAACCAATCCGTCTATTTCCTCAATATCCCGGTATTTCCCACGCTGATTGGCACAATTTTCCATTTCGTTGAGATAATCCGTGCATTGGTTGATTAATCCCTTCATTGGCCCTGAGCCAACCAACCACTACACCTCACCTCTCGCTCTTTTGCTCAACAATTAATCAAATTTCAATGATGCGAATCTCCTTTTTAGTCCTTGTGACAAATACCTTTCTGCTATTGAATAGTTGCAGTGAAAATGAAGAGCTTGGAATCGACTTTTTCCAAGAAGAATCTTTTGTGGTGACCCAGGAAGAATCGCTACAATTATCGGTGGCTACCTTCTTTTTTGACAGCCTTTCTACCACCAATAGTGATCGATTATTGGTAGGGTATCACCAGGATGACCTGCTGGGCACGGTGCAGGCTACGGCCTTTTTCCAGCTACTACCGGAGGAGACAGCTGCCTTTGGCAATGATGACTATCGCTTTGATTCATTGACGATGGTGCTGAATTATGATGGCTATTACTTTTATGATACATTGCAACCTCTCACCTTGTCACTGTATCGAGTCACGGAGGAGATAACCCTGGAGGAAGACACAGATCAACTGTACAATGCTTCGAGCTTTACTTACGAGTCGCAACCGTTGGCTAGTGTAACGATATTCCCACATCCCTTAAGTGGTGATTCACTGGAAATCAGATTGCCAGATGTATTGGGCCAGGATTTTTTTGATAAAATCGAAGCGGAAGAAGAGGCATTACTGGATACCGACGACTTTGTAGCGTACTTTAACGGGGTAGCACTGGTGGCAGAAGGTTCGCCCAATGGAGCCGTATTAGGGTTTGCCCACACCTCAAATATGAAATTGCATTATTCTGATGTTTCGGTATTGCCGGTGCAAAAACTCACCAGGCTTTTTTCTATAGATAACGGCTTAAATTTCAACCGCATTCAAAGTGATCGGACAGGGACGATTCTGGAGGACCTGGATGAGGACCATCCGATTTCTGCCCACAAGATCGATGATCGGGCCTTCATCCAGGGCGGGGTCGGCATTGTACCACGCATCGATTTCTCCAATTTAATTGACTTTCAAGAAACACAAACCGACGAAGTCATTATTGCAAGCGCTGAGCTTTCCTTCTATCCGCAAGTGGCCAGTCTCGCGGAACAAGCGCGACTCCCCACAACCCTGAATGTCTCCTGGGTGGATGAAGACAATACCAGCATTTACGAAAATGTAGACGCCACCTTGATACTCGACAATGAATTTGGGCGGGATACCCGCTACGTCATAGATGTGACCGACTTTGTCTACAATGAGCTGAATAATGACCCCTTAAACAGCAACGGGCTGGCCCTTTTTTTTGATGAATTTGAGCACTCCCTGGATCGCATTGTCATTGGCCCTCGAGCCGATGGGAAAGACATGGTGCTTACCCTTTTTATACTTGACTTAAAAGAGAATTAATCCTCTTTGGCAAATCGCCCCAATATAAAATCAGAACAAGCGGTGGCCAAAGAATCAAAATTAAAACACTAATTATGAAATACCTGTGGATTTTACTCATGGGGCTTGCCCTAGGCGGCGGCCTATTCTCCTGCACTCAATCCAGCGATGAGGAACTGTTGGGCAATTGGATCAGACGCTCCGATTTTGAGGGGGTGCCCCGCTCGAATGCCGTTTCCTTTGTGATTGGCAATTACGCCTACGTAGGTCTTGGCTATGACGGAGAAGACGACCTACAAGACTTTTGGCGGTACGATCCTACGCTTGATTTCTGGACCATCGTCGATACTTTCCCGGGTAAAGGACGACGGGCGGCAGTCGCTTTCAGTGTGGGCAATTTGGGCTATGTTGGCACTGGCTTTAATGGTGACGCCGAAGCTTCTCTTACCGATTTTTGGGTATTTGATCCCGAGGCAGCCAGTGGAGAGCAATGGAAACCAATCGCTGACTTCCCGGGTTCCGGTCGCTACAATGCGGTGGCCTTTTCGGCTAATGACCGAGGTTATGTGGGTACCGGATTTGACAATAGCTGGTTGAAAGATTTTTATGAATATGACCCTTCTACTGACTCATGGACCCAAATCGTAAGCCTTGGGGGCAGCAAGCGTGAAGATGCCGTCGCCTTTTCGATTGGCAATACCCATTACATCGGAACCGGACGTAACAACGGGGCTTATGAATACGACTTCTGGGAATTTTTGCCGGAAGAGAAACAATGGAATCGCAAAACGGATATTGATGAAGACGACGATTACCAGATAGCTCGCCATGCGGCAGCCGCCTTCAGTCTGGACGACAAAGGCTACATCGCAACCGGCACCAATGTCAATAACCTGACCTCCGTTTGGGAATATGACGCAACAACCGATTCATGGGAAGAAAAAAGTGCCTTTGAAGGCGTCGCACGGGCAGATGCCGTAGCCTTTACGGTAATGGGTCGGGCGTTTATCACCACTGGTCGCAGTGGTAGTTTAAGACTGGATGATTTGCGTGAATTCAAACCAAATGACGTCTCAGATGATGATGATTAATTCAAAAATATTCCTAGTCCTATCTTGCTTAATATTGGTGCATGGCGGATTGTTGGCTCAAGAGGCCGACAGTCTGCCCACTTTTGATTACCGTCAGGCCAAGACCTTCGAAATTGGGGGTGTGACAGTCAGTGGAGCCTTTTATAGTGATGCCAAAGTGATCGTGGCCATGACCGATTTAAGGGTAGGCGACAAGATTGAAATTCCCGGACCAAAAATCCAGAAAGCGATGAAGGCCCTGCTCAAATTACGCTTGTACAATGACGTGCAGATCCGGTTGGTGAAAACCATCGGTGATGTAGCCTTTCTGGACATATTGGTCTCCGAACCACCTCGTTTATCCCGCTATAGCTACCGAGGGGTAAAAAAGACCCATCATGACGACCTCAACGAACAGATCAATCGCTTCCTCATCAAGGGAACGGTGATTACGGAAAGCTTAAAGCAAAATGCGGTCAATGTCATCAATCAATATTTTTTGGAAAAGGGATATCTGGATGTAGCAACTCGCGCGGAAGAGCGCAAAGATACGGCCAAAGCCATTTCCAATGAGTTGATTTTTTGGGTCAAAAAAGGCGAGCGAGTCAAAATCAAGGAAATCACCTTTACGGGAAATGAGGCTGTCAAAAGTCGGAAATTGCGCAAGCAATTATCAGAAACAAAAGAAAAATCACGGCTGTTTGCCAGTTCTAAATTCCAGCAAAAAAACTTTGAGGCCGATAAATTGGAGCTGATCAAATATTACAACAGCCTGGGTTACCGCGACGCGCAAACTGTGGAAGATACCACCTGGCGCGACGACAAAGGGCTACTGCATGTACAGATTGACCTCAAGGAAGGCATTCAATATCACTTTGGAGACATTGAGTGGAAGGGCAATTCAAAATACAGCACCAGGACTCTCAATGAAATCCTCAATGTCAAAAAGGGGGAACTTTACAATACCAATTATTTGCAAAAGCAACTGACCTTTAGCCCTGATGGCCGGGACGTCAGTTCTTTGTATATGGACAATGGATATCTGTTTTTTCAGGTAGACCCTGTGGAAGTGGCCGTAAGAAATGACACTATTGACCTGGAAATCCGGGTTTTTGAAGGGCCTCAGGCCACCATCCGCAATGTGATGATTGCTGGAAATACGGTGACCAAGGAACACGTGATCCGAAGAGAATTGCGCACCCTTCCCGGGGAAAAATTTAGCCGTTCAGATATCATCCGCTCCCAGCGCGAATTGATCAATCTCGGTTATTTCAACCCCGAAGCGCTAGATATTAAAACACCCGTGGATCCCCAAAGTGGAACCGTGGATATCATCTATACGGTAGAAGAAAAATCAGCCAATCAGTTTGAATTGTCGGCTGGTTTTTATGACGGCGGCGTGGTGGGAACCCTGGGCTTTTCCTTTAATAACTTCTCTTTTCGCAATCTTTTTAGCGGGGATATTTGGCAGACGATTGGCTTGCCGCAAGGAGATGGCCAACGGCTGTCTATTCGTGCGCAAAGTAATGGTAAGGCCTATCAATCTTTAAATCTTTCCTTTACGGAACCGTGGCTCGGAGGCAAAAAACCCAACTCCTTCACCGTAGCCGGATTTGTAAATCGCTATACCAATGGGCTGTCATCAGATGATGCCAATCAGGAATTGTTTTACCTTTCTGGTTTGAGCGCCAGTCTGGGTACCCGCCTTTCCTGGCCGGATGATTATTTTGTATCCACAACGGCGGTCAATTTGCAGCGCATCAGCTTACGCAATTGGGGCTCCGGTCTCTTTGTTACCGACGATGGCACCAGTGTAGCTGATGGGAACTACAACAACTTTAGCATCAAACAAACCATCAGCCGCAGCTCTATCGACAATCCTTTATTTCCGACACGGGGCAGTCTTTTCTCTTTATCGTTGCAGTTTACTCCGCCTTATTCCCTGTTTTCCCAAAAGGACTACAGCGATCTGGATACGGAAGAAACCTTTAAGTGGATCGAATACCACAAATGGCGTTTTGAGGCGGCCTATTATACCCCGATTGTGGATAAATTGGTGCTAAAGGTCGGAGCCAAATTGGGTTACCTGGGTTATTACAATAGCCAAATCGGTTATTCTCCTTTTGAGCGCTTCCAACTCGGCGGAGATGGGCTTAACAACCAATCTTTGGGCTTTCAGGGTACCGATATCATTGCCCTGCGCGGCTACGAAGTGGAAGACTTGGACGCCAATAGCCTGAACGGCACCACCGTGGCTACACCGATTTTTCAGAAATTCACCATTGAAGCGCGCTACCCCCTTTCCACCAATCCCAATTCGACCATTTACGGACTGGTTTTCGCGGAAGCAGGCAATGCCTGGCGCAATTTTGAAACGTACAATCCTTTTGAAATGAAAAAATCTGTAGGGGTTGGTTTACGGGTATATTTGCCCATGTTTGGCCTATTGGGATTTGACTACGGCATCGGGCTAGATCATTTAGGTACGGCTAAACCGATTGGGAACTTCAATATCATACTGGGATTTGAACCGGATTGATGAGAGGAGAAATTTAGAGGGCGGTAGATGTAGAGCGAAAACGATTTGTTTTCACATTCTGGAAGAGCCCCGTTTTTGTAACCAGGATCATTTGAGGCCGTTGCGCGCCGGATGGTGTGTTATCTTGTTTCTTGTCTAGACATTTTTTAAAATTAGCCCTCACCAATTGCACCCCTCACAAATTCATCCGGCCAACCAATTTACTAAATAATCGCTCTTTTGATCAGAAAGATTTGATGGATGAAATTATTTGAAAAACATAGTTTCCGGATTGGCGTGCAGCTGGCATTTTGGTTGTGCTTGCTGTGCAATATGAGCTTGCTTTTTCTTTGGTTTCAGGCAACGAATGCGTTCATTTGGCGCAATGTAATGCTCTTTTTGTCCATCGCGGCCATCATTTTTGGCAATGTATATTACTGTTTTCCGCAGTTCTTTGCTCGGAAGGATTACGGGGCTTTTGGAATAGCCATCACTCTTTTGATCGGTGGACTTTTTCTGGCAACCAACTATCTGGACAGTGTTTTTCTGCGGGATATTCCACCACCCAAGGTCTTCTCTAAGGAAATGTTTAATAAAATGCCGGGAGCGCCCAATCATTCCTTTTTCAAATTTCCGGCTTATGTGCTCAAGACGTCCATTTTCTTCGCAGCGACCATGGCCAGTACGGTGCTGGAAAGCATTCGTTTGCACCAGCAACAGGAACAGATGGCCAGTTTGATGCGGCAGGAAAAGCTGGAAACGGAAATGAAATTCCTCAAAAACCAAATCAACCCTCATTTTTTGTTCAATGTACTCAATAACGTCTACGGACTTTCTCTGAAAAAATCGGAACAAACACCGGAAGTGGTCATGCAGCTTTCGGAGATGTTGCGGTATATGCTCTATGATAGCAATAAAGCTCTGGTCCCTCTGAAAAAGGAAATCCAATACCTGGAAAACTACATCGCCTTACAGCAATTGAAAAGTGAAAAAGAGTTGGTCCTCACCACTCAATTTGAGATCAGCCGAAAGCAGCCCCGAATTGCGCCCCTCTTATTGATCCCCTTTGTGGAAAATGCCTTTAAACACAGCAAAATTGAAGACCTTAAAAACGGGTGGATATCGATAACCTTAAAAACCACCGAGGAGCTAATTGAATTGCAGGTTACCAACAGCATTCCTCAGCGCCCTTATACCAAAGATGCCTGTGGTGGTATCGGCTTAACCAACGTCAAAAGAAGACTCGAACTAGAATATCCCAATCGGCATGAACTGGTCATCAATAAATCGACTACTCAATTTGCCATCAATCTAAAAATTGACCTGCAATGAATCGAAAAATGCAATGCCTAATCATTGATGATGAAAAAATCGCTCGGGAGGTCATCGCCAGTTACGTGGCAAAACTGCAGTATCTGGAATTGGTTGGACAATGCAAAAATGCTTTTGAGGCCCTGGATTTCTTGCAGTCAAACACCATTGATCTGATCTTTTTGGACATCCAAATGCCGGAATTAACAGGCATGGAATTGTTGTGCACCTTACCGGAAAGACCAATGGTTGTTTTTACCACGGCTTATGCTGAGTTTGCCCTGGAAGGGTACCAAATGGACATTGTAGACTACCTCCTTAAACCCATTCGTTTTGAACGCTTTGTACAGGCAGCGCACAAGGTCCTCCGTCGGATGCAAGCCCAAAAAAAACTTACTTTGCCCCTCTCCAATGCCCCAGTCGAACGCAACTATATCATTGTACGGGCAGAACACAAAATTCATCTCATTAAATTTGAAGAAATCGTCTACATCCAGGGCATGAAGGAATATGTAGTCTTTTACCTGACCCAAGGGCGAATAATTGCGCTGCAATCGCTGAAACAACTGGAAGAAGATTTACCGGAAAATCGATTTCTGCGCATCCACAAATCTTTCATTGTCTCCTTAGACAAAATCTCAACACTGGAAGGTAGTTCTCTAAACCTGATTGGTGAGGAAAAATTACCCATTGGCGGCAGCTACAAAGACCGACTCGTCAGCTTAATCCTCGATTAATAGTTGAGTGCATGTTTGGAGGTAGTCCCTGAAGTATATTCGGGCAAGCTATTCAGTCCCGGTAAAACCGGGATTTTGGGACCTCTTTTCGGTTATTTTTTCGTCCGTCTCGGCTGAGCCGAGATGCACTCAAAAATGAGCC
>CAXHCA010000034.1:0-53045 GCA_964015035.1 uncultured Saprospiraceae bacterium
GATGAGATGTCGTCTCGTGGGCTCGGAGATGTGTATAAGAGACAGCCTCTATTCCGACTATCACCAAGACACCCTGAGTTATAGTAAATATCGGTTTGTAGCTGAAGATTACGCCATCAGTTATTGTTATTCCGTTTCTCTCTTAAAGGAAATGCAGGCCCAGCAAAAAGCACTAGCCAAAGATGGCCTGTTGCTCTATACTTATCCCGAAAAAAGTTTTCAGCGCCAGCGGAATCACCTTAGTGATATCTTCACCAGCCAATGGGATAAAAACAAGGGGTTTATCGTTGATATGGATGAGGACCACCCCAAGAAATCCCTTCACGAGCAGAGTAAAAACTATTGCTATGTGCATTTTTCCACCCACGGCGAATTGAATGACGTGGAACCGAACCTCTCTTTTTTGAGAATGAGAACGGCCTCCGGGGAGGAGTTACTGCTCTATCTTTATGAGATTTACAACACCCGCCTTAACGCCGAAATGGTAGTGACCAGCGCCTGTGAAACGGGCATCGGTCGCTTTTTCAATGGTGAAGGCATTATGAGTTTGGCGCGGGGTTTCTCCTATGCCGGCGCCCGGAGTATTGTCACTACTTTATGGTCCGTACAAGAGGCCGAAACCTACGAAATCCTCAACCTTTTTTACCAGTATTTGGGAGAAGGGATTCCCAAGGATTTGGCATTGTACAAAGCAAAAAAGGAATATTTATTAAACAATCCAAGTGTTGAGTTAAATCCTTATTATTGGTCAGGCATTATCCCGATTGGTAATATGGCTGGACTTAGTCTTTAGCCAGTTTTTCGAGCAGTTGATTGGCTTTATTGCGATAATAGTTTTCTGAAGTGGTCTGGATAAATTCCTCAACTAACGTACGTACTTTTTTCGGATCATCTTCATGGGCGCCGTAGAAGGCTAGAATGCCATCCCAGTGGAGTTTCTCCAGATTTTGGCCGTATCTTTCAGGTAGTCCGGCCCTGGCTTCGGGGTCATCGATAAAGGAATCGAAGATCTCCATCGCAGGCTGAAATTTTTTCTGCATAAAATAAGCGTAGCCCAAGAGGTATTTTGCTTCCAGTTTGACAGCGTCAGCGCCTTCTGCGATGACCGTTTTAAAACCTGCTTCTGCTTTCGCATAATCCTCATCTTCAAAAAAGGCATCTTTGGCTTGCTTCATCACATCTTCAGGGGCGACATCATTTAAGGTGCCTTCCCTCGAGGGCAAATCAATTAAATTGAGCGCCTGGGGGCGGGTAATAGTCGGTTCATCGGGTGGTGGTGTGGGTTGCCGAAGGTAAGGCAGTGCCACTATAATGACGATGCCAATCAATACCGCCGCAGCGGCCCACCGAAACCAGGATTGCTGCCAAAAAAGAATGGGCTCAGGAGAAACTACCGTTTCTTCATTGCGGACCTCCTCAATGGTTTGGCGAATGTCATCTTCCATGGCCAAATCAACAGTCATATTGGTCCAGGCCATTAGCCGAACCTCCTTTTCCAGGTCAGGGTTACCGGCCATTTCTTGCTCAAAGGCAGCTTCCGTTTCCGGAGTCATTTGTCGCTGCAAATAAGCGTCTATTTCATCGTGTCTCTCTTTCAGGTCCATTTTGGGATAATTCTATTGCTATTTAAAAAAGTCGGTGCCACCTAAAAAATCCCTCAGTTGATAGCGGCATCGAGCAGCGTAGGTAATGGCAGTGCGCTCATTACTCAAACCCAGCATTTTGGCAATTTCCCTCATGGAAAAGCCTTTCATTCTGAGGGTTAAAATCTCTTGACATCTCTTCGATAATTTGGCGAAAGCCTCCCGCATAATCCGCTTGAGATCTTCCTCCAATGCAATTGAAAAAGGGGTGCGCAAATCCTCCGTTGGAATATCTTTAGGGTCAAGCCGTTGCTGGTCTTTATTTTCCTTGCGGTAAAATTCCGAACAGATATTGCGGCAAATACCTTTAAAATAGTCCAATAGAGAGCGATCACCTTTGAAATTGCCCTTTTTGATACTTTTAATCAGTTGGATGATGCTTTCATTGTAAACATCTTCCCAAGTGTACAGCCTTAGCGCTCTGTGATTACGTGCAATCTTCTGAGTGATTGTTCGGTAGTGTTCGTTTTTGTAAAGAAAGGCGATGGCCTCTTTTTCCACCATCTCATCTTGATTTACAATGGCGTCAATGATTTGGGCATCAGTCATCTGCGAGGGTTCATTATTAGGTGATTGAGAAAAGGACTTGGTATACAGGGAAAATACAATTTTTATAAAACTTTAACAGCTCGGTCCTACCCTCAATTTACAATTTTTCCTAAAAAATGCCTGCTCTTTGTTTACATTTTTCGTCCTCCCCCCAATCTATGGTAGATTATTCATCATAATGACCCGTAAAAAAGGCCACATGAAGAATAGAACATCCTTTAGTCAAAAAACCAGATGATCTCAGTCCCCGGCAAACCCCAAAGCCGGGGGGCTTTTTTGACCAACTAACGGGTGCAGTTCAGATTTGTCCCCAAAAAAAGATTAAGCAGATGGGATTCTATTAATATGCTTCGTCATTATTTTAGATTTGTGCTTTTGAGTGCATGTTTGGAGGTAGTCCCTGAAGTATATTCGGGCAAGCTATTTAGTCCCGGTAAAACCGGGATTTTGGAACCTCACTTCGGCGAGTTTTTCGCCCCTCCTCCTTTTTTTCATAACTTGATAATTTGTCTACTGTCAATCAGGCCTTCGTAGCGCAGAATCACCTGATATCTTCCTGAAACATAATTGTGCAAATCCACTGTTAGCGCTTCCTGATGATCACTGAAGCTTTTCTGATACATCATTCTGCCCAAAGAATCCATCAATATAAGCTGACACCGCCCCGGTTTTACTGTGGTTGGCCACTGAAAAGAAACCAGTAATTCCTCCTTTACCGGATTGGGATTACAAGTCCATTCTATTGAAAAATCAGGGCTCCTTTCAGAAAGACCACTGCTAATGTCTTCCAATAAATTTAATTGATCATCTACCGGCTGTTGCGCCAAGATGCTTTCTTGTCCGCTTGGCCACTGTACCCAGATGGAATCTACGATCGCGGCATCTCCCAGACCAAAGTGTGCCATCAGGCTATTTTGGCCACAATAGCCACTTTGCGCCGTGATCTCCCGGATTTGCCATACTTCATTGCCATTGATGGTGGCTTTGACCCGCACCTTGGCCCCAATGGCCGAGCGATTGGATTGGGTGCCTTCCAGACGCACGGTCAGCCAGTGATTGTTGTTCCCGTCATTGTGGTAGTAGCTATTGGGTTGCTGGGGCTGTCCCGTATTGTTTTTGCAGTTGGCTATGACCAAATCAAGGAAACCATCCCGGTCAATATCGCCAAAAGCGGCACCAAAAGAACAGCGCTCCGGAATATCCGGCAGGGCCGCAGGAAAATAGGTGAATCCGCCCTGTCCATCATTAATGTAAAGGCGATCTTCCAGGTGATTATTACAAAATCCATTTGTGACCAGTAGGTCCAGGTCTCCATCATTATCCGCATCCGCAAAGGCCGATCCATAGGAACACCCCCCATCTGTCACGGGATCGCCGGTGGTTATTTCCGTGAAGGTGCCATCCCCATCATTGCGGAACAATTGGTTGTTCACTTCCTGAAAATAACCGGCATTGGCAATGAATACATCCAGATCACCGTCATTGTCGATATCGCCCCAACTGGCACTCATGGAGCTCCTTGTGGTTTGCACAATGCTGCCTTCCGTGATCGGTGTAAATTGGCCATCACCATCATTGCGAAGGAGGTCATTGGCCGCATTGTTTTCATTGGTGATAAACAAATCCAAATCGCCATCCAGATCAAAATCGGTCCAGGATACGCAGCGAGACAGATCGGCCTGAATCAGCCATTCCTGTCCGGACACCAGAGAAAAAGATCCATCTATTTCATTGTGATACAATTGATTGCGGTAACTACCATCACTATTCGTGACCATTAGATCCACATATCCATCCTGATCATAATCGCCCCAGGAAGCGGTTTCGGAATAGGTGCCACCTACAGCCGGAGCAGCATCCGTTTCATCAGTAAAAGTCCCATCGCCATTATTGCGAAAGAAAAAATTGCGCTGTCCATGCCAAGTCACAACCACCGCATCCAAATCACCGTCGTTGTCTACATCAGCGAAGGAGGCACCATCTGATTTGCCATTGTCCAGCACAATGTCATCATCGATGATCGTAGTAAACCCTTGCCCTTCATTATTGAGATACAACATATTATTTTGTCCGGCTGAAGGGCCATTGGAAATAAAAACATCCTCCCAGCCATCATTATTGACATCCACAAAATTGACGCTGCGACTATCTGAAGCAGTGTTGACCAAATCCCCCTCCAAGATGCGGGTGAAAGCAGGTTGCGCCGACAGCTCATGGCTCAAAAATGCGGCCAAGAGGATTAGTATAAGAGAATTTTTCGGGTCTTTCATCTTCATTTTCTTTCCAAATTATCCCGAAGAAGAATCCTTTTTTAGAAAAATGTACAAAGGGAAGTTTCCGCCCCATCCATGGAACTTTATACCTTTTGAAAGCCATTGGTAGGGAGCAACCCGTCATTCAGTGGACAGAATGGTGAAATCGGGCATTTCCTCCTTCACAAGCGGGGAAAATTCCGACCTTTAGGTAATGAAGCGGATTTTGCTACATATTAGCTTTTGGGTGATTTACCTGCTGATCAATAGCTACATTGAGGTGGCCATGGTCAATTATTCTTATTTTGATTTGCCAATGGGACAGCGGCTTTACAATGGCATCATGCCCCAACTGATCATCCTGCTGCCCAAGATTGCGATCACCTATTTTATCGTTTATTATAGCATTCCACGTTATTTGAAAACCCGAAATTTAGGCCGCACTATTTTGGAAATTTTAATGGCGTTGGTCATCTCCATTTGGTTATATCGGATCTTAATCCAGTCGATTATTTATCCCTTTATTTATCACGAAGTCTATCAACAACAGGAATGGTCCAGGCTTTTGCCTCGGCATATCTGGACGGCACTCGAATTCTTTTCGATTATTGGCATTGCAGGAAGCATTAAATTCCTGCGGTTACGACTGGCGGGAGTGGAGCGAGAGAAACAATTGACGGAAGAAAAGCTACAATCTGAGCTCAACTACCTACGGGCACAAACCAATCCTCATTTTTTATTCAACACCTTGAACAATATTTATGCGCTGGCGCGAAAGAAATCGGATCACACGGCAGAGGTAGTCATGCGATTATCCAAAATATTGCGCTTCATGCTCTACGAGTGCAGCGCCCCAAGCATTGCCATTCGCCAGGAGGTTAAAGTCATTCAAGATTACATTGAGCTGGAAAAATTGCGGTACAACCAACGGGTTAGCGTTAACTTCACCACAAACATTGATCATGAAGATCAACACCTGGCGCCATTGTTGTTGTTGCCTCTCGTGGAAAATGCCTTCAAACATGGCCTTAGCGAAAGCCGTTTTACGGCTGCCGTCAACATTGATTTAAGCCTTAACAATGGGCGGTTGCATTTTCAGGTAAAAAATACCGTTGAATCCCCCACTGTCGCAGTGGAAAAAGGCATCGGGTTGCCTAACGTGCGCCGGCAATTGGATCTCTTGTACCCGCAAGTCCATCAGTTGAAGATTAACCCAGGGGAAGATTACTTTGAAGTCGACCTGACGATACAGCTAGACCAATGAAAAAACCACTAAAATGTCTGATTGTAGAAGATGAACCTCTCGCGGCTGAGGTGTTGGAGGATTATATCAAGGACATACCTTTCCTGGATTGCGCGGGTGTATGCACGGATGCCATCTATGCCCTGGAAGCCTTGCAGCAACAACCCATTGATGTGCTATTTTTAGATATCCATTTGCCAAAATTGAAAGGCCTCGATTTCTTGCGCACCCTCGGCAATCCCCCGCAAGTCATCCTCACCACCGCCTATGATCAATACGCCCTGGAAAGCTACGAACTAGCCGTAGTCGATTATCTCCTCAAGCCTATTGAATTCAGTCGTTTTTTGAAAGCTGTGAACAAGCTCACCAACCCATTCACACCGACCCACACCAGCGAAGCTAGCCTATCCACGGAACGAGCCTTTCACTTTTTTAATGTTAATAAAAAACAGATCAAAGTCTACCTCGACGAAATTCTATTTGTAGAAAGTTTAAAAGAATACGTCCGCATTCACACCCAGAAACAAACGTTGGTGACTCAATATCAAATCGGTGCGATAGAAGCGCTACTTTCTGCACCAGCATTCCTTCGCATCCACCGTTCTTACCTCATTGCCGTGGATAAGGTTGACGCCTTTACGGCTACGGAAATCATTATCAGGGACCATCATTTACCCATCGGAAAGACGTATAAAATGCAGGTCGGGAAGCTATTGGGGTGATATTTTTAATACTCCAACACCAGTGCCTTAGCTGCTCCATTGCCGATGGTCACGATGAATAACTTATTGTAAACCGACTCGTCCAGCTCTTGAAATTTTTCTTCGCCTATTAGGTTATTGATCAAGGTGGGTGTAGAATTGGAATGGCCTACGACCAGCACCGTTTTTCCTTGATTGGTCTGGATCAGGGTTTCCGCCAGATTTTCGGCTTTGTGGTCGTACTCCTGAATGGGAAGGTTTAAATTGGAAGCAAGCGGCTCAGCAGTTTGTTTAGTTCGTTGAAACGGGGTGGAATAAATGGCTTCAACGCCATTGACTTTAAGCAATTCCGCCAATCTTTGGGCACGGATTTCGCCCTCCTTGGTAAGTGATGGATCACTGGTGCCATCGGTGGCTTTTTCAGCATGGCGGACCAGAAAAAAGGTCGTAAGACCGCTATCTATATTGGTTCCTGCAGGTTCTTTTCCCGCGGAATCGCAACTGGCAGACAAGGCCAACAGGCCAAGAAGGATCAGAAAGGATAATTGTCTCATTATGCTCTTTTTTTGTTGTTTGACAAAAATAGACAATTATCCTCCTTCATTCATCATCTATAATTTACTGGCCAACTCTATCACCATATTTTGGGCCGGTACATCTACGCGAACTAAGCGATTGCGGCCATCAGCGGTGAAGTAAAGATTGTTGTCTACCTTGCCTCCGGTGAGCGTTAATTTGTACACATCCAGGGCTACACCCTTCAAGTCGATGGTCAGACGATCCTCTATTTTTAAGGTCATATTCCAGATTTCGGCGGAGGAAAGTGCAAAGACATCCAGCGCGTATTCCTCCCCCAAGGAAAGCGGCAACCCTTCAATCAAACCAAATATGGCTCCCCGCCCCATCAGTGTCTGGTGATGTGTCGTATCGATGGGGATTTGCCCTTCGCCGTCCTGGCCTTTGACCATATAGTTGCCCTTCACGCGTTGATCATTGACCCACTGCAATTGGCCAGCGAGCCCCCCTTGCTGCGTGGTCATTTGGATTTCCGTGGATTGCATCGACAAGTTATTGGCATCCAATTCCATCCGCATGGTTTCGCGCACCAGGCCGGTCAATTCCGAGGTATCACAAATAATCAGTCGATTGCCTTCTAGCTGTTTGTGGTAAATCATGCTCCCCGAAACCTTGCCCTCCCAAATAATATGGAAAGTATCCAGGCTATTGGTCAATCGATCTTTTTGGATGAGGGTTTGCCAATCGATGTTTTTTCTACTCTTCCCGGCAATCGGCTGGTCTAGCTTGCTTTGAATCCACTCGTGGGTATAGGTGACAATATCGTAATTGAATTGTGTTTGCAGTAATTCGCGATAAGCGGGTTGGGAGCGCACCCTAGCTCCTTCCGCCATTGATCCTACCCTGATCATACTATGGTCTGTATCCGGAACAAATTGAAAGGTTCCGTAACCGGGATGGTAATGGTTGACGAGGTGGACGATCTCCTTTTGGGAAACATCATTCAATGCCTCTAAATCTGCCCCACCAAAGAGGGACAAAACATGACTCCGGGTCTTCGACCAGGCTTCGGAAAGAGGGTGCTCCGCCAATTCCCGCCAGAAATCTTCGTGACGATACAGGATTTGATTTTCGCCATCAAAGGCAAAATCCCTTTCCAGAATGGTGCGATAGGCTGGATTTTCGACCAATTCCTTACTGGATTTCCCCTCGTAATAATGTTCATAAAGCAGTGCGTAAAGTGTGCGCAAATCCCGTTCAGTATCCACGTAGTCGTTGCCCAAAAGTGGATTCTGGTAGCGGATCATTTTTAATAAATACTCCGGCCAGAGCTCATGGGTGATGCCATAGATCACCACACCTTTGGGTTGTACCTCCTGCGCGATTAGCGGAGCGTAAAGTCCTCCCATAGAATGTCCCCAAATGAAAACATTCTCCGTATCAATGAAATCATAATGCTTTAGTTGATCGTATGCCACGCGGTAGGCTTCCAGCTCATTGTCGAAGCCCAACTGCTGGCAATCGCCGGTATTTTCATTGTCGCCAATACCGGGTTTTTCGATTCTAAAAATGGCATACCCAAGATTGCTCAAACTATCCAGGAGTTTCCGGTAAGGATGGATGGGCGACAGGTTGTCGACACTGGAGCATGTATATCCGGGTATAAAAAAGACAGTGGGGTGTTTTCCCGCCGCATTCGGTTTATTAATGATCAGTCGAATTTTACCCGCTTTGTAGGGCATTTCATCATACAACACCTCTGCATGTTCTGCCTGCTCGTAGGGAATGGGCACCACATTGCCCTTGAGGCTAACCTGCCGGCCTTCCCGCCAAACGATCATGGTCATCGGGTCATTTTCTCGCATGCCATCGCGAATGGCCATCAGATCAGGTATCGCGGTGATTTTCTGTTGGTTGATTTTTAAAATAACATCCCCTTCCTGACCACCCATTGCCGTAAAGGTGGTATTGGAAAAAACCCGGCTGACCAGAACACCGGACAGGTCCGAAAGTACTAAATCTTTGGCGACCTCCGCTGTGACTGGTGCGGGCGCAATCCCCAATGTGCCCTTTCGGCGCAATTCCTGTGCCTGCACCTCGAGAAAAGCACACACCAGGATCAGTGTAGAAAAAAATCGAATGATCATAACCAGTTTTTTTGCCTTTTTCATGTCCTCTACAAATTTAGAGGCAACCGCTCTGCCAAAAGGGGCAAATATTGCCAATCACTTACCTATCGTTCCAAAGCTTTCCGTAATTTCGCCTTCATTCAACCATATTGCCTTATGGACCTCGACAGCCTGCCCATTCTCTACAGCCTAGACCTCATCGGAACATTGGTATTTGCCATTAGTGGTACCCTGACGGCGATGGATAAACAATTTGATATTTTTGGCGCCTTTGTCATTGCCTTTGTGACGGCAGTAGGCGGTGGCACCATTCGCGATATGCTCATTGGCAGTCAGCCCGTGGGGTGGATGCAGGACCTTAACTATCTGACCGCCATCGTGCTTGGCGTCGTATTTGCTTATGTCTTGCAGCAATTGATTCAATACTTGCGACGCACCTTTTTTCTCTTTGACACCATCGGAATCGGCATTTTCACCGTGCTGGGGCTACAAAAGACCCTCTCCTTTGGCATTTCTCCCATTGTGGCCATCATGATGGGTACCGTATCCGCTGTATTTGGCGGCGTTTTAAGGGATAACCTAAGCAATGAAATTCCTTTAATTTTCCGTAAGGAAGTCTACGCAACAGCCTGTCTGGCGGGAGGCATCATCTATGTCGGATTGATGAAATTGGGCGTAGACAAAGAATTAAACACGTTCCTAACCATTCTATTCATCATCAGCATTCGCATTTTAGCCGTGCGTTACCATTGGTCTTTACCGATCATTCAGCGCAAGCTAAAGTAAAGTATCAGACACAATTTTAGCTTTTAACACCTCTGATTACTTTTGCTCATACCAGAACTACCCCTTTTACCGTTTTATACTAACTTTGCAGCCCAAAAGTGAATTCAATAATAACATGAACATCCTGAAACGATTAATAGTCCAGACTACCATCCTGATTTTCAGCCTTTTTTCTACACTTTCACTCACCGCTCAGGTGGGCTGGGAAGTAGGTCCCTGGCTGGGTGTTTCCTACTACTTGGGAGATCTCAACACCAATTTCGACTTTAGTACGCCCGGTATCGCCGGTGGCTTAGCTGCGCGTTACAATTTTAATGAACGGCTGTGTATGAAGTTTTCCGGCAACTACGGCAAGGTGATGGCTGATGATGCCAATTCCAGTAACGTATACGAGCGCTTGCGCAACCTTAGCTTTGAATCTGTCATTGTGGATGGCTCCGCACAATTTGAGTTCAACTTTCTACCCTATGTGCATGGTAGTTCGGAATACTTTTTCACCCCCTACCTTTTTGGTGGTATTTCCGTTTTCTATTTCAACCCTAAGGCAGAACTGGACGGCACCTATTATGAATTGCGCGAATTGGGTACGGAGGGGCAATTCAAGGGAGAAGAATACTACAGCGTAACCGGGGCTGTCAATTATGGTCTCGGCCTGAAACTGGACTTAAGCTATCGCTGGAGTTTGAATTTTGAAATTGGTGCTCGCGCCACCTTTACCGATTACCTGGATGATGTCAGTACAGTATACCCCGACAAGGACGATCTGATGCGCATGCGCGATCCGATTGCGCTTGAATTATCCGATCGTTCCATTATAGAACCAGGCCTCAACGACGGCCAGTTGAGTGAAGAGGGAAGACAACGAGGCAATAGCGGCAATAAAGACAGCTATATCTTTGCCGGCATCGGTATTCTCTACTATTTTGGTGACCTAAAGTGCCCGGAATTGAGTCGGCCAGGTGGTCGTCGGAGATAGAATTATCGATTCCGTAAAGCCGCATAAGTATACAAGCCTACCACACCTAAAATGGCTATTACCAATGTAAAAACGAGGTAATTTGCCGGAAAGACGCTTTTACCCAATCCGACCCGAATGATCCAGATCAGGATACACAATAGCAGCAACTGAATGACCAGATTGAGCGCCCTCACCATGCGAATGACCAACAGAAATTGTCTTTCGGCATTTTCTTCTGTGATCTTCACCGGAAAATTCCCCAAATTTGGATACTGCGCAATCAACCGGAGCAAATAATAGAGTACGATGGCACCCGTTGGAATCCCCAATAAAAACAGCTTTCCGCCCCAGGCATCGGGCTCTCCGGCTGCATTAAAATGGTGAGGAATCCGATCCGGTAGCTCGCTGTAGTGAAAAATAATGAGCAAACACATCGCAACGATAGCCAGCATGGCAAGCAACTCCAATACCTTGTCGAGTGTGGTAAGTTCAATTTCTAACTGAGGCTTTGGCATAGAATATTCCAGTTTTATGTTTTAAATTACCAATAAAAACTGTTTCTTCACAAACTTCACGTGAAAGTTTAATAAAAACCTAATAGCCCGCATATTTTCGTTAATCAGTCCTAAAAACCGTAATTTCGGAGGCTATGAGAATAGGAAGGATCTTACTGCTCTTCAGTCTGCTATTTTCCAACGTGCTCGCTGCCCAGGAGGGATTTGTGTATATCGACGAGATCAGTATTGAGGGCAATCGCCGCACGCAGTCGGATGTAGTATTTCGGGAGTTGCGTTTTCACAAAGGCGACAGTATTCCGCTTTCCCAGCTCAGTAAAACCCTAGAAGAAAGCGAGCAATTGATCATGAACACGGGATTGTTTCAGCGGGCAGATATCACCTTTAAAAACTGGGAAGGCAGTAGTAGCAAGGTGCATATCCACATCGCCGTGGAAGAAACCTGGTACATCTATCCGGTGCCCATCCTCGAATTGGTAGATCGGAATTTTAACGTCTGGTGGGTGGAACAACAACGCTCCCTGGATCGCATCAATTTTGGCATTGAATTTACCCACCTGAATTTCACCGGCCACCGCGACAAATTTAAACTCACCGCTAAGTATGGATATACCCGATCGTACTCCATGAAGTATAACTTGCCGGCCATCAACAAAGCAAAAACTATTGGCATCAATACCGAGATTGACTTTGCCCGTAACCGGGAAACCAATTATGCCACCATTGGTAACAAACAGGAGTTTTACAAAGACCCCGATCGCTTTTTGTACCAACGCTTTAATACCGTCTTTGGGTTGAGTTACCGCCCCGGGCATCACCTTTTTCATCGTTTGCGTTTGGCTTATCGCCAATATGCCATTGACAACCTGATTGTTGAGGAATTCAACCCCAACTTCTTTGGTGATAGCAAAAATCTGAGCCGCTTTTTTGCGCTGGAATACAGCTTTTTGTACGATCGTCGTGACGCGAGGCCGTATCCACTAAAAGGGAGCTACTTAGAGGTCAAGCTGAATAAAGACGGAATAGGCATTTTTAATGATCGAAACTCCCTCACGCTTTGGGCCGATTTTGCGCGTTATTTTTCACCAACGCCCAAATTTAGCTTTAGCGTCTCCCCTAAATTTAAGTTGTCTCTCATTCGCGACAAGCAACCTTTCATCGATTACCGGGCCATTGGTTTTGGGCGCAATAACCTGCACGGATTTGAGTATTACATCGTCGATGGACTGGATATGGCTCTGCTAAAAACCGTGGTCCGGTATCGTCTGATCAGTACCGAACTCAGTTTCGGCAAATGGGTACCGATCAAGGCCTTTCGCAGAATGCCCATCCGCATGTATATGACGCTCAACAATGATGTCGGCATTGCCAATGACCCCTATTTTGGGGATGTCAACCCCCTTAATCGGCAACTGCTCTGGGGCGGCGGCCCCGGGCTGGATTTCGTATTTTATTACGATAAAGTGTTGCGTGTAGAGTTCAGCATGAACCATTTAGGGGAAAAAGGTTTATTTTTACATTTTAACACAAACATCTAGCTCCCATCGGTATGCAGGTTGTCGTTTTTAGTAAACTCGCCAAAGATAAAGACCTTCCCCACATTCAAGCCCTTTTTGATGCCCTGCACGAAGAGGAAATCAGTACCTACGTTTATGGGCCTTACCTCGATCAACTGGAAGGCAAAATCAACTTTCCACGAGATGTGGGGGTCTTTGAAGGGTATCTTGATCTAAGCGTGAAGAAATTCGATTTTTTCATTACCATGGGCGGCGATGGCACCATTCTGGAGGCATTGACCCACGTTAGAGATAGCGGCGTTCCGATTGTCGGAATCAACTTGGGCCGACTGGGTTTTCTGGCCAGTATCGAAAAAAAGCGAATTAAGGAGGCCATCATTTTGTTGGGTCGGGGCATGTACCGCATTGAGGAGCGTAAGATGTTGTACCTCGAATCCAATCTCTCGATTTTTGGTGATATTCCCTTCGCCCTCAACGATTGCACCCTACTCAAACGCGATACCTCCTCGATGATTACTATTCATACCTTTATCAACGGCGGCTATCTGAATTCCTATTGGGCAGATGGGATTATCATTGCTACACCAACTGGCTCCACCGGCTATTCTCTCAGTTGTGGCGGCCCGGTCATCTTCCCCAATTCCGGCAATTTTGTCATCACGCCGGTAGCTCCGCACAACCTCAATGTGCGCCCCATCGTCATCTCTGATGACTCCGTGATTTCCTTTGAAGTGGAAGGCCGTACCGAAAACTTCCTCTGTACACTGGATTCTCGTTTTGAAACCATCAGTTCGGCTTATCAACTGGCCGTTCGCAAGAATGATTTTCCGATCAGATTAGTAGAATTGCAGGATGTTGGATTTTTGGAAACGCTGCGGAATAAATTGTCGTGGGGTACGGATTCGCGGAATTGAGTGCATGTTTGGATATTTGAGGACTTTCCGTTGCGATTTAGAAAACCTTATGAGCCTGTGTAAATGCATTTTTTGTAAGAGGCATCGGATTAAAAATCCTCCCAGCATATTGGGTCAAAGTTGCAAACTTTGACTATCGGGATGCCCCTGCAATTGAATATAAGGTCTCAATGAAAACAATAAACAATTTTCTGCCTCGCTTACAGCCAATAAAAAACCGGTGCCAAATTGCTTCGACACCGGTTTAAGGTTTTGTATCTCTCTATTTTTATCGTGCAAATGACACCGCCCGCTTTTCGCGAATCACGGTCACTTTGATTTGCCCGGGGTATTGCATTTCGTCCTGAATCTTTTGTGAGATCATAAAGGACAGATCGTCGGCATGTTGGTCGGTTACCTTTTCTGATTCTACAATCACCCGCAGTTCGCGACCGGCTTGCATGGCATAAGCCTTCTGTACGCCTTCGTGGCTCAGGGCCAATTCTTCGAGCTCACCGATCCGTTTGAGGTAACTTTCCAGGATTTCGCGACGAGCACCTGGACGGGCACCGGAAATGGCGTCACAAGCCTGTACCAATGGAGAAATGATGTTGTTCATCTCTACTTCGTCGTGGTGAGCACCAACGGCGTTACAAACCACTGGATTTTCCTTAAACTTCTTACAAAGTTCCATCCCCAGCAGTGCGTGCGACAATTCGCTTTCTTCCTCTGCTACTTTTCCAATATCGTGTAGGAGACCGGCGCGTTTGGCCAGTTTGACTTGCTTGTTGTTGAGGCCCATTTCTGCGGCCATTACGGCACAAAGATTAGCCGTTTCGATGGAGTGCTTGAGCAGGTTTTGTCCGTAAGAAGAACGGTAACGCATCCGGCCTACCATCTTCACCAGGTAGGGATCCAAACCGTGAATGTCCAGCTCGATCATGGTACGCTGACCAATTTCGACAATCTGCTCATTCAGTTGCTTCTTGGTTTTGTTGACCACCTCTTCGATACGAGCCGGGTGGATACGACCATCTGCAACGAGGCGCTTAAGCGACAAGCGGCAGACTTCCCGACGAATCGGGTCGAAACTGGAGATCACGATAGCTTCGGGAGTATCATCTACTACAATTTCTGCACCGGTAGCCGCTTCCAAAGCACGGATATTCCGGCCTTCGCGGCCAATGATCTGGCCTTTCAGATCATCTGATTCCAGGTTGAATACAGAGACGGTATTTTCAATGGTATATTCCGCACACATCCGTTGGATGGTTTGGATGACAATTTTTTTCGCTTCTTTGTTGGCCGTTACTTTTGCCTCTTCAATCGTTTCCTTGATGACCGCCATGGCATCGGTTTCCGCTTTGGCTTTCACGGCTTCGAGCAACATATCTTTCGCTTCCTGTTCGCTGAGTTTGGCAATAGATTCCAACTCCTTGATTCTTCTCTCGTTGGCGTTGTCCAGGTCTTCCTTCTTCTTCGCCACGATCTTGAGCTGCGTATCCAAATTTTCACGAATCACCTTGATATCGGTTTCTTTCTGTTCGAGTTCCTGCTTTTGGCCATCGAGCCACTTCACCTTATCCTCAAACTTTTCCAGCTTTTGCTTCAGCTCATTCTCTTGTGTTTTGACCTCTATTTCGCGGTCTTTCATTTCCACAATGTGCGACGACTTCTGTTGTTCAAAGTCGGATTTCAGGCGGGCAAAACGATCCTTGGCTTCCTGAATTTTCTTCTGTTTGATTTTTTCATTATGCATCTCCGCTTTGGAGACCATTCTATCTGCCTTTGCCTGCGCTTCATCAATCAATCGCTGCGCAGAAAGTCGGGCTTCTTTGATTTCCTGATCGGCTTTGGCGTTCATCTCTTCAACCTTGGCGCTTGCTTTCTTTTTCGCCATAGCGTCCATGATGAGATAGCCAATAATGACACCGACCACTAATCCAATCCCTATACCTATTCCTATATCCATGGTGGTCCAGGTTTGTATCCAATATTTTTAGGTTTGAGCTCCATAGGTCCCAAACACAGAATATCGGTATATACTGATCTGAAGTCTTTCAGAAAATCCTTCTGATCCAGCATACGTGGTTAACAATATGGTTAATATGTCAAGGCGGGACTTGGAAAAGGTTAGACCAAGAGCTTATCCAGCATTTCGTCGATTTGAGAAAGTTTAGCGACAATATTGGGATGCTGAGTGGTTTTTTGTGCCTGACTACTCTTGTGGTAATCTACCGCATAAGTCAGAATAGCCATTGACAGGCAGTCCTGCTTATCCTTATTGGCATAAGTCAACTGAAATTTATTAATTTTATCATTGACTTCTTTAACAATTTTGCGAATTGTAGGCTCATCACCTTCTTTAATTTTAAGTGGATACGGCCTACCAGCTATCAGTACTGTTATCTGTTTGGTATTTTGACCGTCCATACGCTAATCGTTGTTGTTTAACCACTCAATACATCGGTCAATTTCACTAATGTATTGATCAATTTGCTGTTTAAGCTGCTTAGAATACTCCGTTTGTCCTTCCCGCTGTTCTTCCAATACTCCTTGAGTTTTCGATAGCTTATCTTTCAAGGCATCGACCGTTCCTTTTTGGCGATCTATTTCAGCCTTGAGGGTTTCATTTTCCCTCCTAAGGTTGGAATTTTCCTCCTGTAAGCGCCCGATTTTGAGCGCCAACTGTCTGATCTTTAACTCAATATTGTCAAATTTATCGGAAAAATCCATACCTCAATAGTGAAAATATACATTCAATATCAATCTATTAACGCCGAATCAAGGCAGCCAGTTGCGTTTCATATTGTTGAATCAACTGATTCATGATTTTATCTACCTCTTTATCTTTGAGCGTCTTGCCGGGATCTTCAAACGTAAAGCTCACTGCATAAGACTTTTTGTTGGCTCCGAGTTGCTGCTCATTGACGTAAACGTCAAATAGATTAATGTTTTTCAATAATTTCTTGCCAACCTTTGCGGCAATCGATGCAATATCACTAAATTTTACTGAATTTTCAACTACTAATGCCAAATCCCTCCGGGTTGAAGGATATTTGTTAATTTCCTCCACTGTGATCTTGTGCTTACGCAATGCCTTCATGATGACATCCCAGTGAAAATCAGCGTAAAAGACCTCCATTCGGATGTCCATATTGCGCAAAATTTTGCCCGCTACTTTGCCAAATTTCACCAGCGTTTGTGGCCCCCGATGGTAGTGCATAGCATAGGAAAATGGCTCCTCGTGATACTCGCTTTGCTGGTAGTTTTCAATACCCAGACGACGCAATACATTTTCCACAAAAGCTTTTAAAGTAAAAAAGTTGGTTTCGGCCTTTTCATCGGTCAACCAATTTTCTTCCCACCGCTTTCCGGTCATGAAGAGTGTTAAATGCCCCGCTTCATCATACCCTTTTTCCACTTTGCGGTAGGAATAACCGTATTCAAACAACCGCAATTGCGTTTGCTGGCGATTCTGGTTGTGCAAAATGGCCTCCAAACCACTGATCAGCATCTCCGGCCGCATGATATCGAGGTGAATGTTCGAGGTATTGTTGATATACACCAGTTCTTCCTCGGGCACACTCGAAAGCACCTTTTGGTAATACCGTGATTGCGACAACGAAACCGCCATCATTTCATAAAATCCGTTGGCCGCCAGCATGTCACCAATCGCATTGCGTACTACATTGGGATCAGGTTGCTTACTAATGGCCATCGCCGTGCGGATTTTACCAGGCATGGGCACGTTATTGAAGCCGTAAATGCGCAAAATTTCTTCGATGATATCCGCTGGGCGGGTCACGTCTGACTTATTCGTGGGCACTGCTACCGTAAATGTGGTCTCGGTTTCTTTGACCAAATCCATCTCCAAGGCGGTAAGCACTTCCTTGATCTTTTCCGGTGACAAATTAATGCCAAGCAGGCTGTTGACTTTATCATAACGGACCTCCACTTCCACCGGCTGAATGGGATTGGGATAAATATCTACAATCTCAGAAGCAATCTCCCCTCCGGCCAATTCTTTAATCAATAAAGCGGCTCGCTTCAAGGCGCGAATGGTCACATTGGGATCACTGCCTTTTTCAAAAACTTTAGCCGCATCTGTCCGTAGGTTGTGCCGCATGCTAGAGCGGCGAATCCATTTCGGATTGAAGTGGGCCGATTCGAGGAAGATATTGACTGTGCTATCGGTTACGCCGGAACTAATACCTCCAAACACCCCACCGATACACATGCCATTGGACGCACCGTCACAAATCATCAAATCCTCTGCATCGAGCTTGCGGTCTACCTCATCCAGACTCTTGAAAATGGTGCCGGCAGGTAGGGTCTTAACAATCACCTTTTTATCAGTAATTTGATCCAAATCAAAAGCGTGTAATGGCTGGCCAAATTCGTGCAATACGAAGTTGGTAATATCCACCACATTATTGATAGGGCGCACATCGATAGCCTCTAGTCGACGCTTGAGCCAATCGGGCGACTCCTTGATAGTCACTCCTTTGATGGACACCCCGGAATATCGGGGACAAGCCTCCGTGTTTTCAACTTTCACCTCGACGGGTAGGCTGTTGTTATCTACCTTAAATTGATCTACATTTGGCAATTGCAGCCCTTGCTTGGCGCCGTGGTGGACCCGCAACGCTGCCGCAACATCCAGTGCCACCCCAATATGGTTGGTCGCATCAGAACGGTTGGGCGTCAAGCCAATTTCATAAACGTAATCGGATGGAAGATTTAAATATTCCTTGGCAGGCATGCCAACGGGAGCTGCTTCATCCAAGACCATGATCCCCTCGTGGCTGGTTCCCAAGCCCAATTCGTCTTCCGCACAGATCATGCCCTCTGAAGTTTCTCCTCTGATCTTACCTTTCTTGATCTTCCAGGCCTCTCCTTCCGGAGAATAGAGGGTCGTCCCTACAGTTGCCACCAATACCTTTTGCCCGGCGGCCACATTGGGCGCTCCACAAACGACTTGTATTAACGAGCCATTGCCAACATTGACCTCGGTTAGTGAGAGCTTATCCGCATTGGGATGTTTTTGGCACGTTTCTACCTTTCCTACCACAACTCCTTCGAGCCCTCCTTTCACTGCTTCCACAACTTCTTCGCCTTCCACTTCCAGACCAGTGCTGGTCAAAACTTCTCCTAGTTCCTGTGGGCTGAGCGGTATATCAATATAATCCTTTAGCCAGTTAAGGGATACCTTCATTACTATTCCTATTTTTCTACACTTCAACAGATAACTGGAATGAATAATTCCAATTGGATCAAGCCGCAAAGATAAATAAATATACCTGATTCAAAATGTTTTGAATCACTGAACTCCAATTGCCTCCCACGACCGCCTATTCAATAGGTAATTTCTGGGCCTTCACCATACGGCCAATTGGATAAAGCTGGTAGGTGGGTTCGTAATAAGGGGAGCGTTCGTAAATAAAATTGAGCTGTTCTCGAGCAGATTTGGCAAATTCGGGATCGGCCGCTCTTTTGGCGTCCAATACCTCCTTCAATTCCGGATGCTGCTGCAAATAGGCCGCGGCCAGGTCTTCAAATACGTAGGCAGAGAAATACTCCTTTTGCATCAAAATGCCATCAAAAAAATTCCAAGCAAAAAAAGCATCTGCGGCCTGAGGCTCTAAGGTTTCCACAATGTACCGATTGGCAGCCTGATTGACATACACCACATAATCTCCCTTGAAGTAATTGTGGGAGCGTATTTGCTTTTCCACCTTTACCTGGCTATGCAGGTAATGCCCCTCGTAGGGCGTTTTGGTGGTTTCGTATTCGCGAATGTAATACCGTTCTAATTCGGGTGCCACATCTTCCTGCAGTTGAAACATTTCCACGCCATTCCAGCGCAAGCGCTCTATGACCTCCTGATAGGCCTGCGGAATAATATAGGCAATTGGTTTTTCTACACTTTGCGTGGCCTTATAATTATTAAAATGAGGGATCGGCTTGGTATAAGGTTTGGACCGATCGTAATACAACCGATCAAGTCCGGAAATTTCACTCGGTTTATAACCAGCTTCGTAGCCTTTAAATAGGATGGTATCCGATTGGGAAAAGTCTAATTCCCAGTTAAGATCAAAAACTCGCTGGTCTTTGCTTTGCGTAATGGCCTTTTGCCGTAAGGCGCGAATGTTCTTGCCAGTTTCATGGGCAACCTGCACCATAACATCCATAAAGGCATAGGTACTCATCACCCGGTCATGAAAAGGTTTGAGCATGTGAGTCTCCGGGATAAAAGCCAAGGCATGATGCAATGCCGCATACCCTGAGGAATACCTGGGTAGGTCCAAAAAACCTGCAATCCCATCATCGGGTGTTTTGCGGGCATAGACATAAGGTGTCATTTCCCAATTTCGAGCGGCCATATCCCTGTAAAGACGTGGAAGCATCTCTTGCTGTAGGTACTCCGCCAAAACGGGATGTAATTTATTGTGTTGGGTTGGAATCAAAGTCATGGTATATTGATAATCCGCTCCATTAGAGGTATGATTGTCAATAAATATATCCGGTAGCCACTGATTGTAGATTTGATTAAAAGTCTGGGCATTGCGACTATCACACTTAATAAAATCCCGGTTGAGGTCAAGATTTTTAGCATTTCCCCGAAAGCCATATTGTTCCGGTCCCACCTGATTGGCACGACTAAAACTTCCGCGATTGAGACCGCCGCCTATATTATAATGAGGGATGACCACTAAAACCACATTGGCCAATTGATCCTGCAAATCTTTTTTTGTCAGGTAATCTCTCAATAGCAATTTACTGGCTTCCACACCACAGGGTTCGCCTGGATGGATCGCATTATTGACAAAAATGATGGTTTTATCTTTTGCCTTGATCGATGCCGGATCAAAATCACCATCCAGGGAAAGTACTGCTACATGCAATGGGAAACCGCTATCGGTGGCCCCGTGTGTTGTGAGTTGCAGTTGCTGCGGGTAAGCTGCTGCCAGTTTTTCATAAAAAGAGATGGTCTCCTGATAGGTGGCCGTTGTATTGTTATTTTTTTCAAACCCGGTACTGAGTTGCGCCATAAGGGTAGTAGAACTGATCATACAAATGAAAAGAAGTAGTTGATGTGCTTTCATAAATAGTAAGGAATAATTAAGGTGATGACTATTCCGCAAGTTAGTCATTATGGCCCGGAGGTGCCTGGGGCGGACGTTGTCCGGGAAGCGGTTCATCACTGATGGGCTCTACCAGTAGTACCCGCCCGTCAATGACGTCAATCACTCTGATCGGAACCCCCGAAGGCAATTCCTGACCTGCGGTGATCGCTTCAATTTCGAAAGGAGTACCTCTCTTATCCAAGTGGACCTTACCAAAGCCATTGCGGTGGGGGGGAATTGATTGTAGCACCTCACCTAAAGACTCGCGAAGATCATTGGCTTCAAAACCCGCAGTTAACCGCGGATGGTTCAGCAAAAGAGAAGCGACTCTTCTGGAAAATAGTGCTGCTAAAATACCTGCTATTGTGGAGATAAACAAACCCCATTTAAGCGAGATGGAAGTATAGGAAAAGAGAAGTCCGACCCATGCAAAAACAGCAAAGAAAGTAAGTACCCACCGAGCATTGATCCATACTGCTTCTTTTTCCTTTTGCTCTTTCTCGGAATCTGTGTCATAGAGCCGCCCCATCACACTGGCGATCACCAGGATCAAGAGTAACAAGGTCGCTACAATAGCAAGGCTCCACAAGGACTGTCGTACCCCGCTCATTTGTGTCCACCAGTTTGCAAAAAGAAGTAAACTATTCATAAAAGCAATTCTCTACCGAAGTAAAAATAGGTAATCTGCTATTAGAAGGTAAAGACCTTCGACAAAAGGCAATGTTTTATCGGCCAAAAGCTCCATACTGCTTCTTTGTGAAGAAAATAACTAAGGAAAAGGAGCTATTTTGAAGTAGAGCTGTTTAATTCTTTTTACTTTTGCGAAGTAAGCAGGAAAAGAATACTAAAACAATGGTAGAAGTAAAACTCTTTTCGGGTACCAACTCTCGATATCTCGCTGACAAAATTGCTGATTTTTACGGACAGCCTCTTGGCAATGTTCAGGTAAACCGTTTCAGCGATGGCGAAATGCAGCCAGTCATCAACGAATCGGTACGGGGCGCATACGTGTTTTTCATACAATCAACTTTCGCCCCCACCGAAAACTTGATGGAGCTGCTACTCATGATCGACGCAGCCAAACGCGCGTCAGCTGGCTACATCACCGCAGTAATTCCGTACTTTGGTTATGCCCGTCAGGACCGGAAAGACAAGCCAAGGGTGCCCATCTCTGCAAAGATGGTGGCCAACCTAATCCAGGCTGCTGGTGCTAACCGCATCATGACCATGGACCTGCACGCCGATCAGATTCAGGGATTTTTTGACATCCCGGTAGATCACCTGAAAAGTGAAGCCATCTATATTCCCTACCTACAGGAGAAAGATTTATCAAACGTACTCTTTGCTTCACCGGATGTGGGAGGAGTGAAAAGAGCGCGGACCTACGCCAAATACTTCGAGAAAAGCCTCGTCATTTGCGACAAATACCGCAAGCGTGCCAATGAAGTCAGTAGCATGACCGTTATCGGTGATGTAAAGGATGCCGATGTGATTCTGGTTGATGACCTGGTTGATACTGCCGGTACACTTTGCCGGGCCGCAGAGACCATCTTGGAAAATGGGGCTAAAAGTGTTCGGGCATTATGTACGCATCCGGTGCTTTCCGGTGCAGCCTACGAAAACTTAGAAAACTCCAAGCTGGATGAAGTGATTATTTGCGACACAATTCCATTAAAAAAGATGTCCAAAAAGATCAAAATCTTATCCACGGCCAAGCTCTTTTCCAGGGCTATTCGCAACACGCACGAACACCGTTCTATTTCAGCTTTGTTTGTTGAAGGTTAAAGCGATCTTTTTTTGTAAAATTTTATGGCTATTCTCCGAATAATTCAGAAAGATAGCTATCTTTGCGTGCGTTTTTAGAAAAAGATAAAAGACTTAGTGTCATGAAAAAAGTTTCAATCACCGGAACAGTTCGGGAAGATCTGGGTAAAAAAGCGACCAAAGCTGTAAGAAGTGAAGGATTAATCCCTTGTGTTCTATACGGCGGTTCTGAGGTTACTCATTTCTCAGTTAGACCAAGTGCAGTGAGAGATTTGATCTATGCTCCTGACTTCAAATTGGCAGAGATCGAAGTAGAAGGGAAAAACTATACTGCTATCCTGAAAGATATCCAATATCATCCAGTAACGGATGATATCCGCCATATCGACTTTTTGGCCTTGGAAGATGGCCGTAAAGTGAAAGTAGAAATTCCAGTTACATTTACGGGTACTTCCCCTGGTGTAAGATTGGGAGGTAAGCTACAACAGAACCTGCGCCGGGTAAAGATTAAAACCACTCCGAAAAACTTGGTAGATCACCTTACCGTAAATGTTTCCAAATTGGAATTGGGACAATCTGTCCGGGTTCGCGATATTGATCCTGGTGAGGGTATTGAAATCATGAGTTCTGCTGGTATTCCAGTAGCAACTGTTGAAATCCCACGTGCACTGCGTAGTGCCTCTACTGCTGCGGCAAAAGCTGGCGACGCTGAAGAAGAAGAAACTGCGGCTGAAGAATAATCAGCTTAAGATAGACGAAATAAAAAATCAACCAAAGAGGTGTAGGGTTTCCTGCACCTCTTTCATTGTTTGTGGCTATGCAAGATTTAACCGTCACTTTAATTCAGGCGCCATTAGATTGGGAAGACAAAAGCGCCAATCTGCACCGCTTTGATCAACACCTTGCCACCCTTGACGGGAAAACAGACCTCATCATTTTGCCGGAAATGTTTTCCACGGGCTTCAGCATGCAGCCAAAACCGCTGGCCGAAGCCCCCACTGGTCCTACCATTGGCTGGATGGCGGAAAAAGCACAACAAACTGGCGCTGTAATTGTCGGAAGTCTTATTGTTACTGAAAATGGGGCCTTTTATAATCGCCTTATTTGGATGCAGCCTGATGGCCAATCGCTTTTTTATGATAAACGGCACCTTTTTACCCTTTCCGGGGAAGACCGTGATTACCAACCAGGTAATAAAAAGCTGATTGCCACACTCAATGGATGGAAGGTTTGCCCATTAATTTGCTATGACTTGCGATTTCCGGTCTGGAGCCGCAATACACATCAATACGATTTGCTCTTGTACGTTGCCAATTGGCCGGAAGCCAGGCGCAAGGCTTGGATTTCCCTGCTTACTGCCCGCGCTATTGAAAACCAAGCCTATACCATCGGTCTCAACCGCATTGGCGAAGACGGCAATGGATTAAAGTACACCGGCGACTCACTTGCCATCGATTATGCCGGTGACTCCCTGCTACAAGTCACCCAACAAGAAGGTGCCTATACCTTGCAGCTCAACTACGCCAGCCAGCAAACTTTTCGCAAAAAGCTGGCCTTCCTGGCCGATCAGGATCCATTTAAGATCATCGATTAGAGTCAATTGATTCTCAAAGAACTTCAAAAAGTTGATCCACTCCCTAATCAAGGATCTCCTTTTCCATAAAATTTTGTCAAAGAATATTTGTCGAAATAATATTCTTCCTGCCAGGCTCGTTAATAGGGTGCTTTTTTAAGTTGAATTACCTTTCAAATAAGATGGGAAAACAAAAATAGAATCGTAGTAAATCCAAACATCGCATGTCCAAATTTAGGCTTCAATACCTTCTCCCTATGATCTTTTTGGGTGTTTGTTTCTCCCAATGCGCCGTTCTAACCGGTGATTATGGTGACACCACCCCCCGAACCAGCAGCAGTGCTTCTAGTAAAGAAGACCGTCTAAGACAAGATGTGGTGGCTTATGCCAAAAAGTACCTGGGGGCCCGCTATAAATATGCCGGTCGCGATCCCCGAGGATTCGATTGTTCTGGTTTCACCTATTACGTCATGAAGGAATTTGATGTGACCTTACCGACCAGCTCCAAAACCCAAGCGGATATCGGCAAAAAAATCCCGATCAAAGAAGCCAAATCCGGAGACCTCATCTTTTTCCGACGCAGCCCGGCCAGTCGGGTATTCCATGTTTCCATGATCGTCAGTAATGACAGTGATGGCATCACTGTCATCCACAGCACCTCTCGCGGCGTCGTGATCGACAATATTACCAAATCCAGCTATTGGAAACCTAAGATTTCATTGGCCCGACGGGTGTTATAGGGATTGAAGGCAATGGAGGTTTTTAAACTAGAAAATGCCGCCGGTGACCTCTTATTGCATCGTACATTAACAGACAAGCAAAAAAGTGAAAGAAAAATTAAATGATTGTTTGCTAAGTGCATATTTGGAGGTGGTGCTTTAGCAGCGAAAATTACAGGTTTTGGAACATCTTTTCGGCTATTCCTCCTTCTTTATCCACACATCTCGCTGCGGAAAAGGAATCGTCACTTCATTTTCGCGGAAGAGCTGATCAATGGCAAAACGTAGGTCACTCTTGATTTCTTCAATGTGTGGGAGATCCTTCGCCCAGAAAAGTAATTCAAAATCCAAGGAAGAATCACCGAAATCGACAAAGCGCACTATGGGGAAGGGCCGCTTCAATATTTTATCATGCCCACTTGCCGACTGTAGCAGTAGCTTTTTGACCAACTGTGTATCGGAGCCGTAAGCCACGCCAATTTTCAGGTGAAAACGGGCACGCTTGGAATAATGACTCCAATTGATGACATAATCGTTCAGCAGCTTGGAGTTAGGAACGATCACCGTAATGCCATCCCAGGTCTCTACCAATGAAGTCCGAATACCAATTTTTTTAACAGCTCCAATCAGTTCGTTAATTTGCACCACATCCCCTACCTCCACGGAGCGATCGAATAACAGGATGAGTCCGGATATCAGATCAGTGAATGTTTGTTGTAATCCCAGGCCAACACCCACCAATAAAGCTGCAGCCCCCCCCCAAAGCACGGTCAGTTTAATGCCAACATATTGCAATAAAATCAAAGCCACAATGACAAAAAGGAAGTATTGTACCAGCTGGTTGATGGCATACTGGGTACCAATATTGATTTCATGTCGACGGTAATAGGTGGCCAATCCGAGTTGAATCAACATCCAATTGAGTAGTCTGGCCCCAAAAAAGATGAGCAGAGCCACAATGACCATAGAAAAATAAAAGGATCTATCCCCCTCCGTAGCCACTGAATTGGGATAAGTAAACAGTACAAAATTGAGGTTGAATTTATACACTAACAATAAGACAGCTAGTGTATAAATAAACGGTCTGACCATGCCACTGGCCTGATCGAAAGAATACAGGCGTTCCTGAGCAGCTTCCGTAGATAACCCCCTACTTCGAGTATACCTCCTGGCTAGTACATCCGAAAGTAGCCAGTCCAAAATTCTGGTCAGCTGTATGGCCAAGAATATTTTAAAAAGTATGGATAACGCAAGTGACCGGCGCTCATTAATTTGGAAAAAATAGTCGAATTCTACCAAGGTAAAACTGGCGATAATGAAAATGGTCACCAAACTAGACAAAATCAGCCATCGCACCCTTTTTTCCTTACCATTGCTGACCTCTTCTTTCTGAAAATAATCTGGTAATAATCTCCGAATCAAAAAAAAATGAATCAAGGTCAACATGACAACCATTATTACCCAAGCCAATAAATGGCCAATAGTGATGTCAATTCCACCAATAGTGAAGAAGATTTTATCCAAATTCATGAAGCCGTAATTAGAGGATGCTTAAATTTACCGGTTCTTAGACAAGCGATCAAATTTACAAAGATTCAGGGACTCCATCATAAAATCTAAACCCATGTGGAAAGTAAGCGGAAAAATCGTCGATGTCATCAATCGAAAAATCTTTAAAGGAGTCATCACTGTGGACGGTCAACGGATTGTGGATATGCAATCTGCGGAGAATGTAGACAACCAATATATTTTGCCTGGTTTCATTGATGCTCACGTACACATCGAAAGCTCTATGCTAGTGCCTTCGGAGTTTGCTCGCCTGGCCGTGGTGCATGGCACCGTAGCCACCGTTTCCGATCCACACGAAATTGCCAATGTGATGGGGGTAGAAGGGGTGCACTATATGATCGAAAATGGTAAAAAAGCGCCCTTCAAATTCAACTTTGGTGCCCCCTCCTGTGTACCGGCAACCAATTTTGAAACTGCTGGTGCGATCATTGATGCCTCGGCTGTTGCCGAATTATTGGCCCTGCCAGAGATTCGTTATCTGGCAGAAATGATGAATTATCCCGGCGTATTATATCATGACGAAGAGGTGTATCGCAAACTGGATGCCGCAAAAAAAGCAGGAAAACCCATCGACGGTCACGCCCCGGGCCTGCGTGGAGAGGATGCCAGAAAATACATCTCCGCTGGTATCAGCACCGACCACGAATGTTTTACTTACGAAGAAGGGCTGGACAAGCTAGAGCAAGGCATGAAAGTCTTGATTCGCGAAGGTAGCGCCGCTAAAAATTTCAATGCCCTAATCGATTTGTTGCCACAATTTCCAGAACACATTATGTTTTGCTCTGACGACAAACACCCCGATGATTTGATCGTGGGCCATATCAATCAGTTGGCGGCCCGAGCATTGGCCCATGGTTGCGAATTGTTTGATGTACTACGTGCTGCCTGCCTCAATCCGGTGCTACATTATGGTTTGGAGGTCGGGCTACTTCGACCAGACGACCCTGCTGATTTTATTATCACCCAAGAGTTGGAACAATTTAAGATTGTGGCAACCTATATCAATGGACGGAAAGTGGCCGGGGATGGGCAAAGTCTGATTACACATAGCGAAGCCAAAGTCATCAACCAATTTAATGTCCAGCAAAAACAACCAGAAGATTTTCAGCTAAAAGCCGCATCCAATCAAGTCAACGTCATCAAAGCTATCGACGGCGAAATTGTGACGCAGCAATATACCGCAACCATTCCGGTGGCAGAAGGATTGGCTATGCCTAATCTGGGTCAGGATATCCTATTAATGGCCGTGGTCAACCGCTATCAGGAAGCTGCCCCTGCCCTGGCGTTTATCAATGGTTTCAACCTGCAAAAAGGAGCCATTGCTTCTTGTGTGGGACACGATTCTCACAACATTATAGCGGTTGGTACTACCCCTGAATCGATTTGTGCCGCCGTCAATGCCATCATTCGCCATCAAGGTGGCATTGCTGCGGTTTATGATGACCAAGAACAGGTATTGCCATTACCAGTGGCCGGGATCATGAGTCCCGCTGATGGTTATGAGATTGCCTCACTTTATGCTGGCATCGATCAACATGTAAAAGAACAGATGAGCTGTACCTTGACAGCGCCTTACATGACCCTTTCGTTTATGGGGCTACTGGTGATTCCAGAACTGAAACTAAGCGACAAAGGCTTGTTTGATGGAAAATCTTTTACTTTTGTGGACGTATTTAAATAGAATAGATTTGTGGCACTGGGGCAGAAAGGGGAAACTTCGCTATTTTCGACCATACACAGGTTTTGGGAAAGAGCTATGCCATAACTTAGTGATTTAAAAAAGGCATAATATGGAATGAAAAGAGCAAATTTAACCCCATCATGATTTCTGTGAAACAAGTCTAATAACTACAAGCTATGTTGCGATCCATCGCTTATGTCGTCTCGGTCATTTTTCATCCACTTTTGATCTTGACCTATATGTTGATTTTGTTGTTGCTCATCAATCCCTATCTCTTTGGCGTGAGCGACATCAGTGAGCCGAGCAGTAAATTGCTGGTTTTGCGCATTTTTTTATCTTCTTTTTTCATTCCATTCTTCTCCATTTCCATGCTGCGTTTTCTGGGCATGATTGAGTCGATGGAGATGAAAGACAAGCAGGAACGCATCGGGCCATATATCATTACCGGTCTCTTTTACACCTGGATATTCTGGAATGCCTTCAATAGCCAACAAATTCCGACGGCCTACGCCATGTTTGTGCTGGGATCAGTCATCGGTTTATTTCTGGCATTCATTATCAATATTTTCACTAAAATCAGTGCACATGCAGTGGGCATGGGTGGATTGGTAGGCATGGTGCTCATCACCATGTTCATGTTCAGCTATGTGACCGATTCCTTTACCATCAATTTTTGGGTGATCGGTGCTGTGCAAATGAATATGACCATGCTACTGATGGTGGTTCTTATTTTGGCCGGTTTAGTTGGCTCCAGCCGTCTAATTCTCAAGGCACATGAACCAGCAGATTTATATGGCGGTTATCTGGTTGGGCTATTTAGCCAACTCATTGCATTGCGGTTTTTATTTTAATGTTTTATGGAGAAAAATCAAAAAGCGATCGTTGTTGGGGCAGGACTAGTGGGTTCCTTATGGGCCATTTTATTGGCTCAACGGGGCTATCAGGTCGAAGTATATGAACGCCGCGACGATATGCGTCAGGCGGGTTTTGTCGGAGGCCGCTCAATCAATCTCGCCATGAGTGATCGTGGCTGGAAGGCCTTGCAAAAAGCCGGCATCGCTGACAAAATCAAGGAAAATGCCATTCCCATGCGTGGCCGCATGATGCACAACGAACAGGGGAATTTGACGTTTCAGCCTTACGGCAAAGAAAATCAGGCCATCTACTCGGTTTCTCGCGGTGGACTCAACCTGGAGTTGTTACAACTGGGCAGTCAATACGACAATATCACTTACTTTTTCAACCACCCTTGTCAGGGTTTTGATACTCGGAAAAAGACAATCCAATTCAAGGATAAAAAGGCGGGGCAAACCATCACCACCACCGCCGATCTGATCTTTGGTGCCGATGGCGCTTTTTCGGCAGTGCGATACAGCTTACAGCGGCTACCGCGTTTTGATTACCAACAAAAATACTTGGAATACGGCTATAAAGAACTGCATATTCCCCCCGGCTCAAATGGACAACATCTCATTGAAAAGAATGCTTTGCACATTTGGCCTCGCGGCAACTATATGCTGATTGCCCTGCCCAATCCGGATGGCAGCTTTACTTGCACCCTATTTCTGCCTTATGAAGGCGAAGCAGCCTTTGAGCATTTACAAACAGAAGATCAAATCAATACCTTTTTTGAGCAAAATTTCAGCGACGCCAAAGCACTAATGCCTGATTTGATTCAGGATTTCCAAGAAAACCCCACCGGCAACCTGGTTACCGTTCGCTGTAGTCCCTGGCATTTCGAAGACCAGGTATTGCTCATCGGGGATGCATCCCATGCCATTGTTCCCTTTTATGGACAAGGGATGAACTCAGGATTTGAGGATTGTACCATTCTGGATGACATGATGGATGAGCACCAAGAAGACTGGTCGCGGATCATTCCGACGTTTAGCAGAGAACGGGTCAAGGATGCCAATGCCATCGCCGATTTGGCGCTACGCAATTTTGTAGAGATGAGAGACCTGGTGGCCGATCCGTTATTTTTGCTACGCAAAAAGATCGCCGCCCACCTGCAAGACAAATATCCCGGAAAGTTTTTGCCCATTTACTCCATGGTGACTTTTAGTCACCTGCCCTATAGTGAAGCCTGGGCAGCCGGCGCCGCACAAGACCAATTGTTTGAACGCATTCTGGCGTTGGATCAGATCGAAGAAAATTGGAAGAACAATCCGCAGGTAGAAACAATTTTTTCTGAATGGTTGGCCAACAACCACTCTTAGTGCAGACTGCAAATTTCATTCCATGCGACTATCTTTTTTGCTGTTATGATGTAAAACATTCTCGGTTCGGCCTTATTGCATTTGATTCTAAATACAAAAAGGAGTAATTTGCATACCATTGCCCACATACACCTACTAGCAATACATTCTTGTATTGTAGCCTAGCCAATTCTGATGTTGCGACACAATTGAGGTGAAATTGAGCGCTGATAAGTGATTTCTCCTTTTCATCAGTCAATGCCCCCCCCTTTATTAATGGTGTTCTATCAATATATTGCAGGCATTAGTCCTTCGATCCTTTATATTTGGCACTTAAATTTTATTATTTTGCAAAAAAAACGATTCAGTAGATGTGACAATATTAAATGTATTAGTCTAATCGTTGTATAGATTGATTTTTTTTGAAAAACCAAAACACTTAAACTTATGAACGGCAAACAGGGTCTTATCATCCTTGCAGTTGTACTTGGCATTCTATTGATTGGCGCTGGCATTTGGGGCTTTCGCCTCAACAGCGATAAGAAAGAATTGATTTCCGAGAAGGAACAGCTTTCCATGGAACTAGACGGTTTAAATGAATTAAAAACCAAACTGGAGAGCGATATTGATAGCTTGCAGATCGCTTTCGACGGGTTAGCGGCAGAAAATGAGTCATTGGAAGGCTCTTTGACCGAAGCTCGGGAAGAAATTGCTAATAAAATCCAGGCCCTTAAGGCGGCAAAACGATCATCAGCTTCTGAGATCAACAACCTTCGCGCAGAAATTGAGGCCTTGATTGACACTAAAACGGCGTTGGAGTCTAACATTAATGCACTCCAGGCTGAGAATGATTCGTTGCGCACCGTCACCGGAGTCTTGGAAAGAGATCTTGGGCAAGCTCAGCAAGAGAACCGCCAGCTAAACAACCTCAACGCCATGATTCAGGATGAGGTAAAAAGATTGACTTTGGCCAACTTTAAGGCCAGTGCCTTCCAAGTAGAATTGGAAAAGAAAAGTTCAAAAGCTACCGCAAAGTCTCGTCGCGCGCGTCGTATCAAAACAACATTTGACCTGACCAATGTACCGGAAAAATACCACGGCGTAAGACCGCTTTACCTGGTGATTACCGATGAAAAGGCCACGCCAATCACCTTGGAAAATCCTATTGAAGCCCGGGTAACCGTCAATGGGCAACCAACGGATCTCATTGCAGCCGAAGCCAAAGAGATTAGTATTGAGGCCAATCAAAGAATTACGTTTACTCATGATTTGGCTGAAAAACTGAAGGCGGGATACTATCGTGCTTCTGTCTTCACGGATATTGGGTTGCTGGGGGCAACCAGCTTCCGATTGCAATAAGCAAACTCTTGACTTAAAACAAACACCTATGAAACTGCTATTTTATGGACTTTCCCTCGCGGGAATGTTGCTTCTTCTCCCTTCGTGTATTAGCAAAAAGAAGCACCTGAAAATTGTCAGCGAGCTACAATCTGCGCACCTACAGCAATCGGCCAGATTAGCCAGCCAGATCAACCGGGCCACAAAAGAAATAGACACATTAAAAATTCAATTAGCTGTACGCCAGGGTGAGAACATTGCCCTGGCGGCCATGCAAAATAAGCTCCAGTCTAAAATTGATGAACTAGAGGGCAAGAACTCTCAGGCGGCCAACCAACAGGAAACCCTGGGGGCCACCATCCAGCAAAAAAATGCGGAAATTGCACGGCTCAAACAACTACTCAGCGATGTGGATACCATTATCGATATTCGCAATCGACGCACGGAAACCCTCATTGCTACCTTACAAAATGCCCTTAGTAAATTCAACTCGGAAGCCTACAGCCTTAGTTTTGAGAAAGGCAAAGGCATCATTTCCCTCACTACCGATGACTTATTTCACTCCGGCAGTACGACACGCATACAAAAAGAAGGAGAGGAAATACTCGGCATCATCACTCAGGTACTCTCCGGATATCCGGGCATGTATGTCACGGTAATCGGCCATACGGATACCAAGGAACCTCCATCCAGCTATAAAGATAATTGGAATTATAGCGTGCTGGAGGCGGCTACCGTAGTGAGAATGCTCACCGAAGAATTTGACATGACCCGCAATCAGGTGATGGCTGCCGGAAAGGGAGAGTTTGCTCCGCGCGCCTCTAACGAAACAAGGGAAGGCCGAAAACTCAACCGGCGCATCGAACTCATTATCGAACCAAGGGAAGAAGCCCTGATTCGCGATTTGCGCAGAAAGGTGCAGGAGATGGAGATGAATTGACTATCTTTGGATCGTTCCAAACCAAAGGATTATGCTGGAAACCACGCATTATTACTCCTCCTTCGGCTGTTTCGAGATCAAAGGCAGTAGCCTGGGTATTCAGTCTATCAAACTGGTCAACAAAAAACCTTGTCCGGCGGGTCCCATCCCAAAAGTTTTAAAGGATTGTGTGCAGCAGCTAGATGAATACTTCAAAGGCCAGCGGCAAGCTTTTGACCTCACGTTGGACTGGGGTGATGCCACGGAATTCAACCGGGCGGTTTGGGGCGAATTGCTCAAAATCCCTTACGGTCGAACGACCAGTTATTCCAAAATTGCGGATCAAATTGGCAATCCTACTGCGGTACGTGCAGTTGGCCTGGCCAATCATCACAACCCGCTACCCATTGTCGTACCTTGCCATCGGGTCATTGCCAAAAATGGCGATCTACATGGTTATTTTTATGGCCTGGATATGAAGCGGCGACTATTGGAATTGGAAAATCCTATGAGTTTTGCCCGACAGGGAAGTTTATTTTGAAATCTTTATCCTTCTTAGATGAATTTTAGTCCTGACCAAAGTTGCGCTCGTCAACTCGATGCGGAGGATAGCCTTCGCGATTACCGCCAGCAATTTTATTTTCCACAACACGAAGGCCGTGATACAATTTACCTTTGCGGCAATTCCCTTGGCTTACAGCCCAAAGGGGTAGAAGAAGCCTTGCTCAAGGAATTGGCACACTGGCGTCAATATGGCGTAGAAGGCCATTTTAATGGCGACCTGCCTTGGATGTATTACCATCGTTTTTTGCAAGAGCAATCTGCGGCCGTAGTGGGTGCCAAACACGATGAAGTGGTGGTCATGAATACGCTGACTACCAACCTACACTTACTAATGGTCAGCTTTTACCGACCTACGCCGAGCCGCTACAAGATCATCATGGAGGCAGGCGCTTTTCCTTCAGACCAGTACGCCATGGAAAGTCAGGTACGCTTTCACGGCTTTGCCCCGGAGCAAGCCATTATCGAAGTGGCTCCACGGGAAGGCGAAACCACCTTGCGTTTGGAGGATATTCTGGCCACCATTGAGCAGCACGGCGATAGCACAGCATTGGTCCTATTTGGTGGCGTCAATTATTTTACCGGACAATACTACGATTTAAAATCCATTACTGAAGCAGGCCATCAAGTGGGGGCACAGGTTGGCTTCGACCTGGCTCATGCTGCGGGAAATGTGGTGCTTCAATTGCACGATTGGCAGGTAGACTTTGCGGTATGGTGTAGTTATAAATACCTCAATTCCGGTCCGGGCGGCCCGGGGGGTGTCTTTGTGCACGAAAAACACGCCAATCGGCCCGACTTACCCCGTTTTGCAGGCTGGTGGGGGCACGATGAAGAAAGCCGTTTTCTAATGCGTAAGGGATTTATCCCGATGAAAGGCGCGGCAGGTTGGCAATTGAGCAACGCACAAATTTTTAGTTTTGCCGCCCATAAAGTTAGTTTGGATCTATTCGCAAAGGTAGGATTACCCGCCTTACGACAAAAGAGTGAACAACTTACTGCCTATCTGGAGTTTTTACTCAAGAACCTGGATCCGGAGGCCAAACTATTTCAAATTCTCACCCCCTCTGATCCACAACAGCGGGGCTGTCAGCTATCCATTTATGCCCGAAAAAACGGCAAAGCCCTATTCGATTTCCTCAACGATAACGGCGTCATTTCCGACTGGCGGGAAGACAACTTATTTGGCGCCGGCGGCGGCGTAATCCGGGTAGCCCCCGTGCCACTCTATAATCGTTTTATGGATGTATATGAATTTGTGGAATTGCTAAAACAAGGTACAGCGCTGTAAAAAGGGGATTGGCAAAATGGTAAAGGGGAGTAAAGCTACAAGCCGCCATCCGCATTCTGCCCCTCTATTTCTTCAAAATCAAAAACTCCACCCGCCGATTGAGCTGTCGGCCGTCATCAGAATTATTGGAAGCGATGGGTACCGTACTGCCATAGCCACGGTACGATAAACGATTTGACGCAATGCCATTATCAATTAAAAATTGTACGACCGTTTTCGCGCGCCGTTCCGAAAGGCCTTGGTTGTATTGGTTGTCGCCACGGATATCGGTATGGCCATTGATTTGAATGACCATATTGGGGTTTTCTTGCATAATCTGTAACAACTTCTTCAGCTCCAGATAAGAACGAGGAAGAAGTTCAGCCTGATCGGTTTCGAAAAAGATGTTTTTCAGCCGCACCAGCTTGCCTTCCTCCACTTTAATTAAAGTAAGGTCGTCTTCGCTCACTGGCACCGGTAGGATCGGTTCCTTTTTTCTGAGCAAAACATCATCAATATAATAGTAGGCAAAGGGTAAGAAGTTGTCGCAAATGCTGCGTTTTTCGGTCAGACTATCTGGGAAAAAATTACCGATCAGTAGATAATTGGCAGCGGTGGTTGCCTGAAAATGGCCGGCAATTTTCACCCAGCGGTTATTTTTACAATCGACAATATAATCGGTATTGATTTGCGGTTTGAAGGTCAGCTGATCATCCGTTTTCAAGTCGATCATCTCCGTAGAGCAATACATACCCAGGTTATTTACTTGCAGAGATCGCGGCAAGTGGCTCACCCAAAATTCGGCGTAGTAATCCTGACCAATCACCAAAGGTTCCATCAATTCTATCTGTACATACTCCCGGCAATGCGACTTGCCTTCCTCACAGCCATACACCGTAATACCCGCCATAGAGCTGCCCCCATGGGCCGTTTGTTTTCCAAAGTCCTTCTCTTCCCAGCTGGCCGGAACACGCACTCGAGGACCAAAAGCATCCGGCGAAGCAGCCGTGGCAGAAGACCAGTATTTCATCACTTTCGTGAAATGCTGTCCGTTGTAAAACCATCCGATTGGAGGCGCTGAATAAGCTTCAAACCCCGGATTGGGCACAATATTGGGATGGTATTCCATACCCTTAGGGGCCTGGGCGAAAACACTCAAGGACCAGCATAGACACACGATAAGGGTAGTACTCGTTTTCATTTTCCTGGGCCAAATAAATCAATGATAACAACCTAAATACCTGTTGTAATCTGAGGGGCGATCTTCAACAAGCACTTAGTTTATAACGAAAAACCAGCAGGTAAAGGTATATACGAGTAGATATATCCCCTTTGGATCATCTTTTTCTTAAACATTGATGTTTTCTTAAAAAACCATCGTTCTTTGATGATTTTTGTGGTCAAAGAACCAAAACATTCAAGTCATGAGCACTGTCAACCCTGATCTTGAACTCAATGCCAAACGTTTTTCTGGCGAAAAATACATCCAAGTCTACGACCAGTTTCGCCCTACACCACCCGACGTTATTCTGCACCAAAGTCTCAACTATTTAAACAAAAAGCAGGCCAAACAGCTCCTCGACCTGGGGTGTGGCACCGGCATTTCAACGCTGGCCTGGCAGTCTTCCGCTGAAAAAATCATCGGGGTAGAACCCAGTGAGGCGATGCTTAAGGTGGCCCGTCAAAAAGTCAAGGATAATGATTCCATAACCTATTTGCAGGCATTCGCTAATGAAATTCCACTACCCAATGGCTCTATTGATCTGGTGACCTGCTCACAGTCCTTCCACTGGATGGAGCCGGAGAGCACCCTGGCGGAAATTGACCGCTTATTGCAAAAGCATGGCGTTTTATGCATTTACGATGTGGAGTGGCCGCCTTTAGTCAATGCCAGTTATGAAACGGCTTACCGCGATCTATTCCGGAAGGTAGATCAAATTACTAACGACCTCGGTGAAACGATTGCCCATAAGTGGCGCAAGGACCAGCATGCCAAGAATGTGCGCAAGAGTCAGGTTTTTCGTTATGTCACCGAAGCTTCGTTTCACAAACGACAGCCTTTTGATAAGGAATTGCTGATCGGCATTGCCCTGAGCCAAGGAGGATTGGAGGCCTTATTAAAACGAGGTTTTTCAACCGACCAAATTGGTATTGATGAATTTGTCAGGAAAGTAAATGGAATGAAACCCTTGCCTTATCAGGAAATCATTTTCAGTTACAAAGTCATATTTGCTGTCAAATAATCCGTAAATTTTGCAACTACACCAAGTCAGTCTCCTCCTTATGGCCGCGATCTACATCTTGGCCGGATTCAATCACTTCCGCATGCCGAAGTTTTATCTGGCCATTACCCCACCCTGGGTTCCCATGCCAAATAAGGTCAACATTCTGGTCGGCATCATCGAAATTGTACTGGGCATTTCCCTTTTGATACCCATTCTGACCAGTTATGCCGCCTATGGAATCATCGCCTTGCTCATCGCCATTTTTCCAGCGAATGTATTCCATTATCAAAAAGCCAAAAGGAAAGGAAAAACAACCTGGCCTACCTTGCTGAGGTTGCCGGTGCAGGCGTTGTTGATTTATTGGGCGCATAGCTTTACCTAGGCCCCTAAATAAAAAGATGGAGTCACTCCAAATTCTTCGGAAGAACTCCACCTCTTTTGAGGATGAAAAATCTCGACACGTTAAGGTTTAGATTACAACTGAGAGCTTGTTTGGAGCTCGGATTTGCTGGCAAAGATTCTTCTAACGAAATAACAACTCACTCTACGTTTCTATTGCCCCCATTGTCTCCGCGCCAAAAACTACCATCCAGGTATAATATTTACCCCAAATACGCCTTTGGTCTCCTTCAGTAGCGGTACCGCATAATAAGGCTCCAGAATCAAAGCGCCAAATACGTTGATCCGCACAGACGCACCGGCACTAAAGACGGGCTTCACACTGCCATAAAGAACCACGGGTTCTCCAGTTTGTGGATCAATCCTTGGATTTCCTTCACCATCAAGCTGGTAGATATCGCCAGTGAGCTGATCATTTTTGGTCCAGGCCATACCCCCGTCTACAAAGAAATTGAGGTCGGTTAGCAAGAACTTCGACTTGATCAAAGCCAACTGTTTCGGTCCGGAAAATGGTAGGCGTACCTCGAAGTTACCCACCAGTAACTTACTACCGATCAGGTCTTCAAAGCTCCGGTCATTTTGCAACAGGATTTGCTCTGTATCAGACAGGTTGTAACCGCGTACATACCACGGACTGCCTACGTACAATGGATACAGTTGTTCACTGTTTCCTCCATAGCGGCCGTAGTGCATCATCCGGAAAGCAAGAGTCACAGGTCTGAGACGCAAATATTTCCGATAATCGGCAGTGAATCCGGTAAACTCAAATTCTCCAAGATAGCGTTCAACCGCCAGTCGGTAGCGATATCCTTCCAATGGGGAGGTGAGTCCAAAGTAGGAGTTATCTCCCACCAATGCAGCTTCTATGGTTCCCAGCAGGAACCCCGGAGGCGCTTTTTGTTTCTCCCGCTCCTGATAAATCAGCTGGCCGAAACTATTGTAATAATTGTCGTATTGCACCACCTTGTTGCTGTACAGTGAGAAAGAACCGCCTACTTCAATCCGCGTCGTGGTAGAGAACGGAAATTGTGCGAAAGCACCGATCTTATCCTCAAATAAGCGGTTGAGATTGTAATTCAAACGTTGTGCCAGAATACCCGTATTTTCGTCTATCTGTAACGTATCAATCGTATTAGAATTGAGACGCAGACTCCGGTAGGGAATATGCGACAAATACGCGCCCCAACTGATGCGGCTCTTCCGGTTGATATAGGCCACCGTGCCACCAAAATCGGAGATTTCCCCATTCAACGCCAAGCTGGCAAAGATCTGATTATTGCCAAGGATGTCGCCAAACAACATATCGACACCACCGGCTACCCCGGAGACCGTTCCGTAAGTAGGACTTTGCCCGACGCCCACACCGGCACTACCACTGATGTAATCGAGCTTGAACTTCGGCTTATATGGCACTTCTATCAACTGACTATCGGACAATGCTTCCATTTGGCTAAAGCCCAATAATTGATTGTCTACATCGCGCTTCACCGTGGGGTTCAACTTCGGCATCATGGCCGGCGTCATATCCACAACCGTAGGATCAACTTCTTTCTGTAAAAAGTCCTCAGGCTTGGCGCGGTAGATATCGTAACCATTCTGTGAAAAGTAGGAATAGACCAGGCGGTCGCGTTTACCGGCCATACTCATAGCGGGAGCATAGGGGGTGATCCCACTCACTCCGGTAATCAGATCTGTGAGCTGATAGACTTTTCCGGTACTGCGATCGTATTTATAGATGTTCCGGAAACCATCTCGGTTGGACAAGAACAACAAATTCGCTTCGGTATCCTCGATGGGGTTGAGGTTGTCCGCTCCAGGAAAAATCGGATAGTGGATCACATTTCCACTTTCCACATCCATTTCCGCCAGGTTAAATGCCAGGTAACTGGCTCCACTTTCCATACTCAACTGATCGGTAGAAAAATAGAGGCGCTGACCATCATCTGACCATTCCGGGTGCAATTCTGCGTAAACGGTATTGGTCAATTGAGTCACTTCACCGGTGCGCACATTGAAAGCATAAAGGTCGGTTTGTCCATTGACCTGACCAGTAACCACAATGATTTTGCCATCAGGCGACCAAGCGGGATTGTTGAACGAAGGCACCCCCTTGATCCTGGTTTCTTTGGTCGATTTTCCCGTAAGGGCCTCCTTAATGATCAGAATATTGTCTCCTTTGCTGACCCCAACAAAAGCAAACTCCTTACTATTGGGCGACCAGGCACCAGATGACTCCATAAAATTGAAATCATCGATGTGCCCATCTTTTGTTGTACTGGCTACTTTGCGCAGAATCTCCCCCGTACGGCCATCCGCCAAAAAGAGATCGATCGAAAAAAGGTCCCGCTCAGAAAGGAAAATCAGGTAACGTCCATTGGGGCTCACCTCCGGGGCAATATTCATGCGTCCGCCATTATCCTTATCGATCAGTGCTTTGCCAATAAACCGCTCTTCGCTGTCACCGATGTATTGTTTGTAATGCTTCTTCATGCCTTCTTCCCATAGGGCCGAAAGATCATTCTTCGTCATGCCAAGTACCTTCTTACAAGCCACATCGAAGCCATATTTAGCGGTGGCAGTAAAGAATGGTGCAATAACTTCATCGCCCTTTAATCCGGTCAAGAAAGCCCAAAAGGCCTGCCCGTAGCGGTAAGGAAAATATTGAGGATTATCCAATTTTTTAATGGATGGAAAATCATCGTGTAATACGGCAGCGCGCATCCACATGGCGGTATGCGCATCAACACTACCGATCGACATATACTCGGCTAGCCCCTCTACCATCCATAATGGAAGGTTACCCAGGTTTTGCAGGGAAGTAGAGTCACCGCGAATGATCATGTCGTATTGAAATGCGTGCACTAATTCGTGACCGAGTACGTGACGCGTCTGCTCATTACTTGTTGCAATGGGCAAAATCACCCGGTTTTTGAAGGCTTCCGTAACACCACCCGTACCTGTACCAATGGCTCCGCTAATGGCATTCGTTTGTTGAAAATCCGGATGATCATTGTATAAAATCAAGGGGTTTTTACTTCCGAAAGTGTCCCGTAAAATTTCTTGGTGCAAATGATACCATTGCTCACTCTGTGCAGCGAGGGATTCAAGTAGCTCTGGATTATTCAGATAATGATAAATCTCAAAGTTAGGCGTTTGATGCACATCAAAGTCAAAACTTTGGTAATTGGGTTTATTCCGCCCAAAGTACTGAGCGGAGAGAGAGGGCAAGGCCCCGGCAATTAATAGAAGACTCAATAAAAATTTCACACCTTTCATAGCTTAATTTTGGATATTTGAATAGATTGTTGAGTGTTTTTATACTGAAAAAAGCAGTTCAACTACTGTCTTTCAATCACTTACAACAATACAAAAAGGAGAAAAGTGCGCAGAAAAGTATGTAGATCTGGTTAAAGTTATCTTAAACTAGACGAGGAGATTGAAGAGGGGCAGAATAAAATAGACAGACACCTGAACGCCCCCACTTATAAGGCCTTAGAGCATGCTTGGAAGTCGGATTTGCTGGCGAAAAGCATCATTTTTTTGGTAAAACAAGGCGTTTTTTGAAATGCATCTCGGCTGAGCCGAGACGGATAAGAAAAAGAACGATGTGTCAGTGCAGGTTTGAAAGTGGTGCTTTAGCAGCGAAAATTGCAGGTTTTGGGTTCTCGCGAGGCTCCAAAACCCTGGTTTTACCGGAACTGAATAGCTTGCCCGAATATACTTCAGGGACTGCCTCCAAACATACACTCAACAAAAAAGTTGCTGTTTTGCAGCCCTGAATTTGGGCTCCAAACATGTTCTTACTTGGTAAATTTACACTGGCGAATTACCTCATTACCAACTTTGATAAGAATGAGATAATCTCCTTTTGATATCTTATTGACGTCCAATTTTTTGACATACGACCCAGGCTTTTGTGCCTTGAGGGATGCTCGGGTCACTTCTCTCATGCCGTCTTTGTTGATGAGTATAATGGTGACATCGCAAGCTCGTTGCAATCGGTAATCAACGGCGACTCTACCCGTAGCATGGTCAACGGTAAGTGACTGCACACCCGACAGTTCATCCTTAGCGGGAGGAATATTAGGGTTGGGTTTTTTAGAGACCAAGATCTCCTCCTGCGGAGGACGTGATGGAGGATTGGGGTTAAGAATACGTATGACCTCTCCATTGGATGGTTGCCAAACTTGCAGCCCGCTTGGCTTGCGAAAAATATTGTTATGATCTACTTCCATCACACGGGTGGCGCCATCGGTTTGAATGGTCCGCACTTCGACGCCATATTGATCCACAAAAATCCATTTAAACTGATTGAAACTTCCGCTATTGCGGGTCCAGGATTTATCATCGTTATTGGTGCGAAGTGGCGCTCCCCAGCAACCTTCACCGGTGTAGACCGTACCACGCACATCATCGCGAATAAACCCTTGCTCACTACCCGGCTCTCGCGATGGGCGGATCGGGTAAGTCCATTTAACTACGTGTGCATCTGACTCTACGACCAAATTCATCTGATATTTGTAAAACAAAGTTGACCAGTTGATCAATAATTCATCACGTTCCGGTTTGCTACTGGTATGAGGTCGAATGGTGTGGTGGTATTGCGCAAATTTCCAGGTCACCTGTTGATGAGACTTCATGTCCTTTTCCAACCAAAGTTTTTGATTGCCGCTGGCCGGAATTAAAGAATTTAAAGTATAAATGCGTAACAAATTGCCGCCAAGGGTAAATGCATAATAGAGCGCATCAACATGTACATCGAAGAGATCAACCAAAGATTGGTTGGAGGCCTCATGATTGCCCCGGGTCACAATAATGGGAAACAGGCGGCCATCACTGCCAATGGTATACTGCCAGTCGTCAAACCACTTTCTCCAGGATGGGGCTGCATCATCAGCGGTCATATCTCCACCAAACATGACACAATGTGGCCGGAGTTTGCTCACCAGCATATTGGCGCTACACCGTGCCTCGCGGTGATTGCGAGAATCTCCTCCGGCAATGATCGACAACCGAGTGTTAGGATCGTTGGGCGCTGTTTGAAAAGAATACCGATTACTAACACCTTCGCTATCTTTGATCACAAAGTAATAGACGGTATTGGGAATCAATCCCGACAGTCGCACAAAGTGATTATTCATGCCTTTCGACATTACTACCTGGTCGGGTTTTCTGGATTTGGGATAAGCGGAAACATTGGTACCATTGTCAATAGGGCCAAAGTAGAGTACAGGATTGCCTCCGGATACCTGATCCCAACCGATCACCATCGTGGTCGACGGATCATCTCGCCACATACAACGAAAACGCTTTGTTTCGGCTGACAGCCAGCTGGTAAAAAAAAGGCCAATACAAAAGGTCGCTATTATTTTTTCCCGCATCAATAATGGTTTCTTGATGGAATGAGTCCCAAAAATAGAGCTTAATTACAAATACAGTTAGAAAAATCAAATGTTTTAAGACGATTAGGGAATATTCGTCCTGGCTATAAAAAAGCATTTCTTGTAAGATTTATTGTACCTTTGGCGGAAAATTTAGACTTCTTTGACTTTTATCATGGCTAGTGGCAAGGAATCGTAAAAAATGATGCCCAAAGTATTGCCAAACGTCATTTTATAGAATCCATTTTATAAGGAATTTATCATGGACAATCAGGTATTTGATTTAATAAAAAAAGAATTGGACCGGCAGCGTCAAGGGATAGAATTGATCGCGTCGGAAAATTTTACCAGCCAGGCTGTCATCAATGCAGCAGGTAGTTGTCTGACCAACAAATATGCCGAAGGTTATCCAGGTAAACGGTACTATGGCGGCTGCGAGGTAGTGGATGAAATTGAAACGTTGGCGATCGAACGCCTGAAAGAACTCTTTGGAGCGGAATATGCTAATGTACAACCTCACTCTGGAGCACAGGCCAACGCGGCGGTATTCCTGGCTGTGTTAAAGCCAGGTGATCGCACCCTGGGTTTTGACCTTTCACACGGTGGGCACCTTTCACACGGTTCTCCGGTCAATTTTTCCGGAAAGGTCTTTGAACCACACTTTTATGGAGTAGAGAAAGACACCGGCATGGTGGACATGGACAAGGTAGAAGCCAAAGCCCTTGAGGTTAAACCCAAATTAATCATCTGCGGTGCCTCTGCTTATTCCCGCGACTGGGATTATGAACGTTTCCGGGCTATTGCCGATAAGGTGGGGGCTTTGTTGCTGGCGGATATTGCACATCCTGCTGGATTGATAGCTTCAGGACTGTTGAAGGATCCAATGCCACATTGCCACATTGTGACTTCTACGACCCACAAAACTTTACGTGGACCTCGGGGAGGGATTATAATGATGGGGCAGGATTTTGACAATCCGTGGGGCCGCAAAACCAAAAAGGGAAATCCGATTAAGATGTCGGCGGTATTAAATAGTGCCGTTTTCCCAGGCATGCAGGGTGGACCATTGGAGCACATCATTGCCGCCAAGGCCATCGCCTTTGGAGAAGCGCTGCAACCAGCCTTCAAAAGCTACGCCAAAAAGGTGGTGGAAAACGCCAAAGTCATGGCTGATGCTTTTGTAAAAAAAGGCTACAAAGTGATCTCCGGCGGGACTGATAACCACATGATGCTGATCGACCTTCGGTCGAAAAATGTAACAGGTAAAGCCGTAGAAAATGTACTCGTAAGAGCTGACATCACCGTCAATAAAAACATGGTCCCGTTTGATACACAAACGCCATTCGTGACTTCTGGTATTCGCGTCGGAACAGCTGCTATAACAACCCGTGGCTTCAATACCGAAGATTGCCTACAGGTAGTAGAGTGGATTGATGCCATCATTTCCGATATCGAGAATGAAACCCTGATCAATACGACACGCAAAGAGATCAATCAATACATGGAACGCTTTCCCCTATACGAATCAACAGGTGTGAAAATAGGATAAAAGCTGCTCATCAATAGCTCGCAAAGCCGCGAAACAATATACATTGCGACTTTGCGAGCACCTTTACTCCTCTCCTTCCTGGCTTTGACAACGCTCTTGATTAAACCGAAGCCTTTTTACCAGATATAAGGAAATAACTTTCTCGTCTGCTTCTGGTATTGTTGGTACTGATCTCCAAAGATACCCACCAGCGTATTTTCTTCAATTTTAATGCGCATTGCGTAAGCGATTAACATCAAAATGAGTGCTAACAGGGTGGCCTTCCAGGCACCGAGAAAGACGGCATTGCCCACAAAAGCCAAATAAGCCCCTAAATAACTGGGGTGTCGAATGGTGGCGTAAGGGCCGGAGGTCACCAGTTGGTGGTTGTCTACTTCTTTCACTGTGGTTGTAAAAAAAGCCCCTAATACCCTAATGGACCAAATGCGCAACCCCAATCCTAAAATCAGCAAGGACAGGCCGATGATTTCCCAGGTCAGGGACGCGGGCTCTGCTTTGAGGTAAGCCCATTCGTAAACAGCAAAAGCAACAGAAATAATGGAAAATCCGAGCACAATAAATACAGAAAATTGATCCGTATCTTGTTTCGTGGAAGCCTCTTTCAAATCAATGGCTGGTTGGGTCGTAAGGATCAGCCAGAAGAAAATTACTAACGTAATAATTTTATAATGGAGTATTAGTTCCGGTTGCCACATTAAAGGCACCCCGTAGGCAATAGCCAAGAAAACAAGGGAAATGATTTGTTTTTTCATAATTCGTTTTGTTGAACAATTAGAGTTTGGTTAAATTTCAAGATGCATACCTACGCCATTACAGGGATACTGCTGGTCTCTGGTTGGGGAATAGGCATGGGTGTGTACTGACCGGCTTCTCTTGGGTAGTAATATAAGGCTTCAAAACGATTAAACGCTTCCGCCATCTTTTCAAAGTTATTGCGCAATGGGGTAGACAGCTGATCCTCGGTAATCATCATAATGTGGCATTTCACATCATCATAAACCGAAGTGTGGAGGTTACTGAAGCCAAAGCGCTCATAAAATCTGCGATGATTAGGCACACAGGCGAGCACTGAATAATCGTAGGCAAAGCTGTACAGGCACACTGACACTGCCGCCTCAATAATGAAGCGAGAAAATCCGAGGGAGCGATAGTTGGCATCAAGCACCATTCTGCTACCCTCAACCATTGATTTGCCGCGTTGGCGAATATCCTGGTAAAAAGCCTGCACCGGTCCGGATTCCTCAAGGTGTCCAAGGACGGGATAAGGCTCCTCCGGATTGTACTCCACCTGATTCACCAAGTCTGGGTAGGCCATTGACAATTGCCAAATCTCTTTGAGTTGCGGGCTCACACTATCCTGCGCAAAGCGAATATAACCAATTGGTTTCTGCGATCGACCATTACACTCAAACAAACCAAAGTGACGGGCTTGCATGTCATAGCCATCTAGATCGAGGTTGTGATCATTTTGGTGCATTAGGCTGGCGCATTTGCTTTCGAGATAGCCGCGATACCGGAGTTGCAATAGAGATTTTAGTTCGCTTACGGAGTTAGCCGCGCGAAATACGTAGTACTTCTTAGGGGGAACCATAGTTGTATGTTTTAAGTTTAATGAAATAGAAAAAATACCCACTACAATGAAGTTAGTGTAATACGTTGTCGGTGTTAATTTGAAAACCCAAATAGCTATTCAAATAACACCTAGGCTAGTTCATCGAAACAAAAAGCGTAGTTGTCACTCGTGTTGTTAGTACTATGGTCTTAAAATAGAAGATAGGACATGGGCGAGCCATGAAGCCTGATGTGTAGATTTGTGTTGGGACAAGGGAATCACATTCCCTGTAACTTAGATTGAATAATGCGTTGTTAAAAAATCCCGTGGAGTATTAAGAAGCTTAGCTTAGAGTTCTGCGCTGTGCAATGATTTAATTCGATTCCAAAATTTCAATGTCGAATCCCGCTTCGGTCACCGCCTCGATTATTACTTGTTCATCGAGTTGGTCTCCCTTGACCGTTAGCAACTTATCAGGAGAATCGAAATCAACCTCCCAGTTAGTCAGATTCGGCACATCATTAAGAAAACCGGCCACTGCTTTTTTACAGTTATTACAGTTTATATTTGTTTTAAATATCTTTGACATCCGTGTTTGAGTCTATTATAGTTCAAAAATGAAGAAAAAAAATTAATATCTCAACACCTTATGTGTTTTTCTAGTAATTTATTTCCGAGAATTTTCCTCCAACACCACCTTATTTTTCCTGAATGAGTATTCTTTACACCCATAACCGCCCCATATATTATTAAAAATCAAGGCTTTACCGGATACAACCCTGAGTGTCGCCCCACACATTGAATGGCGGCCCGAAAAGCTTCCTGTTGTTTTTTAGATATTTCAATAATGCGATTTTTTTTCTTGTACTGAATACGCATTAGCTCGATGGTGCTAAATGTCATTCGGTAAAATAAGTCGAGCGGAATGATACAGGTATGTTGATAAATCCGCATATTAGTGGTCTTATCAAAAGTACCGTTATCGGAAATATTGTAGAGTGCAATCACCTCTCCATCCGACAATTTCACTTGTACATTATGCCCTGTTTCGATTTGTTCATAATTGTATTCCTGAACGGCAAAGGTCATAAAAAAGCCATTAATGCTATCGTTTTCAGTATACGAAAAAAGCATCTTGCCCTCTTCTACCATCTTCGGGCCCTCGGCGGTTTCAAATTTGCTAGGAATCACGTAGCCAAAATTGACGGGCAGCGCACCGATCGTTCGGGTGCTATCAAAAGGATCTACTTCATCAATAGCTAATTCACATTGAGCCTGTACTGTGGGTTGACTGAAAAAGAAGGACAAGCCGGTCAACAGCCCTAGTAACAGTAGAGGTTTCATCGATTGGATCATTATGAGTACTTATTTACGTTCTTTGACAATTTTTCTCCTGCAAAAATACTAGAAATGTAACGGGAAATGGCAAAAAAAAGATGCTTGACCTTCAGCTGACCGGCAATATTGTATATGATACAATTGCTTCGCAACTAAAAATCAAGCATCTGGGTGTTTAGCAAATAGTCTGGTAGTTATTCAATGTTCACCACCATTACTTTGCTGATTATTGCTTCAAGCTACCTTTTACGTTTAGCTCGTAGTAGTCAAGGTTATCAGCAGGCGTTACTACGATCTTAGCTACTTCAATCAGGAAGAAATCATCGTCGCGCTCGATGATGAATACATCACCTTCTGCCAGCATAGTTGTTTCCGTTACATCACTAGCCGTTTCATACGCACCAAGAATGGCCTCCCGAGAATCTACATTTTCGAATGAAAAATTCTCGATGGCGCCAGTATCTGGCATCCGCAAAGTAGCGCCGTTTCTTGGCTCAATCTGCTGCAACCAGTTTTGGTCAAAAGGCAAGGCCAGGTTAATACCCATATCACGTAATTCTGCTTCAGTAGAAGCAGAAGCTACATTTTCGCCGGTATCCAGATCCAGCCCACCATTGCTACCAGCAGGACCGTCAGCGTTGTTGACTACAACAGCACTATAGGTTACGTCCAGCGGCGTGGTTGGAGGAGCCACGATGCTAATGATCAGTGATACTTCATCGGTTTCGCCCGCTTCATCAGTTACCAGGAAGGAATAGGTGGTTACATCACCTACGACCAGGCTTGGCGTAATGGAAAATTCGAAAGTAGCACCGTCTTTATCCGTTCCGGTAATCAGAAATGGGTTATTGGAGGTGATTGCACCGTTGTTGATCGTAAAACGGTCCGTGCTCAATTTTGCACCATTCTCATTAAGGGTAATCGTTTGCAGAGGATTATCACCGGTGGAGACATTCACTTTTACAAAGAAAGTTTCGCCAGCTTGCAAGTCAGCGTCAGTCGATAAAAATCCTGCCTCACTTGAGAAGCTGATAATTGGATCCAATGGATCTGTTGGAGTAGTGGGATCTTCTGTACAGCCAGAAGCTAAAACAAAAGTGAAAAAAAGTGCTAATCCTGCGAATTGAAGGAATAACTTTTGCATACAAGTAGTGGTTTTTATTAGGAAATTGTGATTATCAATAGCTGGATAGTCAGATTTCGTTTAATCATCCATCTTTAACCAGGGTATTGATCTGTTCTTTAGACGTGAATATTTGCTCACAGTCACCTAAACGCATGAAAAGGTGAAAATGTGCCGCAATAATAGAGAAAAAATGATTTGGGATGTGAGATTTAACGAATTGTTAACGGATAAAATGATAAAAATCAATGGCTTCCGTCTAGAAAAAGGCCTACTTTTTTTCTTTTTCTGATGGTTCCGAGGGAGAGGCTGCCATATCAGAATCCATGTTATTGGCCTGCCGAGCCAACTCCCGTGCTTGTATCAGCCAAGTAGTAGGGTCATAATGGCAAAAATGAGGCCCCCCATCCGATAAAATTTGCATCAACTGTTCCGGGGTAAATGTCCCCAGCATTTCAAATGAATGGATGCCCGCTTCGTGCAACAGTTTCTCTGTTTTTGGCCCAATACCTTTAATCAGACAAAGTGATGAGGTACCACTATAGCCCGGGGTTTCCCAACTTACTTTGGATTCCTCAGGAGCAGTTTCAGGCTTGGGTTTAGGAATAAGTGCCGCTCGCTTTTTGGCTAAAACCGCTTGTATTGCTTCTTTTTTTCGCTTCGCTTTTTGGTACCGCCGCCGAGCTTTTTTTGTCTCCGCCCTGCTTTTTTCTAAAGCCTCCTCCAGTAGTTGGATTTTTACAAGGATTTTTTCTTTCTTCATTTTCTTCATAATCCCGATCCTTTTGATATGACAATTTATGAAAAAAAACGAAAAAAAGAAGGCTTCACCGGAATGAAGCCCTCTTTTAAAAGGATTAGTGCTTGTTTGGAGGCAGTCCCTGAAGTATATTCGGGCAAGCTATTCAGTCCCGGTAAAACCGGGATTTTGGAACCTCTCTTCTGCTATTTTTTCGTCCGTCTCGGCTGAGCCAAGATGGGCTCAAAAATGAGCCTCGTGAGAACCCAAAACCTACAATTTTCGCTGCTAAAGCACCACCTCCAAACATGTACTTACATCTTAATTAGCTTATACTTTTCGTTCTTAGATAAATTTATCCGCGCTGGAATAAAAAGTTGCCATCGGCATCAAATATGAGGATAATGCGTCCTTCATCTCCAATCATGAACACCACGATCCGACCACGACGCTGACAAACACGTTTCAATTCTGCTTCCGCAAAATTTTCAGCAATATAATCGGATACACCGGCAGGTAGTTCTTCCACAGTCAATGGATTACAACGACGGAAACAATTGTGCAACGGAGTCAACTCTTCCAAGAAATTTCCATCAATATCAAATTGCAAAATAATATGTCCGGTAATGGCAACGAAGTACTCATCGTTTTTTACTTTGGCACGAAGTAATTCACTATCTGGGTAATTTTCAGCAACATAGGTGGCAATTGCTTCCGGCAATTCATCAATAGCCACCGGCTCTCCAAACCCACGTCCTAAACGATGACAGGGACCGTGAGGGCCATTGGGTCCAAATGGACCATTGTGGTTGCGGAATTCTAAAATGCGTCCTTCTCTATTAAAGAAGAGGATATCACCGCTACCCATATCACACTCATAGCCACGTCCTTGCACTTCATAGGCTTCTTCTACGTAAGTATCAAAGAAATAATCTTCAATGTAACTGTTAATGGTGGTTGGCAATTCCGAAGGCTCAATACTGACCCGTTCGGTGGAAAGGGCGATGTCTTGAATGGTCACATCATCAGTAGCCGTTTCTTCTCCCTTATTACAAGAAACGAACACCAGGCTGAGGGCAAATACCGCAAAAGCAGCAAAAAATAATTTTTTCATCTTCGGTAATTTTTTTTGAAAGATTGAACAATTGGTTCTTGGCAATAGCTATACACCTGAATTCACCATTATGGTGCAAACAAGGACAAAAGGGTTGCCTGGGGTGGTAAAAAAATCAGGTTCTTTTTTCTACCAATACCATTTTCATATTGTCCAACTTGGAAACTTCCAGAAAAAACTCGCGAAATTTATCGTAGTCCTCCGCAGGCATGCGGGTGGGGCGAATTTGAAAAGTACGGTGGTAAGTCAAACTGCCATCCGCTTGTTTTTCAATCTTGACGGAATAACTGGCAAAATCACTTTTTACTTCCGCAGCGGACTGGGGAGTGTTCTCTATTTCGTACCCTTCCGGTATTTTGAAGGTGTAGGTATCCTGCTCCGTATAACCGTGATTGAGCACAATGGGAAAATGCCTTTTCTCCATTTTTTCCGGAACACTCCCCAAAGGATTGATGACATTTAGGGGCACAAAAAAACGTTTCCCGGCTTTGGAACAATAACGACGTACATCCAAATGGTAGTCCACCTTCGTTTCGGGCTCCAAGTCTTCCGGGCTGATCTCAAAGGACCGAATGGTGAAAGAAGGGATGGAACTGTGCTCCATAAACCATTCTTCAATTTCTGTTTGAGAGTAATATGTTTTTTGATTCCGGAATACCTCTTGCGTAAAGGCCCCTTTGTAGTTGGCAGTAGCTTCTATTATGGCACTACCATCAGCAGCAAGCGTGACTGTGGAGCGGTTTTCACTCAAATTCGTCCGGTGATCATAGGTTGGTGTTTTAACCAATTTCCCCCCTTCGGGAGTCACTAACATCACATTCCGATTGGCATTATTATAGCCAATAAAATTGGGTGGATCATTTTTACTGGTGCATTCCAGCCAATAATCTTCCGAAGGTACGTGCAAAATGCAATGGTTAAAACTTGGGTTTGCAAAATTTGGATTGATTTCGTACTCCAATTTGGCAGAGCTCTTAATAATCACCGGATACGATTCAATACCGGCTTCCTTCAACATCCCTTTCATGAAATTACTCAAGGCTTTGCAGTCTCCATATTTGTTGTCATACACATAAGAGGCGTCAAAAGGTTGGTAGCCCCCGATCCCCAACTGTACACTTACGTAACGCATGTTTTCTTGCAAATACTTGTAGAGCACCCGAATTTTCTCCTGATTATCGGCAATGCCGTCCGTTAGTTCGTGAACTCTGTTAGCCATCTCTTCGGGCAATTGATCTTTTCCTTCAAACAATTGATAAATAAACGCACCAAAGTTTTTCCAACTCTCCATACTACCCTGGTATTTATCAAATTGGAATACTTTAGGGGAAATATTGACCATGGGGAAAATCTCATACAGGGGTGGGTCATAACCTTCTTCTTTAATTGCCGGCATATTTTTAACTTCCCAGGTATAGGTCTCCATTTTCCCGTCATTTACGATGCTGGGCTCCTGATCTACATTTAATGCCTCATAAATGAAGCCATATTCAACCGGGGTGTGAACCACAAATTTGGCTTGTTCTACGGAAGTATTAAACTTAGTAGCCTGCCAGTCGGGATAATCAAAAAAATGTCTGCCTTCCATTTTCTTACGGTATTCATATTCAATGGTAAAAGGAAGGGTGTGGTAACTCAAATCCATGTATTTATAACGGTTATCCTGATAAATAGAAAAACCATCAACCGCTGCATAATCACTGATGCCATTCTTTTTAATCTTCCGGACCAATCGCCCGGCGGCATCATAAATATTGGCTTCGATCTTGTCAACTTTTGAATCATCATCATAACCGATTGTTACATGATTATCGGTACTTTTATTATCGAGTATAGTAATGACGGTATGGTAGTATAGTTCGCCGCTTTTTTCAGAAAGCACGGTAAATTCCATGGTCTCACTGCGGATGACTTCGTGGGCATTTTCTTCTAGTTTATCGGGAATTAAAAAAGCTGAATAAGCCAGATTATCTTGAGCTAAAGAAAGGATGGGGCCAACAAACAATAGTAGCGTAAATAGAGGTTTAGTTCTCATGGTTAATGATTTATGGCATTTTCGAATGAAAATAAGAGAATCTGGGTAGCGCGTTAAAGGGGATTTTTCTTCATGCATGTTCGGAGGTAGTCATTCAGCCCCGGTAAAACCGGGGTCTTGGAGTCTCATTTTAGCTATTTTTTCTTCCGTCTCGGCTCAGCCGAGATGCGCTCAAAAATGAGCCTTGTGAGAAACCCAAATCTGCAATTTTCGCTGCTAAAGCACCACCTCCAAACATGCACTTATAGCTCACAAAATAATAATAATTTTGAAATTGTACTATTGCTTTATGGATGGGCCGCTACCCATACATCCCCATCTTCAAAGACTTCTTTTTTCCAGATGGGCACGGTTTCCTTTAGGGTATCAATGGCATATTCGCAGGCTTCAAAAGCGGCCTTCCGGTGAGGTGTTGCGACAGCAATGACCACTGCAATCTCTCCAATATTCAGACACCCCGTTCGGTGGTGAATGGCTACTTTTAATGCCGACCATCGTTGCGCTACGGTTTCAGCAATTTTCTGCATTTCAGCAATGGCCATCGGTTTATAAGCCTCAAATTCTAAACGAATCACTGGTTTACCCTTCGTATTGTCCCGCACGGTACCAATAAACACCGCCGTACCTCCTGAAGCTGGATGCTCCACCCGCTGAATACACTCCTGCACATCCAAAGGTGTTGCCAATAATTGAATATCGATCATCATTGATTTTTTTTTGGCCGCTACCGCCAATGCGTCCCTACAGGGCGGGGCATTCTATATCTGTATAAACCCCATCATCCCCCACTCACCGGCGGAATAATTACAATTTCATCCGAAGGATTTAATACATGATCGTCCTCCCGATACGCTGCTTCAACGGCAATGGCCAATGATTTCAAACGCGCAAAATCAGGATATCGCTCTCGCAGTACCTCCTTCAAATGTCCTACGGTTTGGCTGCCGTCAAGGGATAGTGAAATTGTACTACCGCCCACAATATCGCGGGCAATGCCAAAGGCCAATAATTCATAAGTAACGGCTTCTATTTTTCCTTCCTGCATCGTTTGTTGATTCATTGTACTTTTTGCATTAATAAACTACCATTACTAACCGATTCCGGGCAATCTTGGTTTAGTGCATGTTTGGAGGTAGTCCCTGAAGTATATTCGGGCAAGCTATTCA
>CAXHCA010000035.1:0-51367 GCA_964015035.1 uncultured Saprospiraceae bacterium
AACCCGGACCATCCAGCCACATGAATTCAATGTCGGGGAAGAAAGAAGGTTCGTATAAAGGAGAAATCAGAGTGATGATATCGCCTTCACAGTAGAATTCTTTTTCGGGATCGGCCACAATGTCCATCATAGGCAGAGAATCCACACGAATATAGATCGTATCCATGCGCACACAACCTTGATTTTCAACCGTACCGATGTAGGTAGTGGTTTCCGTTGGCGTGGCAATGACTTCATTGCCGGTATTGCTATTCAGAGAACCGTCATTCGGCGACCACATCGCCAGGGCACTCATCGGTGTGACATTAGCTTGGAGCGTAACCTCTGTTCCCAGGCAGATTTCCATGCTGTCTTCTTGTAGTAAACTAATGCCAATGGGTACTACACTCACTTCGACATCCGAGGTAGCCAAGCAACCGTTGTCGTCAGCAGTCAGGGTATATGTGCCGCTACTTTGAGGGAAGGCCGTGGTATTTGGATCCGTAGGATCAGCGATAATAGAGGGTCCAGTCCAGGAATAGGTAACACCATCTTGCAAGACCGTTGCGCCTAATACCAGGGAATCATTTTGACAAACCAGCGTATCGCCTACCGTGTTAATCACCGGAACGTCACCGACACTTACCGTCACACTATCCTGAGTACCCACTAAACAGGTACCGGAACTTACGGTGAGGTAATAAGTGGTGGTTTCCATCGGAGAAACCGAAGGATTGGGGTCGTCTGACATAAAACCGGTAGGATTCGACGACCAGGAATAACTGGCTCCTGGGGTTTCAGGACCACCAATCGTAGCAGATTCACCTTCACAGATCGAAAAGTCTTCTTCAATTGTATATTCCGGAGCAGGGCTGGTTTCCACAGTAATGGTCACCACATCGGTCAGTGTACATAAACTGGCGATTACGCTGACTTCAATATTGTAGGTGCCCGGAGTAGCAGCAGTTACGACCGGATTGGGGCAATCGGTGCAACTAAAGGTCAAACCGGCGGGTACATCCCAAACGTAATCGGCAAAATCAAAATCACTACCGGCTGAAAGCACAAATTCTTCCTGCAAACAAACCGTTTGATCCGGTCCTGCATCAGCAAAGAAGACTTCTACAAGAACGTCAACGGTATCGGTATAACAGATGGCATCTACTACTACCTGATATACGGTGGTTTCGGCCGGCGTGGCCACTGGGTCAAGGCAATTGGTACAAGAAAGGGTACCTGATGGATCGAGCCAAGTGACGGTTTCCACCGGTGAAAGCAGTTGCAACTGTACAGATTGCCCTGCACAAACAGCTGTATCGGTACCCACTACCGAAATCGAGCCCGGGGCCAGTACGTCCGGATTGGAAGGTGACCAATCCACAGAAACACCTGCTTCTCCAACCACATTGCCGAAGTCATTAAACAATACAATATAAACTTCTCCTTCCAGTGCTGGAATGGTTGAAACAAAATCATCACCACCTGCTCCTGGAGCCGCACCACAATCGTATTCATCGGTCACAGGAGTACCCAATACCGGATGAATATCCGCTAACCCTGTTGGGTCGGCACCGGCTGACCAGGTACTACGAATGGGTTGGTTATTGGTGATAAAGTCAATTACATTAGCCGGAGTTTCACAAACCTCTTCCTGGGTAAAAGGACCCCAAACGTTTATGTCAATATCGGAGGGGGTATCTGCACTTTCCAGCACAAATCCAAAGGGCCCATCTGCTTGCGCCTGAATGGTAAACCAGAAAAAGTCGGCTTCGGCACCAATACCTAACCAACACCCCCCGTTGGTAGCAGTTTCCAGCGGAATGTCTTGAAATCCATCTTCAAAATTGAAAACAGAAGGTACACCACCTTCCTCAATACAACCGTTTAGCGGGTTACAGAGCGCATCTACCAAAGCAGGTGATAAAGCACATTCGGATTCGGTGATAGTAATATCAAAATCTGTACATCCGGCCTGATTGGCGATCACGATGTAATAAGTCCCTGGATCTTGGAAATTGGCAGCGCTGATCAGGCCAGTTGGGCTCTGAGCGACACAAACCGTACCAGGATCACCGGGAGGGCCATTTAAGACCAAGACTCCCGTGCCGGCAGCAGCATCAGAAATTTGAATCTCTGCACAAAATCCGCCTGGAGAATCGTATTGAAAAACGTAGTCAGGTCCGCCCAGAAACCCTCCCTGTGTACATGGGGTCTCTGCAAAAGTACCTGCACCGTCACAGGTAGAAACGTTAGTTGCCTGAAAAGGAATATTTCCGATAATCGACGGATTATCGATCGAAGAAGCCGAACATTCCAAAGGAGAACATTGCCAAGTCAATTCAAAACCCTCTTGCACCGTAAATCCATTAGAAGTAAATTCAATCGTCACACAATCATCACTCACTACAATGGGATAATCATTGCCGTTTGAAAAGCCAGTGACAGAAGCCACCAAAAAGCCATTGACGTCAATCCCTTCGTAAAAATTGATAAAGTCACCGGGATCTAAGTTAAACATCTCCACATCAATATTGATACAGCTATGCGGGTCGCTCGGACAAATCGTAAAAGTTTCGTTTTCGTTGTTGCCGTAGTCCTCATCAGGGCCTCCTGTATCATACAGGGTTCCAAAGCAAGCCGTGGTACTGGGTACATCGCCAATATTGATGGCGGGAATATACTCAATGACGCAAAGTGTAAAATCTCCCCAGTTGGGAGCGGCGCTCGCAGAGTAATCATTCACCCGAATATAATAGGTGTTATTTGGCGTCAATCCCAATACATCGAGCTGCAGGAAAATAGAACCGTCCGGAGAGGAAATACAAGCAATTTCCGAAAGGCCGTCTACCTGACAAGCACCTCGATACAGCGCTAGTTGTGGATTGGTAATTGCATCTGCGTTGGGGCCGGTCAGGACTCCTTGTAGCTGAATGGAAAGATCCGTAAGGTCGGTAGTTGTAGTAAAAGAGAACCACACATCGTTTTGGGCTGTACCTCCATTAAAACAGGAAGGGGAGTTTCCAAATCCGATATTACTAGCGGTAGCATTGACATTGGTGTATACATCATCGGTACAAATGGGAACGGTACCCATATCTACCAAATCACTACAATCATCATTCAATTGCGCGAATACCAGTGTTCCAAAGCAAAAAATAAAAAAAAGAGTTGAGATCAGTTTCATTTACGCTGTTTCTTTCGTTCGAAAAAATAATCCTGAGGACCCTCCAAAATTAACTAAATTTTGCAATTCCGAAACCGAAAGCCACAATTTGGATATAAAGCTGACAAATAAGCTCTGCTAATCAGCGGATAATGAATTGAGTAACCCTTTCTAAAAGGTCTGGATTTTTCATCAAAAGATAGTGCCCATACCCCTTACTTAACAGGAGAGAGGCATTGCTCCAGTGCTCAAACATCCGATAAGCCGCTTCAACCGGAACCACATCGTCTTGTTCATCATGTACCACCAATACATCTTCGATCTGCAAGTGCCGACTCAATTGTTGAACAGCGACCTCCTCAATGGGAACCTCTAATAGTTTTTCAATTTTTGCTCTAAATTTGCGATAAACGGGATTAGGAAGTCGTAGCGTTTCCAAAGTATTGGCCATTGCCAACTCAACACGATCAGGTGCTCCCACCAAAACCAGTTTTTTAATTTGAAACGACGGTTCCATTTTGCTCATCGCAAAAACGGTGACCGGACCACCAAAAGAATGGGCTATAATGGAATGCACGGTTCCTATTTGTTTGACAATCGCTTTCAAGGCACCTGCAAAATGAATTAGATTGGTACGACTACCCGCGGAGTGGCCATGGGCAGGACCATCAAAGGTTACCACCCGAAACCCTTGCTCTAATAAATGAGGCACAAAGGTGCGCATGGCCGTTCCGCGAGATTCCCATCCGTGTACGAGCAGCACTACCCGGTCTCCGTTTCCCCATTCGTACCCTTTCAACATTTCCCGGCCATACATAAATTCAAACACCCGCGCGCTTTCAATCCATTCATCAGATACTTTATGTACGGCTCGCTTCCGAGGCGTCGTAAACAATTTATAGGCTACTTTCGCAGCGAAATTTGGTGCCAGTCGGCCAATAACCTGGAAAAACAACTGCACAAAACGCAGATAAAAAGGATATTTAAAATCATTTTTGGGGTTGGCTACCTCAAAATCTGAATCCAGGTACTCGATTTTTTTGACCATTTCCATATTGGGTGATTTGTCTAAGTGCATCTTAGGATCTTTTTTTTTAATTGTTTCGTAGGCCCTCCACCATAGCAATCAATTGTCGGGCCAGGACATCAAAATAACGAACGTCTTTATACAACTGGGCCATCATAATGCCCCCCTCCAGAGTACCGATAAAACGAATGGCGAATTCGGTAGCATCTACATCCATGCGCACCTCTCCTCGTTTCATACCTTTATGTAAGGTATAGACGATCCGTTCTCGCCAATCATCCATCACGGCGATAGCCCGCTTGCGCAATGCCGGATTGCTGTCATCCGCCTCCACCGAAGTATTTTGAATCGGGCAGCCTCCTTCCACCGGTGGATCAAGGATGCGTTCTTTATAGAAATAGACCACTGCTTTGAGCTTATCCAGGGTATTCTCTACCACTTTAGTTCGGATGCGGACTTCATTGTCCACTGTTTCCACTGCCTTTTCAAATGCAGCCACCGCTACTTCTTCTTTGCTCGAAAAATTACCGTATAAGCCCCCTTTGGACAACCCTGTAGCATCCATGATGTCTTTCATGGAGGTTCCAGAGTACCCCTTTTGGTTAAAGAGGACTGCTGATTTTTCGATGATCATATTGCGAGTGCGTTCCGCTTTGCTAATTGGTTGATCCGGTCCCATCTATAAGTGCATTTATTTTATTCAAGTGATGTTCATTGTGGAAAATGGTAAAAAACAACATCTCCCGAATGGTCAGGTTTCCCAATACCGGATGTGGCAGGACATATCTATCCATCCGATCCTCTTCCCACTTGGCTAAGGCCAATTGGAAGTCCCCTCCAATCTGCTGCCATTCCCGCAAGGCTTGTGCGCTGGCTTTAAGTTCTTCAGCCTTCGGAATAAACCGACCAGTCGCTTTTGCTCCCGTAGCCAATCGATCAGAATAGATTGTATAAAGGCTGTCGAAATCCCGACTTGGCTGCTCCGGTTGTCCCATTGCGGCAAGCTGACCTTCAGGCAGGAACAATGCTTTACAAACAGGGATATTAGATCGGATTAAATGATCAAATTGCTCCTCAATAGACCATTTTTCGGTCGGCTTGAGTCGGTAAACATCGGTGCTTTGTTCAATAGCCTGCTGCACATTTACGAAGGAAGTTTGTAGGCCAGCACTGATTTCAGGCAGGGTTTGTATCATGGTCAATGGTGTATTTCCTCCAAAAATAAACCGTTCGGTCTTTTTTTACAAGTTTTTTCCGTTTTTTCTTTTCAACTATTTATCCCGGAACCTGCTTATCTTGGCGTCATGGAAGAGATTATCTTGCAAACGGGCAGTAATTTAGGCGACCGGAAAGGGAATTTGGCGAAGGCCTGCTACCTGCTGGAGGCAGAGGTTGGATCCTTGGTCAAGGCATCTAAACTATACCTGACGGAAGCCTGGGGGGTTAAGAAGCAACCAGCGTTTTACAATCAAATCTTATGGATGCGCACGGCCTTAAGTCCGCAAGAGCTGCTGGCAAAAATACTAGAGCTGGAAATCCGCATGGGACGTATACGGCGGCGAAAATGGGGGGAAAGAACCATCGATATTGACATTATCTTTTACGGAGACCAGGTCATACAGCAAGAAGGGCTGACCATCCCGCATCCTTGGCTCCAAGAGCGCAATTTTGTACTGATGCCATTGGCGGAGATTGCGCCCCATTGGGTACACCCCATTTTACGGAAAGACGTGGCCACACTCTTGCAGGAAACCCCCGACCAATCGCTCGCCAAACCATTGGAAAAATAATTGACTTTACTCCCCTAGAAAAGTCGGCCGCTATTGATCCTTCGTTCCCTTGGAAAATCGGCGGGGATTACCGATCTTCAGCCCCGGAAAAAAACAGGCATGCAGGACTTACCACCATTCCCCCACCGGTACATCGCCATTGAAGGCAACATTGGAGCGGGCAAGACAACACTTTCTACCAAAATCGCGGAAGATTTTGGCAGCAAGTTGATATTGGAACAATTTTCCGATAACCCCTTCCTTCCTTTTTTTTACGAAAATCCGGATCGGTATGCATTTACGGTTGAACTATTTTTCATGACCGAGCGCCATAAACAGCTGCAAACAGAACTGGCGCAACAAGACCTGTTTCAACAATCGATTGTTGCCGATTATTTCTTCCTAAAAACGCTCTTATTTGCCAAAAATAATCTTCGGGAAGAGGAGTATCGTTTGTTTCAGCGGTTGTTTCACATTCTAAATGCCAATTTCCCCAAACCGGAATTGCTCGTTTACCTGCACCGCCCGGTGGAAGATCTCATCGGTAATATCCGTAAGAGAGGACGGAGTTATGAGCAGGAGATTGAAGCCTCTTATTTACAACAAATCCAGCAGTCTTATTTTGAGTTTTTTAAAAACGAGACCAATCTGCCCATTTTGGTGGTCAACTTAGCAAATGCCGATTTCCTGCACAATGTTGCCCATTACCAATACCTAATCAACTTATTAAAAAGGCAATATCCTCCCGGATTACATCACTTTTCCCTTGAAATTCCCGATTAGTATTTCCACTAATTGTCAAAGAAGGTGAGCAAATCTGAAATTCTTTCCTTCAATTCCTTGCGATCGATGATAAAGTCGAGAAAACCGTGTTCCAACAAGAATTCTGAAGTTTGAAATCCTTCTGGCAAATCCTTTTTAATGGTTTCTTTGATGACACGTGGCCCGGCAAAGCCGATTAAGGCCTCTGGTTCAGCAAAATTGATATCACCGAGCATTGCAAAAGAAGCGGTCACCCCACCCGTAGTCGGGTCTGTCAAAAAAGAGAAGTAAGGGATTCTGGCTTTCGCCAAACGCGTTAATTTTGCGGAGGTTTTGGCCATCTGCATCAAAGAGAAAGCCGATTCCATCATCCGGGCACCCCCCGTTTTGGAAATGATCATTAGGGGAGCCTTGATCTCAATGCAATGATCAATGGCCAGAGAGATTTTTTCGCCTACTACCGATCCCATGGAACCACCAATGAAGGTGAAATCCATCGCGCAAATCACCAAAGGCCGGCGATTGACTTTGCCCTTTGCGACAGTCAAAGCTTCGTTCAATCCCGTCTTTTTCCTGGCCTCTTCCAAGCGAACTGGATAAGGTTTTAAATCCGTAAAATTTAGGATATCCTTAGAAATCATATCTGGGAAAAGTTCCTCATAATTACCATCAAAAATCAAATCAAAGTAATCGTGAGAGCCGATTCTGACGTGATAATTACATTGAGGGCACTTGAAGAAATTCTCCTTCAACTCTTTCATGGTACTGGTTTCTTTACACCTTTTACACTTGTACCAGAGCCCTTCGGGAGCTTCTTTCTTATTGCGGGTAGCTGTTTGAATTCCGTCTTTTAGTCGTTTAAACCAACCCATGGATTTAGTTTTTCTGCATTAAAAATGCGAACAATTTGAGTGATTTGAGCGGGCCAAAATTAAACAATTTTAGGTTTTCCCATGCATTTTTGGCTAAACGTAGTGATAATTTTTAACCGTAGCCACCATTTGTTTGACTCCATCCAGCGGTGTGTCTGGGTAAACGCCATGCCCGAGGTTAACAATATGACGCCCGCCAAAATCTTCGATCAAATTGAGGGTAGCCTGTTCAATATGGTTCAAATCTGCATAAAGTACACAAGGGTCTAAATTTCCCTGAAACACCTTCTTATCTGCAGTTGCTGCTTTCGCAAATGCGGGGGTGGTGGTCCAGTCCAGTCCGATCACCTCACAGTCCATTTCTGCAAATGCACCAAGTGCAAACCAGGCTCCTTTGCCAAATATGGTAACAGGTACGCGGTGGATCGCTTCACAAATTTGAGCAATGTACGGGGCTGCAAATTCGCGATACTGCTCCGGGCTCAAAATGCCGGCCCAGGAATCAAAAACCTGCACGAGATCAACGCCGGCATCGATTTTTTTGTTGAGGTAGGCAATCGTGGCCTCCGTGATTTTCTCCAGTAGCTGGTGTGCCATTTCGGGCTCAGCGTAGAGCATGCGCTTGGCCTTAGAGAAGGTCTTACTCCCCGAACCTTCTACCATATAAGAAAAGATCGTCCAAGGAGCTCCGGCAAAGCCAATTAGCGGCACCCGACCATTCAATTCCCGTTTGGTCAATTCAATGGCTTGATACACATATTGTAAATGCTCACTGGCCAGCTCCCCGGATAGGAGCCGATCAATATCCTTTCTACCCCGAATGGTTTCGGGAAATAACGGCCCGCGCTTTTCCACCATCTCATACGAGAGGCCCATAGCTTCAGGAATCACCAGAATGTCGGAAAAGATGATGGCCGCATCCACATCGAGCTCATCGATCGGCTGAATGGTGACTTCAGCGGCCAATTCAGGTGTTTCCACCAATTCTTTAAACCCACTTAATTTAGCCCGCAATGCACGGTATTGTGGCAAAATTCGGCCCGCTTGTCGCATTAGCCAAACCGGAGGACGTTCTACCTCCTCCCCTCTCGCTGCCCTGAGAAGAAGATCGTTTTTCAAATTCATACCACAATGATAGAAAGATTTCTATTCTGGCACCCTATCTATGCTTTGGTTTTACGCATTTTTGACAGTTCATTATTTCTCGGTTATTTAGTAGTGTTGAAAATTATATAGCAAGAATTTTTTAACTGAGTAAACTATATTTACAATACAGTATTTGTCAGGATGCTCCTTTTCCAACTTCTCGCCGCCGTATTGAAGTTTGAAAACTTTTAACTATTTTGGAGCCCGTTGGAAACAAATCTTTCAAACACCCAATCTGTATGAAAAAATTAGCTTTACACTGGCAGATTCTGATCGGAATGGTGGCTGGAGTCCTCTTTGGTCTTCTTGCTGCCCAGCTGAACTGGAATCAATTTGTGGTTGACTGGATCAAGCCTTTTGGTACTATTTTCATTAATTCGCTGAAACTGATTGCCATTCCCTTGATCGTGGCCTCATTGATCAAAGGCGTTTCGGATTTGAAAGACATTTCCAAACTTTCCCAGATGGGGGGGCGCACCATTGGCTTGTACATTCTCACAACTTTAGTGGCGGTAAGTTTGGGATTGCTGATTGTCAATATTATCCGCCCCGGAAAGCTCATTACCGAAGAGACCCGCACGGAACTCATGGAAACCTACGGTGGTGATGCGAATACCAAAATAGCCGATGCAAAAGCCAAACAAGAACAAGGCCCCCTACAACCATTAATTGATATTGTTCCCGACAACATCATTGGTGCTGCAACCAGCAACGGCAATATGCTTCAGGTCATCTTCTTCGTGATCTTTTTTGGTATTGGATTGATTCTCATCGCTCCTGAAAAAGCCAAACCGGTCAAAGATTTCTTTGATGGACTCAACGAGGTCATTCTCAAACTCATTGACCTAATCATGCTGGCGGCACCCTATGGCGTTTTTGCCCTGCTTGCGGCATTGGTGGTGGAATCCCCCAGTTTCGACCTATTCATTGCTCTGCTGGGATATGCCGCTTCTGTGTTATTAGGTTTGGGACTCCTAATCGGGGTCTTCTACCCCACCATGGTGAAAATTTTCACAGGGCGAAACTATCCATTTTTCTTTAGAGGGATCTCCCCCGCTCAATTGCTGGCCTTTTCTACCAGTTCCAGTGCCGCCACACTTCCAGTAACCATGGAACGCGTGGAAGAACATCTGGGGGTGGAAGAAGAAGTGGCCAGTTTTGTATTGCCCATTGGCGCCACGATCAACATGGATGGCACCAGTCTTTATCAAGCGGTTGCTGCCGTTTTTATTGCCCAAGCCTTTGGTATTGAGTTGACCCTTGGCGGGCAATTGGGGATTATCATGACCGCAACCTTGGCATCTATCGGCTCTGCAGCTGTCCCCGGTGCTGGCATGGTTATGTTGGTCATTGTGTTGGGACAAGCAGGCATACCCGAAGCCGGATTGGCTCTCATCTTTGCGATTGACCGCCCGTTGGACATGTGCCGAACGGTGGCCAATGTCACCGGAGATGCCACGGTATCCATGCTGGTAGCCAAGAGCATTGGAAAATTGGGCGAGCCGCACGTCAAAGATTGGGACGACAATTATCCACCTGATGAAACACTTGCTTAGTGCATGTTTGGAGGTCAAACTTTGGGCTACAAAACCGTACTTTTTTGATAACACATCGTTCTTTTATTTATCCGTCTCGGCTCAGCCGAGATGCATTTCAAAAAACGCCTTGTTTTACCAAAAAAATGATGCTTTCGCCAGCAAATCCGACCTCCAAACATATTCTTAGACAAACGTGATTTGTCTAAGGACTATGAAACAATGGTAAGGTATTTTGCGTAAGCAACATGAATAAATCAATTTTCGTATGAGTGAAACAACTACTCTGGGAGTAGGCTCAAGGGTAAAACACCCCGCTTATGGAGATGGAGCCGTAATTAGAAAACATAAGGCTGCCTATGAAGTTTGTTTTATGCTTTATGGCATTAAATTGGTGGGCCTCGACTATGACAAATGGGAAATTATTGAAGCCATTCCCGCCGAAGATGAAGTCACTTTTACAGAAGCGGAAAAGGCACTGGTCAAGATTTTGAAAACCTATAACGCCATTGAACAGCCCATTGATTTGGGGTACCGCTGGGAAGGAGGAACGATGATTCTCAAGCCAGGAGAAGAAAATTTGAAGCCAAAGGAATTGCCAATTGAGACTTTTTTCCATAAAATCGTTATGGTAAGGGATCGGCTACGAGTGATGGAACAGCGCATCAATAGCAGTGCACTTACCGATGAAGAAAAAATTAACCTTCAACAGTATATCACCCGCATCTATGGTAGCCTAACCACTTTTAATGTTCTTTTTAAGAATAAAGACGACCATTTCAAGGGCGAGAAGATCAACTAATTTCAGACAAATTGGTTGTTCCAGAAAAGAAAATAAGCTATGCTTCCAAAAGTTCGTACACTAGCATTATTAGTGTTGATCGGTTATGGCCTTGCCGGTTGTTTCGTTATTGAAAACACCTTTACGGGGTTGGCGCCGGGTCCGTGGAGAGGAATACTCATACTTGACGACCTGCCGCCTGATGCCAAACTTCAAGATCCATTCAATTTAAAATTGGAAACAGTCAGGTCCGGTGAATTGCCGTTTAATTTTGAAGTTATTTATCAAGAAGACTCTACCTTCTACATCGAAATCATCAACGGAGAGGAACGCATCAAGGTAGAAGATATTACCATGGGCCTGGATCGAAGAATGGCCAAAGATACCCTTACCATTAATTTTCCAGTTTTCGAATCCTACATTCGGGGGGTCTACGCCGTTGATGTGATTGAAGGTGAGTGGGTGGTCACCAATAGGGGCGAAGATTACCGAATTCCTTTTGTAGCCAAATTTGGCTTTGATTACCGCTTTACTCCACTTAAAAAAGAACCGGTGATGGACATCAGCGGAAGGTGGGAAGTTACTTTTGAGGCCGTTTCAGAGGAGGATACTTTTAAAGCTATTGGAGAGTTTTACCAGGATGGTAATAAATTGACCGGAACCTTCTTGACCGAAACCGGCGACTATCGCTTTTTGGACGGGACCATTCAGGAAAATAAATTTTACCTGTCGACCTTTGATGGCTCCCATGCTTTTTTATTCGAAGGAAAAATCAATGAAGATGGAACCTTGCTTGGTTCATTTCAATCGGGCAAGCATTATACTGCGGTATGGACAGGGGTCAAAAATCCGGATTTTAAGTTGCGGGATCCAGATGAGCTAACCTACCTCAAAGAAGGGTATGAGCGCTTCGACTTTACATTTGCCACCCCTGATGGCGATTCCATTTCGCTATCCGATCCTGCCTATGAGGGCAAGGTAAAGCTGGTACAAATTATGGGGACTTGGTGTCCCAATTGCCGAGATGAAACACAATTTCTAAAGCGTTACCTTGAAGAAAATAAAACGGACGACCTTTCCGTTATTGCTTTGGCTTTTGAACGCCACCAAGACGCTGAAAAAAACAAGCGAGCGATCAGCAAATATCAAAAATTAATGGGCATTAAATATCCCATGCTTTATGCCGGCAACTATCAGAAAAAAGCGGCCGCCCAAGCCCTGCCGATGCTAAATCAGATCGTCTCCTACCCTACTTTGATTTTCATCGACAAAAAGAACCAGGTGCGGCGAATCCATACCGGATTTAACGGACCAGCGACCAGTGAATACAACAATTTTATAACATCTTTTGACGAAACAGTTAAAACCTTAATTGCGGAATGATGATGAACAAAATAGCCCTAGCCTACTGCGAGGAAAATAAAGAAAGGGCAGCATCTACCCAGAGAAACCTACAAACGACAGGGCTTACCTTTGAAATGGTGCAACTGAGTAAATCCCGGCCAGACATTCAATTAACGGAAGTCTTACAATCTTTTTCCGGCCCCATTATTCTATTTGTTAGCGATAACTTTCTCAAATCAACCCAGTGCATGGCTGGGGGATTGCGCTTTTTACAAGACAAAAAGGATCAATTGTTGCCAATTGTCTTAGAGGGTTATCAAGAAGGGGAAAGCGGTGAGATGGAGACCGTAACCACTCAATTCGATCGCGTAAGCGATATCATTCAATACATCAATTTTTGGCAAGACCGTTACCTTAGTATGCGGCGACAAAAGCGCCAGCTCGAAAATGTAGATGAGGAAACTTTTAATACACACCTTAAAAATATGCGGGATATTTCGACTGAGGCCGGAGAATACCTGCGTATCTTAAGATCCATTGACCACTATAGCATTGAGGCTTTTGAAGCCAATGATTACCAATTGTTTTTTCATTTTTTGGATGAAGAGCAAATGTGGGAGGCCTTCAGGAGCAGCCGTGCCCAAGATACAATAGGTAAAACAGCGGAGGTGATCGAACCTGAACCCCTTCAGGAAGAACAAGGAACACCTCCAGTAGATATTGCAGATATTCCTGGTATTTCACAACTGGAGGATGCCGCTGCCCGGGATGTTGAAATCAATGAGTACGAAGAACAACTAAATGAGGATTCTACATTTGATCAGGAAGAAGCTCCCCTAGAGGTTCCTCAAGGCACTGCTTCACCGGAAAACACTCCAGAAGAGGCTCCGATACCGGAAGAAGACATCATCAGTGAAAAAGAAACACTTGATTTTGTCGCACCGGAAAATCCTCCGATTCTGGAAACGCCAATTGGCGAACATGAGGCCAGCGAACTGGAGGAATCGGTTATGTTGGAAACACAGGTCATGGAAGAAGAAGAAGAAGAAGAAGAAGAAGAAGAAGAAGAAGAAGAAGAAGTTCCCGAATATCAACCCCTTACCCATGAGCAATTGGAGAAACTCATTGACCAAAGTTGGGAAAGAGCCGAAGCCGGCGACATTGATGGCGGGTTAACTATATTGACCAATGCCCTTGAACAGCCGGAATATCCAGCTATTCTACATTACCATGCAGCGGTATTGAATATTCAGTATAAAAACGACTTAGATACCGCTTCTCATCATTTGAAAACTCTCTTGCAAAAGGATGAAGCCAACGTGGGGGCTCATTTCCTCTCTGCAGAACTCGAAGAAATGTCAGAAAATTTGGCGCTGGCCCGGTATCACTATGAGCGCGTCAATCAATTGGAACCCAACTATTCGGAAACAAACTTACGTTTGGGCACCATCTTGGCTCATCACTATCCGGATGAAGCACCACAAGCGGAGGCCTACTTACGCAAAGCGCTGGAGCAATCGCCTAAAAATGCAGAAGTTCTCTACGAATTGGGATTGCTATATGCCGATGTTTTAGATCAGCCTGATGAAGCAATCAAATTCCTGAAAAAGACGCTAAAACGACTGCCAGAGCATCCTTTTGCGAATTATGATCTGGCCTTGCTGTACCACAAGCAAGGTAAGATGAAAAAAGCGTTCAAATTTTATCAACTGGCTACAGTCATTAATCCCGAACTAAAAACGCCCGAAAACGATATGGCATTTACCTTTAATCCCAAGAAAGATGCTGAATTTAGTGCCATTGAGCACGATACCATTTCTGCCCTGAAGAAGAATATTGATCAACTGGAATCCCTGCTAGTCGCACGGGAACAGGAAGTCAGTAAAATGGTGCAGCAGCGAGAAGGAACCGGTAAAACGGTATTGATTTCTGGCGGCACCTCCGGAATAGGACGAGCCACTGCAGAAATTTTTGCTAAAAATGGCTTCCGGGTATTAATTACCGGTCGCAGAGATGATCGGCTGGCAGAGATCAAGGAATACCTGAGTACGGAATACAAAACCCCCGTTGAAACAATCAACTTTGATATTCGTGATCAAGCAAGCGTTCAAGCCCAAATTGAGGGCTTGGCCGAGGAATGGAAAGAAATCGATATTTTGATCAATAATGCAGGTAAGGCTAAAGGATTGGCCCCCATCTATGAAGGCGAACTACCCCATTGGGAAGAAATGATCGACACCAACATCAAGGGCTTGCTATATCTGACCAGAGTGGTTTCACCGACAATGGTGGCTCGCAGAAGGGGTCACATCATCAATGTTTGCTCTACAGCCGGCAAAGAAGTTTATCCCAATGGAAATGTCTACTGCGCTACTAAATATGCAGTAGATGCATTGACCAAGGCAATGCGCCTGGATTTGTATAAACACAATATTCGGGTCAGCCAAGTAAGTCCGGCTCACGTAGAGGAGACGGAATTTGCACTGGTTCGTTTTGACGGAAATGCTGAAAAAGCCAAAATTTATGAAGATTTTAAACCATTGACTTCAGCCGATGTTGCAGACGCCATCTATTACATGGCCACCCGTCCTGCGCACGTGAATGTGCAAGATATCTTGATGATGGGTACGCAGCAGGCCAGTAGCATTTTTATTGACCGCTCTGGTCGGAATAGTGTTGAAGAAGAAGAGTAGTATTGGGCGTGGGTTTTAATTACTCCGGATAAGCAATAGCGAAGGTGGATAGCACTGTCGAAAATGGTAGGGCTACACCTGCGTTATCGTAGAGCAGTGCACTGGCTTGAAAATCAAACTTTATGGTCTTTTCGCCATTTTCATTATCCTCGTAGTCTTCAATTTCCAATAGCTCAAAAAAGGAAGTTAAATCCTGCGGTCCCTGATCTGAGCGATAGATATTGCCGAGTGCATCCCCGTATTCGATGGTTACCAGGCCATATTGCAGAGGATCAACGATTTCCACTGTATCGATGAATGTTTCGTAGGAGAAATTGCTGTAGCAGTACAATTGAAGGAATTCACCTTGTGTCGGATTTATAGGATAGTTTTTGGTTGCAAGGCAACTCTTTATCTGACAACCATTTGCGTCACTAGTCGTCACGCATTCTTCTGAAAAAGTACTGTCCTGAGGGTTATTATTGGCGTAAATCGATGCCGTAGCGTTTCCATTCAACCACAGATAGGTAAAAGGAGGCGTTCCATCGGGAATTGCTGTGATTTGATTAAAAAAACCGCCTTGCGCCACCTCAAAATCAAAGTCTACGCCACAATCTTGGGCAATGGCATTAAAACTGATCGTTTTTTCCACAGAACTATTGCAATTCAGTGCTGTAGTATTGGCTAAGGTTACCGTGATAGGTTGAGTAAAATTGTCTAGTTCAATCAATGGATTGAGTTCCTGAAGTGGAGGTAATCCATTGTCAAACGTCCAGTAGTAGGAAGTCACATTATCGCCTTCATACACCGAGGGCGCCGCTGTCAATTGAAGCATATAATGATACTCTTCAACTGCAGGTGCTGCTTCGAGGGTATACCCCCCAATCGGCAGCGCTGTACTGATATTAAAATCGGCAGCAGTCGAAGCGACTTTTTCCCTAAAGGTCAGTTTTATATATGGCCCACAGTCGGTGCAACTCTCCGGCTTCAAGACCCCGGTCATCGTCATAACTCCTTCGATGTCACGTTCATAGCTGGTAAACAGGTAGTAATCATGCTCTCCAGCTGTTAATTCCAGTGCGCCACCATCCACCTCCGCATTGATTAGAAAAACGGGGTCTCCATTCTCCACCGGAGGTAGGTTCACCTTTTTGCAAGCGGCAACAAAAATGATCAGAAGTAATAAAAAGCGCTTCATATTTTTTCTTTTAAAACAAATCATATCTCAGTCCCAAATCAATCATTAAACGGCCATCTTCTTGCAGAATATTTTCATCTTTCACCCAAGTCATAGGTGCATAATGCAGGTAAAGGCCCGCCTTGCATCGCGTGCTAATGGCGTAGTGATACCCTAAAATTAAATCGATTTTGATATTCTTGAACCCCGTTTTGTCAATCCATCCCACCTCCGTATTTCTCCTGAGGGGAAACCCATCGAGCGGTACTTCCACCTGCCCTTTCACTCCCGCCAAATAGGCCACTTGCCCGCCAAACTGCATTTCGTGGCGATTAACTCGATAACTGATCGATACTGGTAGTTCCACAAAATGCAGGGCTCGCGGGGTCAGCGTATATTGCTTTTCAAGACGGCCAAAACTATAGGCCACTTCCGTCAACGAATCGGCAAAATTATAGTGCCCGGCGCGAATGCGGTAATTAAGTCCAGTGCGCAGTCCCCAATGGCTATTTCTACTAATGCGCAGGTCTACGCCAAAGTTGTAGCCAAGCAGTTGACTATCACCCGGCTTAAACTCCGGATTCAACATCGCCATGGCGTGTGCTCCTAAGGAGAACAGTACGGGTGTTTTGATTTTATAAGGGTCCTTCAATTGAAGCGTTTTGGCAGACCTTTCCAATAATGCCAAATCAATATTTGGAATGGCCTCGGGACGGGTCAATATCTCCAACACGGATGGTTTATCGGTCCCTTTTTCAGCGGTACGGGAGGGTTGTTCTGGTGTACTATTCTCTTCTAAATTCGTTGAAACATCGTTATCAAAATCCCCTTCATTTACCTGATTGTCAGTTTGTTGTAAATCAATTTCAGAAATTGAGATTAGTGACTCATCAAGTACTGTAGATGGACTTGAAGGAAGTGTTTGATCCTCTTTATTTTCTGTATCTGAAATATTAACATGCTTTTGTTGGGGCCCCCTATCGAAGTTCTCAGCCGGAGGAGTGGCCTTCTTCGTTGCTGCAAGGTTGGGAATTTCATCTTGAGCAACTGCTATGTTGTTGTTGGAGGCATTGATCACCTGCTCATGATTATTTTCTCCGGCAGAAGGTTCAAGTGGCTCTAATTGAGTCGTAGCAGATAGGTTATCATCATGAATTTCTGTGGTCTTTCTGGTCTGTTTCATAGCCTGTTCCTGGTCAACAGTAGCCATTTCTTGCCCTTTATTGAGATCCGTTTTGGTTGTAATCCCCCACCATAAGCTCACAAGCAGCAGCAAGATCCCCAATACGGCCCACCACAGCCATCCCGGACGCTTTTCAGCCTGTTGTTGGTCCAGGAGTTTCTCTGCAGCTCGCCAATGCGCCTCATTAAATTCTGGCTGACGATTTTCTAACTTATCCTTAAAAAAACGATCTAATTCGTTCATGATTACAACTTTAAATGACCTTGGTGGTATTGGCTACTCTTCTCATCATTTCCATCAATTTCTGACGTGCCGAGGAGAGGTGCCATTTTGAGGTCCCCTCACTAATATCCAGCGCTTCAGCAACTTCCCGGTGCGAATAGCCATCAATGGCAAATAAATTAAAGACTTTTTGGCTCATCGGAGGTAATTGTTGAATCAAGTATTCCAATTGTTCTGCATCAAATTGCTGGTCGGCGGTATTCCAATCAAAGGTGGAAACTTTTGGTTCTTCAACGTGAAAATCCTTTGACTCGATCAATTCCTTCACCTTGCGGTTTTTCCGAAAATCATCGATTAAAGTATTGATCATAATGCGTTTACTCCAAGCGACAAAGGAAACTTCCGGCCGGTATTTATCCAGATTGGTCAGGATCTTCAAAAAACCTTCATTGAGCATCGCTGCGGCAGAAGCTTCATCCTGCTGATAACGCAGACATACGGACATCAGTGACGTATAACAACTTTTGTACAGTTGAAACTGCGCCTTGCGGTCTCCACCTTGACAATCCTTCAAAAGCTTTGCACTGATTTCCAAAATCTCCGGGATAATGTGGTTCCCCAACCAAAATCAGGGAAGCGGTAAAATGAATTTCCGACCGGACAAAGCCGGTCGGAAATCGTCTAATTTATTCTAAAAAAAGCACTTAACCTTTGATCAACTTACCGGCCAGCACTTGTTTTCCTGCTCTCAGGTTGTAAAAGTACAATCCTTGAGGCCATTCGCTGGTGTTCAGCTCCAAGTTTTGTTGGCCGCTGTCAAAACGGGACATTTTTTGGAACAATATTTTGCCGGTATTGTCTAAAATCTGCAACTGTATGTCGGTTGCCTCGGGCAATTCAAAGCGTATTTCCACTTGATTTCCAGCTGGTTGTGGAAAGACCAAAACTTGCGTTGCTTCCAACCATTCTTCTACTCCGGTGGTGATCAACTCATCCGTTACCACAAATACAATATCGGTAACCTCAGGCTGATCCGGACCAATGGTCACCCAGTATTCTGCTTGAGAAAGGCCCGGAATTTCAACAATCAGTTGATACGTGCCCCACGCCAAGCTTGGAAAACTGAATTCGCCATTGGCATTACTCATGTCGTAAGCTAGTGGTACACCTACTTCACTAAACAAGAGCACAGACACAAATTCAATTGGGGTATCATCACGATCGTCTACCTCTTCATCACTGGTGAAACCTGGTTCTTCAATGATCGTGCCTGAGATTACGCCTGGGCCTTCCGGTGTCTCTGAATCGAGTAAGATAATGTTATAAGACCACCAATTATTGGCTGGCAGCACTACTGTTGTAGCCTCATCCCAGGTCAATACATTACCAAAATAAGTAGGTAGATAGTCGGTATAGCCAGCATCGTCTTCACTCAATACTGCGCGCAGGGTATAAGAGCCGGCGCCAACTTCTCCAAAATCGTAATACCCTCCATTCACAATATCAGCCGTATCCACAGCCTCTAATCCGCCACCTGGTGTCAACCCGTATAAGATCACCCATCCGTTTTGTACCTGGTTGGTGCTATCCCAATAATACACATAACCTGACAGCTGAGAATATTCAGGATCGGGATTACCAAAGGTATAACAATCAGTAGATTCACAGCCGCTGGCATCAATGACCGTCACGCAATACTCACCGGGCTGAGAAGGCATAATGGATGCTGTGTTTTCTCCCGAGTTCCAGAAGTAAGTGAAAGGCGCTACACCCTCTGCATCAGCCTGGAGAAAACTACCTCCCTGCACCAAAAGAATCTGCACATAACAACTGGTGTCACCACCACCTGTGGTCCACTGGAAACAACCCGTTGCTTCACACCCAGTGGCATCAGTTACGGTTACACAGTACAAGCCTTCCGCATTGGGAAAAATATCTGCTGTATTATCACCGGTACTCCACAAATAGGTAAATGGAGCCGTCCCCGTAGCAAAAGCAGACAGGGCACCGGCAGGATTTGGGCTGACTTGCACCCCACAGTCCGCGCCATTCTGTACAGTCACACAGTCGGAAACCATACATCCGGCAGCCGTAGAAATGGTTACGCAGTATGTTCCTGGTTCAGTGACGGTGATACTCTCACTGGTTGCTCCTGTTTCCCAGGAAAACGCAAAAGGTGCAGTGCCTCCCGCAACGGCGGTCAACATAAAGCCACTACCCAAGTCGTCAACCGCAATCGACACCGTACAATTATCCTCCGGTGCACAATAGGTGAAGTCAACAACACCAACTCCTGCGGGCGACCAATAGGTAGTTTGTGAGACAATATTGCCATTACAGTCCACCATACTGATGTAAATTGCTCCCTGGGTTAGATTGTCGGGTACATCAAAAGTATCGCTATATGCACCAGAAGCATCGGTCAGTACCTGGTTGGAATACCCCGGCCATAAAACGGTAGAATCAGTGGCAATGTTGATGGTAACGCCTTCCACCGGGTCGCCATTAGTATCTGTGACCGTGCCATTCACGGTAATGGTTAGTGCCTGTGCATTAAATGCAAGACAACAGAAGAATAAAAGCAGGTGTAAAATTTTCATTATTGTTATTTTTTTGAATATTTGAATATATAAAAGCCTTTCACCTCTACTCACGAAGGTTTTAGATAAAGGGTTGGGTCTAAGAAGATTTTTTTTAAAATTGTCCAACATTTCTTCCATTTTTGCAATACTTCCAATTAAACAATACGCCACATGACACAGCCATTAGCCGAACGAATGCGCCCCACCTCACTGGACCATTATATTGGTCAGCAACATCTCGTTGGGGAAGGCGCCGTATTGCGACAAGCGATTGAATCGGGCAAAATCCCCTCTTTTATCCTTTGGGGACCGCCCGGTGTGGGCAAAACGACCTTAGCTAAAATCATTGCCAAGCAATTGGATCGGCCCTTTTATATCCTAAGTGCCATCAATTCAGGGGTTAAAGACATTCGGGAAACCATCGATAAGGCCAAGAAGCAACAATTCTTCAATCGTCCCAACCCGATTCTTTTTATTGATGAAATCCACCGCTTTAGCAAATCTCAGCAGGATTCCCTGCTTGGCGCTGTCGAGGCGGGCATTATTACTTTGATTGGCGCCACCACCGAGAATCCCTCCTTTGAAGTCATAGCAGCTTTGCTTTCGCGTTGTCAGGTCTACATTTTAAAACCACTCAGTAGGGAAGATCTGATTTTGATGGTTGATCAAGCCTTAAAAAAGGACGAGTATTTAAAAAAACTAACGGTAAAAGTAGAAGAATACGATGCGATGTTGCGCTTTTCAGGTGGGGACGGTCGCAAGCTCTACAACGTTTTGGAATTAGTGACCAACTTCGCTGAGGAAGGCCAGGAATGGGCCTTAACCGATGAACTAGTAACTCAAAAAATTCAACAGAACATTGCCATCTACGATAAAGCCGGAGAGCAACATTACGACATTGCTTCTGCTTTTATTAAATCCATCAGAGGTAGCGACCCCAATGCAGCAGTCTATTGGTTGGCACGTATGATAGAGGGTGGCGAGGATGTTAAATTTATCGCGCGTAGGATGGTGATTGCCGCAGCTGAAGATATTGGACTGGCCAATCCCAATGCGCTGCTGATGGCCACTACAGCTTTCCAGGCAGTGCAGGCGGTAGGCTATCCGGAAGCCCGGATCATTCTCTCGCAGGCCGTCATCTATCTGGCGACTTCACCAAAATCAAACTCGGCTTATCAAGCCATCAATAAAGCCCAAAGCGTGGTGCGAGAAACCGGCAACCTATCGGTACCATTACACATCCGCAATGCTCCGACCAAATTGATGAAAGAATTGGAATACGGAAAGAATTATCAGTATGCCCACGACTTTCCCGGTAATTTTGTCGAACAAGAATTTTTACCCAAAGAAATTGAAGGGAAAAAATTGTTTGAACCGCAGCGCAATCCTGCGGAGCAAAAAATCCGGGAAAAACTTCGGGCGGAATGGAAAAAGAAATATGGGTATTAATTGGTGTTGTGGCCTACTTACTCATCTGGCTATTAGACACCTCAATCACGGGCAAAGTCTGATCGTGAGAGCGGCCAGCTTTTTTCATCAACGCAAACCAGCTTTCCTCCTGTTGAGCTGTAATCATCTCCATGTTTTTATAAAAAGAGTCCAAATAGGCCAACATTTTCCGCTGCTGTCGATTATTAAACAATGAGAAATTCTCTAAAACGGCTTCCAGATTAGATCGCTTTGACTGAAAAAAGGCAAACGTTTCTTCAATTTGTCCATTGTCCACTATCCGGCCGAGATAATATCGATCAGTTACCGTAGTCAGCTCATAATCGCGATTTGGCAAAGCATAGACCGGATTGACAAACCCTGAGAAATCAAAATCGTAAGGTACTGGAATCAGTTGCCCCGTGCTGGATTGTTCTACCATTTCCAGGTTACGCCCCATGGCCATATCCCAGTCCTCATTGCCAATCATATACTGAAAGAATCCCACCAATCGCTCCTCGTGGCTAGCCACACGACCAATTTCCGGGTTAAGACAATCACAAACCTCACCCCCTACCCGGTCTGCCAATTGATCATTGTCCTCGATGATAAACCCAAAGCGCTTCCTTTTGGCGTAAAGCCCCCTTTCATCCACGTAGGTAATGTGCACCAATTGCACTCTAAAGCTATAGGGGGTCAATTCATTGTATAATTTATAAGCCAAATATTCTTTCAAGACGTTTTGTTTGCTCTCGCCGCGATCTTCAATACAGTGTGTCACCAATTTGAGTTTATCATGCTTAGAGAGATTTCTTGCCTTGAGTTCGTCTTTATCAAAATTGAGTTTGAGCGGTGGGAAAGGACAAATTTTACGACGATATTTCCCTCTTGGTTTGACCTTGATTTCAAAGGCTTCCCTGCCGGCCTTCTTAGAATGCCAAGTAATGAGCGCAGGAATATATTCATCAAGCCGTCGGTTCTCAATGATTTCTCTCAAATCCGTCACAATCGTCATTTCGATGACCTCTTCCCCTTCAATCAGGTCAAAAATACTATGCTTTGTCCCATCAGCCTGCAAGGGGCTGGAAAAGACGTAAAGCAAACTCAGCATTAATAATAGACCGTAAAGCATTTTCATGGCTATCCAAATTTGTTGTTCTAGTAGTTTTCTTGTTTTCCGACTTTACAAGTAATTGGACATTTTACTCTTGAAAAAGTCATAGGGATTGCTCAAATCAATAAATTTCGGCATTACAAAGACAAGACTGATCTTAATTTTAAGCCGATTTTACTAGATTTAAAGCTTATTTTTGCCCACTTGTCTTGAAAGTCCACTGATTATGAACAAGCGGCAAAGTTACATTGTTTCCAAATAATATTCCACTGTAAAGGTGTTATTTTATTGCAAACAAAATAATATACCAAGACAATAGGATAAAAATGGCATTTAGTTTGAACTGATGCCTAAAAACGATATCTAATTGAAGCGACTATTAAACTCACAGATAATGCCTTTTTACAACCGAATATACGGAGGATTTTTCCTTTTGTTCACTATTCTTGGCTGTTCTATCAGCAAAAGTGAACAGGATGTCGTCTCTTTGCCACCTAATCAGGCAAAAAATGTGGTATTAATGATTGGTGATGGAATGGGGCTGAACCAGATCACGGCAGCGATGTACAACAATGGGAACTATCTAAATTTGGAAAAATTTCCGGTGATCGGCTTTCATAAGTCCTACTCTGCCAATGACCTCATTACCGATTCAGCAGCGGGAGCAACGGCCTTTGCATGTGGTGTTAAAACCTATAATAACGCCATTGGCCTGACGGCGGATTCCATTCCGTGTAAGACCATCTTAGAGGAAGCAGAAGAACGTGGGCTCGCAACGGGTCTGGTGGCCACGGCAACCATTGTACACGCTACACCAGCTGCCTTCATCGCCCACCAAAAGCTGCGGGTGTTTTATGAAGATATTGCAGCCGATATTCTTAAAACGGATGTAGATCTCTTGATCGGCGGTGGGAAAAAATACTTTGACCGGCGAGAAAATGATGATAGAAATTTGTATAAGGAATTAGAAAAGAAAGGCTACCGCGTTTCCGACTATTCCATACGACCTTTTGAAGAGTTTCTGCCGGACAAAAGGAAGAACATGGTTTATTTCACCTCCGATAACCTTCCGGTTCCTGTGACCGCTGGAAGAGACTATTTGCCGCGCGCCAGTCAAATGGCCGTCAATTTTCTAGAGAAACGAAGTGAAAAAGGATTTTTCCTGATGATCGAAGGGTCACAAATTGACTGGAGTGGTCATGCCAATGAAGGGAATCTCCTGGTGCAAGAGGTTCTTGATTTTGATAAAGCTATTAAAGAAGTACTCAACTTTGCCCGAAAAGACGGAAATACCTTGGTCATTGTCACCGCGGATCACGAAACAGGCGGTATGTCGATTAACCAGGGGTCGAAAATGGGGGAGCTCAACTACCAGTTTACCACCAACGCGCATACGGGTACACTGATTCCTGTCTTTGCTTATGGCCCCGGAGCTTCTCTTTTTTCTGGCATTTATGAGAATACCGCCATTTATGACAAGATGCGTCAAGCATTCGCCTTTGATCTTATTCAAGAAGAGGTCACGCCTTCCAACTAGAGATTTTTTTTTCAGCAATAATACTTTAAACCTCTGTTGAACAATTTTTAAACCAAGGCATTTTATAATATCAAAAATAAGAATCAGAAATAATCCGTAATTTTGCCCTATACTCAAATCGTTTAAACCTTAAAGTTCAGGTCATTATGAATGTAGAAACACTAGACAATCTACAATTAATTAAAGAAAGCGCTCGCGACTTTGCTGAAAATTACATCCGCCCCCATGTGATGGAGTGGGACGAAACCCAGCATTTTCCAATCGATCTATTTCACCAAATGGGTCAATATGGATTTTTGGGTGTATTGGTTCCCGAAAGCTATGGTGGGGCCGGTTTAGGATACCAAGAATACATCACCGTCATCGAAGAAGTGGCAAAGGTTTGCGGCTCCATCGGCCTATCGGTGGCTGCTCACAACTCTCTGTGTACCAACCATATCTTGATGTTTGCCAACGAGGAACAAAAACAGCAATACTTGCCTAAATTAGCCACCGGAGAATGGATTGGTGCCTGGGGACTCACCGAGCCGAATACCGGTAGTGATGCCGGTAGAATGAAGTGCACCGCAGAACGCGATGGCGATTATTTTGTGCTCAATGGCACCAAAAATTTTATTACCCACGGTAAATCGGGGCATGTGGCTGTAGTCATTGCCCGAACCGGTGAATTGTTGGATAGCCACGGCATGACTGCCTTTGTGGTAGAAAGAGGCACGCTTGGTTTTTCGGCAGGTAAAAAAGAGAACAAATTGGGAATGCGCGCCAGCGAAACAGCAGAAATGGTGTTTGACAATTGCCGCATCCACAAAAGCCAGATGTTGGGAGAAGAAGGAGAAGGGTTCATTCAATCCATGAAAATCCTCGATGGCGGTAGAATCAGCATTGCCGCACTCTCTTTGGGAATAGCCAAGGGGGCTTATGAAGCCGCCGTTAAGTATGCAAAAGAAAGAGAACAATTTGGTAAGCCGATCGCTTCCTTTCAAGGCATTAGTTTCAAGTTGGCGGATATGGCTACCAAAATCCAAGCGGCAGAATTACTTACCCGTAAGGCAGGCACGTTAAAGGATAAAAACCAATCGTCCACCAAGATATCGGCGATGGCCAAATATTATGCCTCGGAAGCGGCGGTGTCCATCGCTAACGAAGCGGTGCAAATCTATGGCGGATATGGATATACGAAGGATTTTCCTGTAGAAAAATTCTACCGGGACGCCAAACTGTGCACCATCGGTGAAGGCACTTCGGAAATTCAGAAACTGGTGATTTCCAGAGAGATTTTGCAAGGCCGCTAATGCCATAAATCATGTGAGTGATTGGAAAGACTGGAAGGAATGAATGGAAAAATATTGTACAACTCTAGCCATACATTCCTTCCATTTTTTCAACAATACACTGCTTTCCAAGCAATAATTCCTCCCGGGTTTTAAACCCTCAGTGTATACCACTGCTTCGATCGTAAATACCAGATGATAAAGGTCAACATGACCAACCAATAAAAGATTTCCGAAGCCCAGGCCCATGGCAAGCCTCCATTGGTGTAGTTCACTTCCACATAAATATAAATCAAGTAGCCGATTGCGCAGTAGAGTTGAATCTTTAGACCCATATAAGTAGCGCCAGTCCCTGCCATGCCGTTGAAAAAGACACCTCCAACGGAGAAGGTCGCTAAAATGCCCACCAATACGTAAAAAATGGGCCGGGCATCTTCAATTAAGCCGGTATTTTCGGATCCCCCCAGGAGTGGATATAAAAATTCTTGCGGAAACAGAACCACCGGAATGGTCAGAATCATGGTGGTGACAAAAGAAATCTTTGCTGTTTTCCAAATAATGGGAAGCACGGCTTGTCGCTTTTTTTGCCCGATAAAATTGCTGACCAATGTATTGACCCCCGAGGCAAACCCCCAGCATGGAATAGACAACACCAGATAAACCATTCTCACCAAATTGGTAATTGCCAATGGCCGCTCACCCAAGTTTTCTACGATACCAAAAAAGACGAACCAGCTACCCAATCCGACAAAAGCTTGTACCACAATCGGAGCCGATAAGATGTACTGCTGTCGAATGAGTTTGAAGTCAATCTTGGGTAATTTAAACAAATGGTAGAAACGCGCTTTCTGGTCAAACAATATATAAATGATAAAGACGATAAAAGCCACGACCTCAGAAACGGTACTGGCCAATCCGGCGCCGGCAATTCCCATGGCTGGCAACCCCCAATGCCCAAAAACCAGACCATAATTCAGCGCAATATTGACCACTGCCAGGATCGTTGTATCTACGATGATAAAATGGGTTCTGGCAATGCCGGTGTACAGCGCCACAATGGCAACGCCTGTATAAGAAAAGAAGACCCCCCAAGAGCGATATTCCAGGTATTCCAAGCTCTTACTGAAGATAATGGGCGAGTCGATGAATAGCTGAAAAAAATAATAACAACCATATTGCATGAAGAAGAACATCACCAACGCCAGCGCAAATTCGTAATAGACCATGGCATAAAAGGTGCGTCCTACTTCATCGGGGCGTCCTTCCCCTACCCTTCTGGCAATCATGATCTGTCCTCCACGAGAAAAGCCGTAACCAATGGCCGCAATGACCAAATAAAAGACACCAACAAAGCCTATAGCTGCAAAGTCTTTTTCGCTGAGGTGATACAAAAACACACTATCACTAAGCGCTATGACGTTTTGCGCAGCGCTTCCCAGCATAATTGGTAATGAAATCGATAGAATTTGGCGGTATGAGGTTTTGAGCTGCATTGGTCACAAATGTAGGCAGATTAAACTTTAAAATGGTCAGGAAAACCAGAAATGTTTTGGCGCATAGCACCCCTCTTATTGGTCAAATAAATCACAAACCCAGCAAAATACTCAATACTTGCCCCCATATTATCATAAAATGCATTTACCTTAGCTTCCTTATTTTCCAAAAATCAAAACCAGATCACCGCTATGCAAACATTGACCACAAACATTTGCTCCAGAGTTTTCCTATTGTTGAGTATAATGCTTTTTTTTGCAGCTTGTACCAGTGAAGAATCACCAAAAAATTCTACAAATACCTCTTATATGTTGCAAAGACAAGATATTACCCCTCCTACAGCCAATAAGATCCCTAAGGAATTAGCCATTCATGGCGATACCCGAATCGACAATTATTATTGGCTCAACCAACGAGAAGATCCGGAGGTGATCAAGTATCTGGAGGCTGAAAATGAATACAAAACCCAAATGATGGCCCACCTGGAGAAATTTCAGGATAAGCTATTCGAAGAAATGAAAAGCCGGATCAAAGAAGATGATCAAAGCGTTCCTTACAAAAACCGGGGCTATTACTACCTGACCCGCTACGAAAAAGGCAAGGAATACCCCATCTACTCCCGCAAAAAAGGATCTTTGGAAGCCAAGGAGGAAATCATGCTCAACCTCAATGAGCTGGCAGCAGATTATGACTTTTACAATGTTAGCGGCCGCTCCGTCAGCCCAAACAATAAAATTCTAGCCTATGGTGAGGATACCCTCAGCCGCCGGATCTATACCATCAAATTTAAGAACCTGGAAACCGGCGAAATGCTGGAAGACGTCATTCCCAATACCACCGGTGGTGCCGTGTGGGCCAATGACAATAAAACCCTTTTTTATTCGGTGAAAGATGAAGCGCTGCGTCCGTACAAAATCTTCAAACACGTACTGGGTACTCCCGCTTCTAAAGATGTAGAAATTTATCATGAGACTGACGAGACATTCAATGTGTACGTCTTCAAAAGCAAGTCGGAGAAATACATTTCGATCATGTCTTACCAGACACTCTCTACCGAATTTCGCATACTTGATGCGGATCAACCTGAGGGCGAATTTAAGATTCTCCAACCCCGTGAAAGAGGCCTCGAGTATTTTGCCGATCACTTTGAGGATAAGTTTTACATCCGTACCAATCTGGATGCTAAAAACTTCCGTTTGATGGAAACCCCTGTGGATGCAACAACCAAAGACAACTGGAAGGAAGTTATTCCACACCGCGATGATGTTCTATTGGAAGATATGGAGCTCTTCAACAATTACCTGGTCCTTTCCGAACGTAAAAACGGAATCACTCAACTCCGCGTGATTCCGAAAGAAGGAGAAGAATATTACATTGATTTTGGGGAAGATGCTTACTTGGCGTACACTTCGGTAAACCTGGATTTTGATACAGAGGTGCTACGCATCGGCTACCAATCAATGACCACCCCTCCGACTACCTACGACTACAATATGGAAACCAAAGACATGACATTGCTCAAGCAACAAGAAGTCGTTGGTGATTTTAATCCGGATAATTATGTTTCGGAACGAATTTATGCCAAAGCTAGAGATGGGGTGCAAGTGCCTATTTCCATCGTCTATCCCAAAGGTTACAAAAAAGATGGCACTCAGCCCTTGCTGCTTTATGGATACGGTTCTTATGGCGCAAGTATGGACCCTTATTTCAGTGCCAATCGCTTGAGTCTGCTGGACCGCGGTTTTGCCTTTGCCATTGCGCACATTCGCGGAGGGGAAGAAATGGGGCGCCAATGGTACGAAAATGGAAAACTACTGAACAAGAAAAACACCTTCTACGATTTCATCGATTGTGCGGAATACCTGATTAAAGAAGATTATACCAGTAAAGATCAGCTCTTTGCGATGGGCGGCAGTGCCGGAGGTTTGCTCATGGGGGCTATCATCAACTATCGCCCTGATCTATGGAAAGGAGTAGTAGCGGCAGTGCCATTTGTGGATGTGGTCACCACCATGTTGGATGAAAGCATTCCATTGACCACCGGGGAGTTTGATGAATGGGGCAACCCTAAAGATGAAAAGTACTATGAGTACATTAAATCTTACTCTCCCTACGACAATGTGGAGGCCAAAGACTATCCGGCCCTTCTTGTAACAACAGGCTTGCACGACAGTCAGGTCCAATACTGGGAACCTGCCAAATGGGTCGCCAAAATGAGAGAGATGAAAACGGATTCCAATCCGCTGCTGCTGCACACCAACATGGAGGCTGGCCACGGCGGTGCCTCTGGTAGATTTCAGCGCTTGAAGGAAACAGCTATGGAATACGCCTTTGTCCTGGATTTGGCCGGTAAAGCCGAAGTAGAAGTGAAAGATTAATTTTTAAACCGAAGTTAGAGCATGTTTAGAGGTGGTGCTTTAGAACCCAAAACCCCGGCTTTACCGGGACTGAAGGACTACCTCCAAACATGCACTAAATCTCCACTGCACCCCCCAACAGCTCCGCTCCCAGATTTCAAATCACACCGGGTGTACTACCAGTTCCGGCAATATTTCTTTCAATTTTCCCACTAGAAAATCAAGCTCCTCTATGGTATTGTGATGGGAAAAAGAAAAGCGGATGGTTTTCCGCTGCGAGTCTGGATACAATGCATTGATGACGTGTGATCCCGTATCTACACCAGAGCTACAAGCACTTCCGCCGGAGACACTAATGCCGGCAATGTCCAGGTTAAGCAACAATAAATCTGCCTTGGGTAAATTGGGAAAGGATGCACTTAGCACTTTATAGTGACTTCTGCCTTCCGGATCTCCATTGAATCGAATATCTTCAAAATTGGCTTCCAGTTGTTTTTTAAGATAGGTTTTTAATGACTGGATCTTCTCCCGTCGTACCTCCTGCTGCTCGTGGGCCAGTTCCAGCGCTTTTGCCAGCCCAATGATACCGTATAAATTTTCGGTTCCGCCCCGCATATTGCGTTCCTGGCTACCACCATCTAAAAAGGGCTTAATAATGTTATCTCCATTAATGTAAATGAAGCCAACGCCCTTTGGACCGTGAAACTTGTGGCCAGAGCCAGTCAAAAAACTAATTCTGGTTTTCGATGCATCAATTGGAAAATACCCGATAGTCTGAACGGTATCCGAATGAAAATAGGCATCATGACTAGCACACAATTCCGAAATTGCGTCCATATCGATCATCGTGCCAATCTCATTGTTGCTATGCATCAGCGAGACCATCGTTTTTTTATCACCAGTTTGCAATAATCCCTCCAATTCTTCCAGATCAATATGGCCCTTTTCATCAAGGTGTAGCATTACCACTTCCACCGCTCCATCTTTATTCAATACGTCCAATGAATGCAAGACGCAATGATGTTCAATCGGAGAACTAATGATGCGCTCGACGCCCAAATCTCGGACGGCACATTTCAAAACCATATTATTGGACTCGGTCCCCCCTGAGGTAAAAAAGACCTCACCAATAGAAGCACCAATGCACTCCGCCACCGTTTTGCGAGCCTGCTCAATGGCAGCGCGAGCAGTACGGCCTTCGGCATGAATAGATGATGGATTGCCGTAATTTTCTTGCATGGCTTTCATCATCACCTCCATTACGGCTTGGGCTACCGGAGTTGTAGCGGCATTGTCTAAATAAATTCTATGCATCATTAAACTAGTTTATTAGAGAACCACCTTGCCACCGTTTCGGGTTCTTGGCAACTGCCCAAAACGCAGGTAAATTCATTTTTCTTAGGATAATATTCGTAGTCTTCCTGCCATTTTGCAAAGTCCTTACTTAAGGCCTCAATGGCGTCTAGGATGTAGTCAATTTCTTCGTCGGTCATCACCGGATGAATCGAAAGGCGGATCCAACCGGGTTTATTGGTCAGGTCACCGGAATTGATCTGGCTGGTAATCGCATTAGAGTACTCTTCAGAAACTTCCAACAAATAATGACCATAAGTCCCGGCACAAGAACAACCTCCCCGCACCTGAATTCCAAAGCGGTCATTGAGCAATTTTACGCCTAGGTTATAATGCAAGTCCTCAATATAAAATGAAATGACGCCCAATCGCTCCCGGTGTTGATCAGCCAGTAAATGCAGGTTGGGAATGTGATCAAATCGCTCCCAGATCCTAGCCAGGATTTCTCTTTCCCTTTTCAGAATATTGTCCACCCCCATCTGCTCCTTGAGTTGAATACACAAGGCCACCTTCATTGTTTGTAAGAAGGCCGGTGTGCCACCATCTTCTCGTGTTTCAATTTCCTCAATGTATTTGTGTCCACCCCACGGATTGGTCCAATCTACGGTACCTCCGCCGGGGTTATCGGGCACACGATTGCGGTACAATCTGGGATCAAAAATCAAGATACCGCTCGTGGCCGGGCCACCCAGAAACTTATGAGGGGAAAAATAAATAGCATCCAAATGCTGCAACTCATTTTCCGGCCGCATGCAGATCTCGATATAAGGTGCTGAGCAGGCAAAATCGACAAAACACAAGCCATCATTCTGGTGCATCACCTCCGCCACTTCATGGTAGGGTGTTTTAATGCCCGTCACATTGGAACAACTGGTGATGGCCGCAATTTTAGTGACTCTATCCTTGTATTGTTCTAATAACTCTTTCAAATGATCCAAATTCATCAACCCCTCTCCATCCGGCTTGATCACCACCACATCGGCAATGGTTTCTAACCAGGAGGTTTGATTGGAATGGTGTTCCATGTGGCTGACAAAAACAATGGGCCTTTCCCTTTCGGGAATTTCGACCTTGGGCACAAATTTCTCGTGTAATTTCAACCCGAGAATGCGCTGAAATTTATTAACTACACCGGTCATACCCGAATTGGAAGAAATCAATATATCACTTTCGGCTGCTCCCACGTGACGCTTAATCAAATCCTTCGCGTGATGATAGGCCATGGTCATACTTGATCCAGTCACATTGGTTTCGGTATGGGTATTGGCTACAAAAGGCCCAATTTGCTGATTGATCAAATCTTCGATCGGTTGGTAGAGCCGACCACTAGCGGTCCAGTCCGCATAAACGATGCGTTGATTGCCGTAAGGCGACCGAAATTGCTGATTGTAGCCGATCACCTTTTCCCGAAAGGGGGCAAAATACCGCTCCAGTGTGCTTGTTTCAGGCAGGGTTTTGGAAACAGGGTTCATGTCGGTTAATTTTTGGTTAGTGGACTATAAGGCTTCAATATCTAGCTTGATTTGTTGGACCAATTGGGTTGCTTGGTCAATACTTGGAGCTTCCGCATAAATGCGAATGATCGGCTCCGTGTTCGACTTGCGCAGGTGGACCCAGCTATCTGGAAAATTAATCTTTAGCCCATCGATTTGATTACAATCTTCTCCCTGATATTTTTGATGCATCTTTTGCAACAGGCCTGCTAAGTCCAGGGATGGATCCAGGCTGATTTTATCCTTTACCATAGCGTAGTCGGGATAGGTAGCCCGCAATTCACCAGCCGTTTTCCCCGTCTTTGCCAGATGAGAAAGAAACAATGCAATACCAGCCAATGCATCCCGGCCATAGTGCAGATCCGGTACAATGACGCCTCCATTGCCTTCACCACCGATCACCGCGTTGACGGCCTTCATTTGATTCACTACATTCACCTCTCCCACTGCACTGGCCGAATAGGTTCCGCCATGCTTCTCCGTCACATCTCTCAGGGCGCGGGTAGAACTGAGGTTTGACACCGTATTACCAACCCGATGTTGCAATACATAATCCGCTACAGCTACCAGCGTATATTCTTCCCCAAACGGTTGCCCTTGTTCCGTAATCAACGCCAAACGGTCTACATCCGGATCAACAGCGATTCCTAAATTGGCTTTTTCTTTGACCACCTTTGCCGCCAAATCTGTCAGGTGTTCGGGTAGTGGCTCCGGATTATGGGCAAAGTGACCATCGGGTGTTCCATTGAGCAGCACGCATTGACAATTGAGTTTTTCCAAAAGAGGCGGTACAGAAATAGAGCCTGTGGAATTGACACAATCTACAACCACTTTAAAGTTTTGTGCCCGAATGGCCGCTACATCCACCAAATCATAAGCCAGAATGTGTTCAATGTGCTTTTCCATCATACCAGCTTCCGTGGTATAAGTGCCAAGCTGTTCCACCGATGGATATACTATGGCCCCTTCATCCAACATTTTCAGCAGTTGTGCACCATCTTCTGCCGAGATAAACTCTCCTTTTTCATTGATGAATTTCAGGGCATTCCACTGCGCCGGATTGTGACTGGCGGTGATGATGATTCCCGCACCTGCTTTTAAATCAGGAACCGCCATTTCTACCGTAGGAGTAGTGGAGAGCCCCAGATCGACAACATCAATACCCAAGCCGATCAGGGTATTGGCGACCAATTGATTGACCATCGCGCCCGAAATGCGCGCGTCCCGACCGATGACGACTCTTGCCGGTTGGTCCCGTTGTAATAACCACCAGCCAAAAGCTGCCGCACATTCTACAATATCTTGTGGGGTTAAATTAGTGCCGGCTTTTCCGCCAATGGTGCCTCTAAAACCGGAAATGGATTTGATTAGTGCCAAAATATTTTCATTTAATGTAGGTGCTTTGCCAGAAAAATTGTCAAAGAACCGTAACTTTTGAAACGATGCCACAAAAATAGAAAAATCGGCCCTGATCCCCGCATGGATAAAAACTATATTTGCAATTGAGCATCAATTCTAAGCAGGAATTCTAATTTTACGCACGCATTATGCAAAGTCAAGAAAAAATCTACACGTTTTGACCAGTATTATCGAAGTCGACCAATATTTGTTCCATCTCATCAATGACACTTGGACATTGCCTTTTCTGGACACCATTATGCCCTACTGGCGCGAGAAGTCTACCTGGATTCCCTTTTATATCATTGCTGCCATTTGGCTTACCTGGAAAATGAAAAAACGGGTGGTTTTAGTGTTATTGGCCGCCGGATTGACCATAGCCATCGCCGATACCGTGAGCTCTCAATTGATCAAAAAAAATGTGGAACGTCTACGCCCCTGTCGCACAGAAGGATTGGCCGTCAATCTCTTGGTGCCATGTGGCGGAGGTTATAGTTTTACGTCTTCACACGCAACCAATCATTTCGCCATAGCGTTATTGTTAATTATGATTTTTGCCAAACGTTATCCCCAGGTCAAATGGCTGCTCCTATGGGCCGCCACTATCGCTTATGGACAGGTATATGTGGGGGTACATTATCCGTTTGACGTATTAACCGGGGCGCTGGTCGGTAGTTTGATCGGGATCGGGATTGCCTATTCGTACCGATGGGCAGACCACTATTTCTTTCCTTCCACCAGCAATGAAATCGCGTAAGTTATGACATTTTGGGAATACCTATTGCTCTTTCTATCTGTGCTGATTGGCGGAGGAATTGGGCTTTTTCTTAACTACCGCAACGATAATTTCTTGCGGCTCTTACTTTCCTTTAGCGGAGCGTATATCCTTGGGATTACGGTATTGCACATGATGCCCGGCGTCTTTAGCCGTGAAACACCCCAAACCAGTTTATGGATTCTGGCCGGCTTTTTTGTGCAATTGTTATTGGAGCAACTTTCCAAGGGGGTCGAACACGGTCACATTCACGCCCATAAAGGGGCTAAATTTGGCTTCGCGTTTCAGATCATGATAGGACTTTCCCTGCATGCTTTTTTAGAAGGATTACCACTGAGCAACCACGATTTGATCCATCCCCCATCCCACAATCACAGTGAAGAGGTGAACCACTTGCTTTTTGGTATCATCCTACACAAAGCCCCAGCTGCTTTTGCCTTAGCCGTATTATTGTTGCAATCCGGTTTTAGCAAAATATTCATCATTATCAGTACCATCCTTTTTGCGCTGATGTCGCCCTTGGGCGCCTTTTCGGCCAGCTTATTTGACCCAAACCTCGAGTTACTCAATCACCTTATTGCACTGGTCGTTGGGTCATTTTTACACATTTCCACTACCATTCTCTTTGAAGCTGACGATCGGAATCACCACCGGATTTCCTGGAAAAAAATGTTGGTCATCATAGCTGGAATTGGTGCTTCTTTGCTAACCATGCACTAGTATTTCCCGACATCAGGGACTCTATTCGCTCTCCAAACCTTCTAAACGAGGGTAGAGCGTCGCTAATCCTACTTTTACCAAAATTTATGGTGAGCAAAAGTTCACCATTAGCGAAAATTCACTAATTTGGCCCGGAGAACAGAATTATTATTCAATTCAGTAGTGTCAATTAACATGAAATTTTTAAGTACAGGCCATTTCCTGAATATTATTCTATGTCTGCTAATAGGAAATATAATTCAGGCTCAGACAGTTATCAAAGGAGAGGTCATCGATGCCAACAGCAAAGAGCCGTTGATCGGTGCCAGTATTGTTGTCGTTGGTACCACCGATGGCACCATTACCGACTACGATGGCTCCTTTCAATTAAAGACTGATGCAGCCCTGCCATTCCAGTTGACCATTTCTTATATCGGCTATGTGAGCGTTGATAAAGAAGTGACTTCTGAAGAAGATTTGTCCATTGCCTTGGAAGAAGACGCCATCACCACAGAAGTAGTGGAAGTGCGTGGTCAACGGATTTCCGAAAAGCAGAAAGCGGCTCCATTGACCGTAGAGTCCCTTGATGTACTGGCTATTAAAGAAACGCCTTCTGATAACTTTTACGATGGATTGGGTTCGTTAAAAGGGGTCGATCTGACGGCAGCTAGCCTTGGCTTCAAGATTGTGAATACCCGTGGGTTTAATAGCACCAGCCCCGTCAGAACTTTACAAATCATTGACGGTATCGACAATCAGGCTCCCGGACTCAATTTTTCCTTGGGCAACTTCCTCGGTTCCCCCGAACTCGATGTGCTCAAGGTTGACCTGATAGTTGGTGCAAGCTCGGCTTATTATGGTCCTAATGCCTTTAACGGGGTAATTGCCATGGAAACCAAAAACCCTTTTTATCAAAAAGGACTTTCCGCCCAGGTGAAAGCCGGAGAGCGGGGCTTGGTGGAAACTTCCCTTCGTTATGCCGACGTTGTTAAGAACAAAAAAGGCCAGGACTTCATGGGCTATAAATTCAATATTTTCTATTTGCGCGCCAATGACTGGAAGGCGGAAAACTACGACCCAATCGATGCGACTCGCGTTCCGGCCAACAACCCCGGAGGATATGATGCAGTCAATATCTATGGAGACGAATATGTTGCTATCGGAGATAAATCTTCTCCTTCTAATCAATGGGGAGAAAACGCTGGCTTGGGCATTTCTTACCGGCAGGGCTACCGCGAAAGTGATTTGGCTTCCTATGACACCCGCAATTTAAAGGCAAATGTAGGCCTCTATTTTCGCACTCAACCAGAAAAGGAATCAGAGTCTCCCGAGTTGATTCTGGGCTCAAATTTTGGTTACGGAACCACGGTTTACCAAGGCGACAATCGCTTTAGCTTAAAAAACATTTCCTTTTTTCAGGCTAAAGTGGAGTACAGCAAGCGCGATCGTTATTTTGTACGTGCTTACATGACAAAAGAAGATGCTGGAGATTCCTTTGATCCATACTTTACGGCCTTGCGACTCATGGAAGAAGGCAAAAGCAATGAATTCTGGGGGAACGCTTATGTGAAGTGGTGGAAGGACAACAATATCGGTGATCAAATGGTCGAAATGGGGTATCCAGAACTGGATTTCGGCACATTCCCGCCTACTTTTGACCAGGCTACCGCAGATAAATGGTTGGTTGAAAACAATGACCAGCTTGTAGAATGGCATAAAATGGCTCAAGCTTTTGCCAATCAACCAGGGACCAACAATCAAGGTTTCCTTAGCCCTGGTACTCCTGAATTTGAGGAAGCATACAACCGCATTACTACTTCCTATTCCAATCGGGAAGGAGGAGGTACCCGCTTTTACGACAAATCAGCCCTTTACCACGTACATGGGGAGTATAAATTCACCCCAACATTTGTGGATGAATGGATCGTAGGGGGAAATGTAAGAATGTACACTCCAGAGACCCAAGGCACCATCTTCTCTGATACTGCCGGCATCCAAATTACAAATTCCGAAATTGGCATTTATACCGGAATTACTAAAGAATTTTTTGACAAAAAACTGCGTACAAATGTGACCGTCCGCGTCGATAAAAATGAAAATTTTGACGTGATCAGCACCCCCGCTGCCTCAATCGTCTGGAAACCAAGTCCAAACAACTTTTTGCGGGTTTCTTTTTCAGCAGGGGTTCGCAATCCAACCCTTTCCGACCAGTACCTCAACTTGAATGTCGGCAGGGCCATTCTATCCGGTAACCTGGAAGGCGTGGACAGTTTGATCACCTTGGAGTCTTTTGATGTTTATCGCCAGCAATTGCGGCTGGATTCCCTGCAATATTTCAGTATCGACGCCGTAAAACCAGAAAGAGTAAAAACGTTTGAAGTGGGATATCGCACCACGCTTTGGAATAGTTTATATGTAGACGCCGGGTATTACTACAGTGTTTACAATGATTTTCTCGGTTATAACATCGGAATTATTTCCGATTTTGATCCGGTGTCTAGCTTACCGGAGAACACGCAAGCCTATCGCTTTGCCGCCAATTCGGTGGAGCAGGTAGAAACTCAGGGATTTGCCATTGGGTTAAATTATTACTTTGGCAACTATTACCAATTAAATGGCAATTATTCCTGGAATAAGTTGATCTCAAACGTCGATGATCCAATTATTCCAGCATTTAACACTCCCGAACACAAGTATAACATTGGTGTTTCCGGTCGAGGAATCCCCGTAGGGAACAAGGCCTTTGGATTCAATGTTAATTATAAGTGGATCGATAGTTTTGTATTTGAAGGATCTCCCCAATTTACCGGAGCCATTCCAAAATATCAATTGTTGGATGCGCAGGTGAATATGTATTTCAAAAATTTGAATACTACGATAAAAGTCGGGGCTTCCAACTTATTGGACAATAAGGTTTTCCAGACCTATGGCGGTCCAAGAATTGGACGTTTGGCCTATATCTCGTTTTTATACGATTGGAAAAAGAAATAATTTTTATCTACTTACTCATTCATTAAAATGCTCAATATGAAACAATTCAACACGCTAATGTTTATTGTGTGCTGTCTGCTGGTAACGTCTGTACAGGCTCAGCGTTACTTGTCTCCAGTCTTTTCTGATGTAAATGTCACTACAGATCAAATCTATGGTGTCAATGCCACTGTTTTGGCCCTGGCTTCTGCAGGTGAAGCCATTCCTCGCCCACTGATTGCCGATGTATACCAACCCGATGGCGATACGGAGGAACAAAGACCTTGTGTATTGGTTTTCCATACCGGAAACTTCTTGCCTTTTCCCCAGAATGGTGGCACTGGCGGTACCCTACGTGATTCTACAATTGTGGAAACCTGTACTCGATTGGCCCAAATGGGATATGTATCCATAGCCATTGATTATCGTTTGGGTTGGAACCCAATTGCCCCTACTCAGGATGAGCGCGTGTTTACCCTGATTAATGCGGCTTATCGCGGTATTCAGGATGCCCGTACTGCTATTCGCTGGTTGAAAAAAGACGTCCGCGATGGCGATAATGCTTTTGCTATCGACACTTCCAAGATGGTCGTTTGGGGTATTGGTACCGGTGGATATATAGCGGCAGGTGCAGCTGCTTTAAATGACTATACCGAGGTATTGCTATCTAAGTTTATTACTACTGATGGCGATGGCAATCCATTCCCGATGGTCATTGAAGGGATCAATGGGAATATTTACGGTACTTCCGTAGGAATCGTTCCTCCAGGATACCCAGGTTTCCCTGCCGGAGATACGTTGTGTTATCCAAACCATGTGACTTATCAGGATGGGAGTCCAATTAGCTCCGATTACCAAATGACGGTAAATATGGGTGGTGCCATCGGCGATACTTCCTGGATTAACCCTGGAGAAAACCCTTGGGTGTCATTCCATACCGTTACTGACCCTTTTGCCCCTTACGTAGAAGGAACGGTCTTGGTACCAGTTTTGGAATTACCGGTGGTTGAAGTTCAGGGTTCTTACCTGGTGCAGAAGCTACAAAATGAATACGGCAATAATGACGTCTTTGGTGATGTCACTTTCGTTGATGCCTATAGTGCAGAGGCCGATACGAGAAACGACGGCTACCAAGGATTGTATCCTTTCCTTTCTGAAGATAGTGCGCCATGGGATTTTTGGGCCGATGACAACCCCAATGCTCCCGGTCCATCACCAACAGCTGAGGCCATGACTTATTTTGATACGATCATGAACTATTATGCCCCTCGTGCTTGTTTGGCATTGGAGCTTGATTGTGATCTATCTGCATTTATTGTTGGTACAGAAGAGGTGATTCCTGCTTTCGAAGTAGGCTTGCAGGCCATGCCTAATCCGGCTACGGAGAGTATCCTGATAACCTCCAATGAAGGGTATCCGGTACAAGATATCCAGTTGTATGACTTCAACGGTCGTTTGTTGTATACCTTCAACGGTATTAAAAACAACCAGTTTGAGCTACACCGCGGCGATCTGCCAGCAGGTATGTACTGGGTGAAAGCCCGCTTCGAGCAAGGGGTGACCACCACGAAGATTATGTTTAAATAATCGTGTTTTCGCGGAAGGATTGATCTTGATAAGGCAATCACCCTACTACCGAGTTTCGCGGAATTTTATTCCGCCTATTGGTAGCACTGTTTGTAAGTCAACCTCAAGTATTTCGCAATCTGAAAATAGCATTAAAAAAGGGGTTGGACGGTGATTAACCATCCAACCCTTTTCCTTTGATGACCGGCAAAAATCAGTTCAAGCCCAACAAAAATGCCAGGGTATCCACACCATCCGCATAATCCCACAAAGCCGGCTCCTGCGCCTTGCCAAAGGGTAAAACAGGTAGATTGATGGCTTCTTCCCTTGCCACAATACATTGAATCTCTGATGCCCGATTGCTTAACTCCTCCTGCAATTCATTGGCCTTTTCGTAGAATTCATAATGTAGCCCCGCAATATGGGATTGCAGGGAAGGTCTTTCCGTCAAAATCAAACAACCATTGGCCACATAAGGCTCCCGATTTAACACTAAAAGAGCATAATTGTAGTCAAAATTGTTTTTGTACTTGGTGTTCAGTATCACCTCCCGGTATTCATGCATGGCTTCGAGAAAGGCATTAAAATCATAGCCCTTGGGCACATATATTTTCGATACATTCCGGCAGCCGAGTCCAAAATAAGTGAATATATCTTTTCCTAGCGCCATCAATTCCCCGGAGGTCTCTGCTCCGGTCAAGACAGCCACAGCGTTGCGATTTCGGCGGATGATATTGGGATATTTCCCAAAATAGGCCTCAAAATAACGACTGGAATTATTACTGCCTGTGGCAATGACGCCATCAAAGTCTTTTAATTGATTCGTCAGTTGAAAATAATCTGCCGTGCGGGGATCAATTTGTTCGAGAAATTTGAGCAAGGCAGGCAATAGGAACTGGTCTTTTTCTGAGAGTTTGATCAAAGCCCGATGACCAGCCATAAAGACACACAAAATATCGTGAAAGCCAACTAGTGGAATGTTTCCAGCTAAGACCAACCCGATGGTCTTGGGCGCTAGCGGCTCTTGCCAATCATAACGCGACAACCAGCGGCGTAAGGCAGCTTCTTCCAGAAAATGTTTTGCAATTGCACCAACTGCCTGCTGCTGGTTTTCCAAGGTAAACCAGCCATTATTAAACTGTGTCCGCTGCATCACGGCATCCAAGTATTCGTCTTTCTTTTGCAACTTCTGCCCCAAGGCCACCATTGCCCGGATTCTTTCTTCTAAATTCATGGACTAGCAATAATTAATCTAAAAATTTCATCAACCCGATGGTCGCAAATTTGCAATTTCAATCCTCAGCCATCAAAACCTCTTTTGGCCTACTCACCTAAAATGTCTCTAACGCCCTCGTGCCCTAACTCCCTTAATCGAGCCACGTTCCGCAATGGAATCTGTTCCGGGTCTGGATAATTCTCTAAAGCTCGCTCTATACTTTCTTCTCTAATCAAATGCAACATCGGATAGGGGGATCGATTGGTATAATTTTCCACATCCCCCTTGCCGGTATTGGCAAATTGGTATTTGGGATGAAAGGAAGCAATTTGTAGGATGCCAACCAGTTCGGCTTCCTCTAGCAACTCTTCGGCGTAAGCCAAAAAATCGAGATAATCGGCAAAGTCACCCAATTGGTTTGGGACAATGATTAGGGTCGTTTCTACTCTGGCGGCAGGTTGTTTGACCAAATCCGCCATTTCCTGTAGCACACACCGGATCAAATCGGCTTCTTCCTGGCTATCCACCACCACATACCGAATGCGGTCCTGCTGGAAAGGCAATTTGGCAAAAGGACATAAATTTAAGCCAATCACCAGTTTTTGCACCCATTTTTTGGTCTCCTCTATCGCTTTATTCATTGCTTCAACTGTCTTTTCTTCCTGCTAAATAGGTGCGCCAGCGCTCCATCACCTCCTCAAAATCCTCCGGTAAGTCCGAATCAAAGAACATCTCCTCGCCGGTCGTTGGATGCACAAATCCTATCGACTTAGCATGCAGTGCCTGCCGCGGCAAAATCTTGAAATTGTTTTCCACAAAAGCCTTAAACTTGCTAAAAACCGTACCTTTTACAATGCTATCGCCACCGTAGCGATTGTCGTTAAACAAGGGATGTCCCAGGTGTTTCATATGCACCCGAATCTGGTGTGTACGGCCTGTTTCCAGCTTACATTTGATCAAACTGACGTAATACATGCGTTCCAATACCTCGTAATGAGTAATGGCATGTTTGCCTGCTTCTCCTTCCGGGAAAGTCGTTTGAATTTGCCGAAAGCGTGGATGCCGCCCGACATTCATCTCTACCGTGCCCTCATCCTCATCCGGTTCCCCCCAAACAAGTGCATAATACGTCCGATCAATGGTATGGTGGAAAAATTGTTTGGCCAAATGAGTCATGGCATAGTCCGTCTTGGCAATCAGCAGCAATCCGGAGGTATCCTTATCGATGCGGTGTACGAGGCCTAAGCGATCGCGGGTATTGCCATCGAGTACAGGCAAATCCTTCAAGTAGTGCGCCAGGGCATTGACTAGCGTACCACTGTCGTGCCCAGGGCCGGGATGCACCACCATACCTGCCGGTTTGTGTACAACCATCAAATCCGCATCCTCATATCGAATATCCAGCGGAATATCTTCTGCCAAAAGCGGTTTGTCAGCGCTGGGCGGTTTGGGCAACACCAATTCCACCACCTGGCCCGGTTTTACCTTAAAATTAGGTTTGATCTCCTTTCCATCCACCTTGATCGATCCCGAACGAATGGCATTTTGCACCCGGTTTCGCGAGATCTTCATCAGCCGGTCCATCAAAAACTTATCAATACGGATCGGCGATTGCTTCCGGTCTATAACAATTTCCTGATGCTCAAAATAATCATCCTCTTCCTCCTCTTGATTGAGGTCCAGCATTTCTTCCTCTTCCTCTAAATTAAAATCGTTGGTATCCATAATCTACACTTCAATTTTCACGAATGAGCAAAAGTACGGCTTCTTTTTGGGTTTGGGAAATATTTAAGGCGGACAGGATTTGGGGTCAAAATGAATTTTAGCCGGGCTGGTTGGGTAAAATCTATTTCGCCCGGAGTCACCGCTATGAAATCAGATTAGTTTTATCTAAATTAACAGCCACTTAAAGATAATAGAAGCCCCTTTTTGTAGCAGCCCCAACCGCTATGGAAATGGAGCAGTATCCTGGCAACAAGTATAAAACCAAATTGTATGTCATCCAGCACTGAAAATGGAATGTATCGAGTGTTTCAATTAATTCGATTACTCAATTCCACGCCACGCCGTACGGCTAGGCAACTGATGCACAGTCTTGAACTTCCCTCCAGCACCTTTTATCGACATTTGAAATTGCTTGAGCGTCTTGGTTATTGCATTGAAAAAGATGCCAATGACTGCCATTTTTTACAATTAAAAATGGAACGTGGCAACAAATCCGTTTTAGATGCAGACGAACTATTTTTCCTTCAGGAGCATTTACAGCAATACGCTAACGAATCCCCTCAGGCCCAGACCATTTTACACAAGTTTGACCTTAACCTGTCCATGATTCCTCTGGCTGATTCTTTACCTCAACTGCATGCCAGTCGCATCATTCAGCTATTGCGGTCAGCCATTGAATTGAGACGATGCGTGCTCGTCAAAGGTTATCATTCGCTTTCCAGTAATGAAACCGGTGATCGCAGAGTTGAACCGCTGGAACTAACCGAAGACTACCGCTATCTCATTGGATGGGATATGGAAAAAGACCGTCAGAGTCAATACAAACTGGCCCGCATACAAGATGTTGATTTTCTGGATGATAAGGTGACCTCAAACCGAACCGCCTCACCGATGGATATCTTTGGGCTCACCGGCGAATCCTGGCAAGACGTCCAACTCAAGCTCAGCAGTTTGGCATATCACCTGATGGTCGAAGAATTTCCCCGTGCCCGTCCCTACATCAAGCGACGACGCGAAGGCACCTTCTTCGAAGGCCCAGTCCGCAACTGGAAGGGTATTGGCCGTTTTGTATTGGGACTTCCGGGAGAAGTGGAGGTCATTGCTCCAGATGGATTTAAGGCCTATTTGGCAGAGCGGATGGAGCGGTGGAAGGGATAAAAAAAGGCAATGCCCCGATGGGTCAAAGCCTCCGATACAATAATGCAGGAAATTTTATAAAAATGCAAAAAATAACTTCATTCAATTTCACTATTCCCACTATTTGGGAATACCCTGCATTACTTTTGTGTCAATCCATACCACGACGGAACAAAAATTGACTACTAATGTAACTTAGTATTAAAATAACCGTAGAATAAAACAGCACTTATATTGACCTTCAGCAAGTAAAATTCATTAGCTCGCCGAAAACACTTTCCCGCTATTTGGGAATGAGAAGGTGTAGATTTGTGGATGTAAAAAAAAATAACATGCAAGACAAAGCAGTCATAGAGATTGGCAAAATTAAAGGAGACAAAAAAATAAAGGGATATCAAAACTTTATCCAAAACCTCTTCCCTGGAAAGAATTACGATATGGTCGTGGCGATGTTTAATATTGACCAGGAAGGTGATCAATACAAGTGTACATTTGATAAAATTGATAGTGAGAAAGTAAGTGAATTGAATGATAATTATCTAAAATATGCCTACCGAAAAGGATCAGCCCGTGGCGGGGATATTACCTTTACTACTAAATTAAATAATGTCGATAAGCTATTTTCCACTATTCAAAACCAACTAAAAAAACTCCTTGCCTTTTGCAATAACAAAGAGCTTAGCAATGAGTTTTCCTTTTTCAAAGCCCTTCAATCGGAGCTAGATAAGACAAGTGGTGTGATTGAATTAGAAATATCAGACAAATTTGGCGCAATTATCGAGAATCCCAAATTTCCTATTGGCTTTTCCTTTATCTTTAAGCAGAAGGGAGAAACACTTTATTTAGAAGATTTTGAAAGCATTCAAAGACAACTCTATCAAACTGGAACCAAAGGTAAATCAGAGAAGTATAAGGTCGTTTCAGAAGGCCACAATGAAACCTGCTCTATCTGCATGGAAAAAAAACCAGTTCTACACGGTTTTGCCTCTCCATTTAAATATTCAACCGTTGATAAAACAGGACTTGTCAGCGGCTTCTTTGATCAAAAAAACAACTGGAAAAACTACCCAATATGTTCTGATTGTGCGCTCGATTTTGAACTTGGAGAGAAGTATCTTACACAAAAGCTCAATAAATATTTCTACGGTAAAAGCTATCTAATCATTCCAAAACTTACAGCAGGTTCTAATTCAGGATTGTTAAAAAAAGCCTTGAATACGTTAGAGGATTTAGATTATAAAGAAAAGGAAGGTCAAATCATTGCAACCAAAGAAGACTTCCTGATGAGGAAAATTGGAGAAGCAGAGGGCCTTAATAATCAATATGCCTTGAATTTGCTCTTTTACGAAGAGAATCCTACCACTAAAGCTATAAAAATCAAGCTCTTCCTAGAGGAAATCTTTCCGTCGAGATTTCGAACCCTTTTTCTAAGCGTGCCTCAAAAGATCAATAAAAACCCACTCTTTAAACAAGCCATCACCATAAAAAAGGAAAAACAAGACTTAGAATTTTCTTTCCGGATTTTAAAGACATTTTTTGATAGCGACTTTTATGAAATTATTCAAACCGTTTTTATAGGGCTGCCCATCTCTGAAGAATTACTTTTTTCAAAAATCATGCAGCAAATTAGGAGCAACTACAACAAATCAAAAACTTCAGATGGTTTTGTGGAGCCTACTCGCTGGACTGTACTGAAAGCCATTATGATGTTGGCTTATTTGAAAGAGCTCAATATTATTCCTAAAAATAAAACCTCAATAAATATGGAAATACTCAAAGATCAAATTTCGCCGCAGGATGAAAAGGCGAGTAAAACAAAAAACTTTGACGATGCCTTCTTAAACTTCATTGAAGAAAACAAAGAATTCTTCGACCTCGAAAGTGGTTACAAAGCAGGAATTTTTGCCATTGGAGTCCTAGTCCGCCAAGTATTCAATTGGCAATCTGTTAAATTGGATGGCAATACCCCCTTTGAAAAGAAATTAAAGGGGTATCACCTCAATCCTGATCTTCTAAAAAACATTTACTTAGAAGCATTGGAGAAACTCAGCCGGTACACCAACTTTCACACCTACCAAGGTTTACGAAATTTTATCAATGAATATTTTACTTTGAATAGCCACAAGCTCAATCAAATCTCAAACAATGAGCTTTCCTTCTACTTTGTGGCTGGACTAGAATTTGGTAATCAATTTAAAACTCAAAAAAATATTGACAATGAATAATATCATTAAAAATCGGACTGAACTACTCTTTCTTTACGAGATTGAAAATGCCAATCCTAATGGCGATCCACTAAATGAAAACCGCCCTCGCTTTGATGCAGAAGAAAGCAAAGCCATCGTTTCCGATGTAAGGTTAAAGCGAACTATCAGAGATTATTGGGTTGAATACAAAGGGCATAATGGCTCAAATGGAAAAGATATTTACGTGCGTGAGACAAAATACACTGAAGGTGGCAAGGAATTTATTGCCAGTGGTAAACGACGTGCTGATTTTTTTAAGAAGGATAAGGATACTTCTAAAGAGGTTCACACTAAAAACATCCTGGATCACTGTATTGACATTCGCGTATTTGGTGGCGTTTTACCTTTAGATAAAGATTCCATCACTTTTACAGGACCAACCCAATTCCAAATGGGTAAATCTCTAAATCAGACCGAGGTCATTGAAGAGCAAGGAACTGGTGCATTTGCTTCGGGGGAAAAGAAAAGTCAATCAACCTTTCGTACTGAATATAAATTACCTTATGCTGTTATCGGGTTTAACGGAATCATCAATGAAAAAGCAGCCCAATATTCTCAAATGCAAGAAGAAGATAAAGATCTGCTTTTGGAAGGAATTTGGGAAGGTACCAAAAACCTTATCTCCCGGTCAAAGTTTGGGCAAACCCCACTTTTTCTTTTGAGTATTGAATACAATGAACCTTTTTACATTGGAAACCTCCGCCAACGATTAGACTTATCCTGTGAAAATGAACTAAAAATTAGAAGTACCGATGATTATTCTCTGGATGCAACAAAACTAGTTGACATCATCAATACACACAAAGACAAAATTAAATCCATTGATTTAAGAATAGATGACCGCCTAAAGGTTGTCTACAATGGAGAGATCGTTGACCTAAAAGAAAAATTAAATGAAATCGCATAGAATACTCGTATTTGATATTTCAGGCGAGTATGGGCATTACAGGAAATTTAACACTACTTCTTCTCCACTGACCTATTCCATTCCCACCCGATCGGCACTTTCTGGTGTTTTGGGTGCAATCTTAGGAATTGAACGAGAAATTGCTCCAGGCATTTTTCCCGAAGGAGTAGTCCCTGTAAATGAATTATTCTCTCCAACATCTTGCAATCTTGCTATCCAGTTACTGAATCCAGTAAAGAAAGTGAATATTGGGTTCAATTTACTGGATACAGGCAAATCTGCTTCATCTTTCTTTAATATCAAAAATCGAACTCAAATTGAGTTTGAATTACTAAAAAATCCAAAATTCAGGATCTTTTTTAGTCATTCTGATGAAAGCATTTTCAGTGAGGTTTCAAAACGGATCAAAACGGTCAGTCATCACTTCACTCCATATTTGGGATTAAGTCAATTTACAGCCGTAATCGACTGGATAGATGAAACAACTGCAACCCCAGCATCCTCTCCAGATGATTACTTTGAAATTCACTCGGTTATTAATCTATCAAAGTTGTCTAAACAGCAGCCAATCAAATTTGAGGAGCTTTTTTACTCTACAGACACGCTACCGATGTCGATGCGCTCTGATCGGGTGATTACAGAATATGCCGAAATACTAATCGAAAAAACAGGAAGACCTATATTGGCCAAGACGCCGAGTTTCTGGAAGACTAATTTTGGAAATATTATTTTTTTATGACAGAAATCATCTCACATCCGGGAAAACTATTAATTTGGCACTTACGTGAAGTCGCGCACTACTGTGCCTCTACCATCAAAGAACGTGCTTTCGGAATTCAAATAAGCAAGGATGTTTTGTGGAAACTTGGATATATTCAAGGGGCTGTTCATGATATTGGCAAAGCCACCAAAAATTTCCAAATTTATATCAAATCAAAAGGTGAAATCATCAATCGTCCAAAGCATCACGCGCTTATCTCAGCCTATTTAGCAAGGGAAGTTTCGAAGAAGCTATTGGCGCAAACAAAGTTGTCCCCTTTTGATAAAGAAATCTTGCCCAATTTCATTTTCACCTCGGTAAAGAGACACCATGGGAATGTTCTAAATTTTGGGGATGAACTACAAAACTTACCGCAAAAGAAAGAAGATTTAGAAATCTTAATCAATAATTTTTACGACGATGAGGTACAAGAAATTCTAAGCGAATTACTAGCCGAGATAGATATTGAGTTTGAATGGGAAGCATTCAAAAACGATATGAAAAAGCTAGAAAATGTCTTCAATGAGTTTGCCGATTTTTCTCTTGATACCATGGTAGATACATTTGAAGAATTAGACAATCAAGAAAAAGCCGGATATTTCTATTTGCACCATCTCTTTTTTTCCACTTTACTCTATGCTGACAAAACCGATGTGAAACTAGGTCAAAATAAACAAAGAAGAAATAGAAGTTTCCACTATGAGGCTATTACCGACTTTCGGAAAAAGAAAGGATGGCATAAGGAGTCCGAAAAAGAAATCGATAAGCTTAAAAATCAAGCCTATACAGAAGGGCTTTCAAACTTGAGCCGTGTATTTGACCCTACTCAACATCTATATTCGATTACTCTACCAACAGGGTTAGGCAAAACAATCACCTCGCTTGCCATAGCAATGAAGCTAAAAAAAATTATTGATGTCCAGAATCCACGAATCATTATAACCATTCCATTTACCTCAATTATTGACCAAAATTACGAAGTCTTTAATGAAATTTTTGCCCAACCTGATTCAACAATTTTACTCAAGCATCATCACCTTGCAGAACCAAGTTATAAATCACAAGAAGAAGATGAAGTAAAGAGTACAGAAATTAGTCAATTTTTAATCGAAACATGGCAATCCGAAATAATAGTCACCACCTTTGTGCAGTTACTTGAAGGGATTTTCACTAATCGTAAGGGTAAGTTGTTAAAACTTCCTAATTTGATCAATTCGATTATTATTCTAGACGAAATCCAACAGATTAAATATGAATTATGGCCACTAATACGTACAGCATTCCAGATTCTTGGCAATCATTATAATTGTTATTTCATTTTAATGTCAGCCACCCAACCATTAATTTTCGAACCGCAAAAAGAAATTGTCGAACTGATCCCCAACTATCAGCAATATTTCAAATTCTTCAACAGAACAAAACTAATCAATCAAACTAAAGAAAAAATTTCACTCACTGAATTTTCAAACACAGTAATAGACTATCATAGAGAATCTCCGGAAGAAGATATACTGGTCATTTTGAACACAAAAAATGCGACATTGGAGTGTTTCCAGCAAATAAAAAAAGGAATATCAAAAAACGAAGCTAACCTTTATTTTCTAACCACTTTAATCACTCCGTTTGAAAGGAAAGCGATTATTCAACGTATAAAGCACAAGCCTAATAACCTGCCAAACATTATCGTTTCCACCCAATTGATTGAGGCCGGAGTTGATATTTCTGTTAAAACAGTTTTTCGAGCTTTGGCTCCTTTGGATTCTATCATTCAAGCTGCGGGTCGAGCCAATCGATATTGGGAAAATCAAGAGATTAGCAAAATCTACTTATATAGAATTGAAGAATTGGAAAAATCATCGAATATGCTCTACGGAGCAGAGTTACTGGCCAAAACCAGAAATGTCCTGCATGAAATTGAAAGTATTACAGAATCGGATTATTTGAAATTAATTGAAGCCTACTTCAAAGAGGTAAAAAAACAATCCGATAACGTAAATTCACCTACACTGAAGCACCTCCTAAAATTGAACTTTGAAGATCTAGGAAAATTCAATTTTATTGATTATCGAAAAACTGAATCTGTTTTTATTCAATTAAATGAACAAGCAAAATCTCTGTGGGAGCAATATCTTAATATTTACAGGAATCAAAATTATTCTATTTTTGAAAAAAGAGAACAATTCGCAATGATAAAGGCTAAGTTTTACGACTATGTAATCAATGTCCCAGTCGGCTGGGAAAGAGAACACATTGTATTTGATAGTGAGCCGGAGCTACATTTTTATGTCTCAAATTTAGCATCACCTTCTATTTGCTACAGCTATCATCCATCCGATTTTACTAAAAACTTGGGTTATCAACCTATTGAAAAGACTGTAGTCTTTCACTAATTATTCTCCTCATCATGCATCAAACCATCATCACCTTCCCCGAGCTGCGTCTTTCGGCCCGTGACGGACATAAATTACGCGGATATTTTAGTCAGCTTTTTGGACGAGAGTCGGACTTGTGGCACAACCACGAGCTGGACGGGCGGCCCATTTATCGGTATCCGTTAATTCAATATAAGGTAGTGAAGGGACGCCCCATGCTGGTGGGATTGGGAGAAGGGGCCTCGTTGCTCATTCAGCATTTTTTGGAAGTTCAAACCATCGATATTGACGGACTGCTATTGCCGGTACACAGCAAAGAAGTGAAGAGCCGGGAGCTATTGGTGGGGGTCTATACAGAGGAGCGCCGATACCGCTTTGAAAATCCGTGGTTTGCCCTCAATCAGGAAAATTACCAGCGTTTTCGGCAGCAATCTCCGGAACAGCAGCGAGAAAATTTGTGCCGCGTCCTGACCGGACATATCCTGGCTCTTTTTAAGGGGGTCAATCACTGGGAAGAACAGGAGATCGTCATTAAAACCTTGGACCTGGAAGCTATTGGTGCGAGGTTTAAAAATCAACCCATGATGATGTTTAAAGGGACCTTCACTTGTAATGTTCGGTTGCCTGATTATATTGGACTGGGTAAGTCGGTATCAAGGGGGTTTGGCACCATTGTGGAAATATAAATCATCTAAATGCCATGCAAATACACCTCGATACTTACGGCAGCTACCTCCACATCAAGGACCAAATGTTTGAAATCCGCCGTCGGGAGGATGGGGAAGTTAAAAAGACACACCTTGCTGCTCATAAAGTGAAAAGTATTTGGATCAACGACGGAGTCGCCTTATCCGCAAATGCCATCCAATTGGCGATGCGTCACAATATCGATGTGGTTTTTCTCGATAGCGGTGGTCATCCCTACAGTCGGGTTTGGCACAGCAAACTGGGCAGCACCACGCTGATTCGCAAAGAGCAACTTAAGGCGGCCATGGGGCCTGCCGCACTGGCTTATACCCAACAGTGGCTAGGTGCCAAATTGGATAATCAGATCGATTTTGTCAAGCGATTGGCCAGCCACCGCCCCCAACACAACGAGTACCTTACAGAACGCCTCGATCGCATGCAACGTATTCGCGAGAGTCTGGCGGCCGTACAAGCGCCTTTACTTGATGCAGTGGCCGATCAAATCCGTGGCCTGGAGGGCAGTACCGGCCGACTTTATTTCGAAGTGCTTAGTTCGGTGCTTCCCCGTCATTATCAATTTAAAGGGCGCAGTTTCCGGCCCGCTGAAGATGCCTTTAATGCCTTTCTCAACTATGCCTACGGCATTCT
>CAXHCA010000036.1:0-50601 GCA_964015035.1 uncultured Saprospiraceae bacterium
TGCATGAAGCAACTGACACATGCTTAGTGTCAGCATTAGTAGGCCAATCCGAAATATAGACTGGATTGATAGCCTTAGATTTGTAAAAGACCCATCGTTCATTTTTAAAAGTTATTAATTGATTGTTGGAATAAATTTCGTCTCAGGTAAAGGTATAAATTTTATGCAATCGATTGTGTATTTTAACGCACAAAATTGTTAGAATAAATTTTATTTAAACCCTGACAAAGGAAATTTTATACAATAAATTGCATGTTTTTACAAATAAAATTGCCTTACAGGCAACTTCAGGCAGGGGCAGTTCCCCCCTGTCTCAGTAAGGAGGCGGTTAGGGGGTTGCGAAGAATAAGTGTCTGTCTCTGACTTAGCCCCCCTCAGGCCAAAAGGCCACTTAAAAAGCGTTGCGAAGAATAAGTGTCTGTCTCTGACGAGACCAAGAGGCCGCCGGAAGCATTTTTTAATTGTTTTTTGACGACCAACCCCTCCCAATGCCCCGCAGGCATCAAGGGGCTCACTTAGTTTTTTGTGCTGTAGACTCAAAGGTGCTCCAATGGGGAAATAGCCGGCCTAAATCCTTTAACCCCAGTGTTTTAACCTCGGACTGCTCCGCAGTCGTGGGTGCTTGCTCCGTGGAGGAATCGCTGAACGACAGGACCAAGAAAGTCAGGATCAAGAAAGGGCATAACCGCATAATAGGATAGGCTTTTATTACAACACAATCGATTGTTTTTAACTTTGTAAAAACAGTCATTTTGGCAAAAGCCTAAAAAAAATCAATTCTTGGGCACTTTTCAAGCGGGAAATGCCTCATTTAAATGACAGAAATAGTTGAGATTACCTATCTTCCCACATAAAACCTGTCCATGCACCGTATGCCCACTTTTCTGCCAAAAACCTTACTGCTTCAGTTGGTTTGTCTACTTCCTTTTGCGGCCATCACCCAAACGCCCGGGGCTCCGGAAAATCTACGGTGCGAACACCTGACTGCTCCGCTTGGCATCGACAATGCTCACCCGAGACTATCCTGGAAACAGTATTCCATAGGCTGGATCAAACAACAAACCGCCTATCAAATTGCCGTGGGCATCGATTCTGTCGCCGTGAGCAATGGACGAGGCAGTTACTGGTCTACCGAAAAAATAAATGACGATGCCCAATTGGTGATCTATCAAGGAAAAGCCTTAATCCCCTTCACCAAATACTACTGGTCGGTGCGTATTTGGGATGAAAACCAGACTGCAAGTAATTGGTCCGCAGTGTCTACCTTCGAAACCGGCATGATGGACGTTCACAACTGGCAGGGTGCCTGGATCAGTGACAGCCGAGATATTCAGGAAAAGGTGGCACCTTATTTCCGTAAGGAATTCACCACCTCAAAAAAGATTGTGAAGGCGCGGGCGTATATCGCGGCAGGCGGTTTGTATGAATTATCAATTAACGGCCATCAAATCGTTACTCACCTGAATCCCACCTATACCCGTTTTGATCGGCGGATTTTATACGTCACCCACGATGTGACTCCCTACATGCAAAATGGCGAAAATGCCATTGGAGTATTGCTGGGCAACGGCTGGTACAACCACCAATCGACGGCTGTTTGGGATTTCCACAAAGCGCCTTGGCGGGATCGGCCTGCTTTTTGCCTAGACTTGCACTTGACCTATACTGATGGAACCAAGGAAGTGATCACCTCCGGTAAGGATTGGAAGACAGCCCATAGCCCGGTTATCTTCAACAGTATCTACACCGGCGAACATTTTGATGCCCGATTGGAACACCCCGGTTGGAATACCCCCGGATTTGATGATGCCAACTGGAAATCGGTCATTTACCGCGCCGCGCCAGCCCAAAATATCGTGGCACAAGTTCTATATCCGATTGGTATTGGACAAGGGTTTCCGGCCCAAAACATGCAGCAATTTAATGATTCTACCTACGTCTTTGACATTGGGGCCAATATTGCCGGGATCAGTAGCCTGAGAATTGTCGGAGAAAAAGGGACTTGCGTGCGGCTGAAACACGGCGAACGCCTCGATAGCAATGGCCGGGTGGATCAATCTAACATCGACCTGCATTACCGACCGACCGATGATTCCGATCCTTTTCAAACGGATATTTACATCCTCAAGGGAGAAGGTTTAGAAACTTTCGCGCCCAAATTTAACTACAAGGGCTTTCGGTACGTAGAGATCACCGGCGATCGTCCGATTACGTTATACCCCGAAAGTTTGCAAGGTTTGTTTCTCCATAGTATGGTGCCTGCCGTAGGCAATATTAGCACGTCCAATCACCTGATCTCGCAGATCTGGCAAGCCACCAACAATTCTTATTTGGCCAACCTTTACGGCTACCCTACCGACTGCCCCCAAAGAGAAAAAAACGGCTGGACCGGCGATGCCCACATTGCCAGCGAGACCGGATTGTACAATTTCGATGGCATTACCATTTACGAAAAATGGATGGCTGATCACCGGGATGAACAGCAGCCTAATGGCGTGCTGCCGGCCATCATTCCCACCAGTGGCTGGGGGTACGAATGGGCTAATGGGCCCGACTGGACCAGTACCATTGCCATCATTCCCTGGAATATTTACCTTTTCTATGGAGATATCAAGATATTGGCCGATTGCTATGACAACATCAAACGCTATGTGGATCATATTGATGAAATGAGTCCCACAGGACTCACTTCCTGGGGACTCGGCGATTGGGTGCCCGTCAAGTCAAAAACACCGGTCGAATTTACGTCCAGCGCATACTTTTACGTCGATGCCAATATTTTAGCGAAAACAGCCAAAATCCTCGGTAAAGAACAAGACCACGCCTATTATTCGGCTTTAGCCAATAAAATCAAAAAAGCCTTCAATGAGAAATACCTCGATGCAGACACTGGCATATACGGCAGCGGCTTACAAACAGAGTTGAGTGTCCCGTTGCAGTGGCACCTGGTCCCAAAGGCGCAGATCAAAAAAGTAGCCGATAACCTGGCTAAACGGGTACGCGAAGACAACAACCACATCGACGTAGGTTTGCTGGGAACCAAGGCCATTCTGAATGCCCTCAGTGAAAACGGTCATGCCCAGTTGGCCTATCAGGTAGCGACCCAGGAGACCTACCCCTCCTGGGGTTGGTGGGTGGTCAAAGGGGCTAATACGCTGTATGAAAACTGGGATATTGATGCATCCTCCGATATTTCTCTAAACCACATCATGTTTGGCGAAATCAGTGCCTGGTTTTATAAAGCCTTGGGTGGCCTCAAGCCAGATCCCGAGCAACCGGGATTTAAACACTTCATCCTGGAGCCGCATCTGGTTGAAGGATTGCATCGATTTGAAATCAGGTACCAATCTCCCTACGGCATTATCCTTTCTTCCTGGCAAAAGGAAAGCAATAGGTGGAAATATCGGGTTTGGGTGCCCTCCAATAGTACGGCTACCGTGCGCTTATCCGTGCACCCCGATCAGAAAATTATGATGGATGGAAAACCACAGCAAGTAGACGGAGGCATGCTGGTCAAGTCCTTGCCAGCGGGACAATACCTATTTGAATGGATAGCCGGCACTGCCGTTGAAAAATGATAGCTATCATTAATTTACAAGACGACATGCTGCATCGCAAACGCTTCAAAATCTTTGAATTGTCAAATAAATGCTCCCCAGCCTAAGGATTCCTTGCATTATCTCTTATTTTTGTCAAAACAGTAGAGAAGCCCCATGAGAAAACACACTACACTAATCCTGATTGTGAGTCTACTATTGGCCTCCTGTGCCAAAACACTTTATCCCGATCGCAGTCAGTTCATACAGGATGGAGGTACTGTTCCTATCGTTCAGTTGGATAACTATCGATCTGTGCAGGAGCGCCCTGGGCAGCAAGCCGACTTGGCGGTAGCCCTGGCAATCTCCGGTGGAGGATCAAGGGCGGCCAATTTTGCCATCGGCGTGATGCTTGGATTAGAGAGCATTACGCTGGAAAAGAATCAGGATGTATTGGACCAGGTAGACTATTTGTCAACGGTTTCCGGCGGCGGATTTGCTGGGGGTAGTTACATCACAGCGCTGTATGAATATGAATACTTTAAGGATACTTCTGATTTCTCGCTAAAAGCGTATCTCGACAAACAAATCAAAAAAGACTTACGCGAATCTTACGTCAAGTCCCTACTCAACGGCAATTTGAATCCGTGGTTTTGGTTCACTAAAATAAATGATGGGGATGCCCTGGAGAAAGCCATCGATGATCAAGTACTGGGTTATAAGCGGCGCAAGAAGGGGCCAGATAAAGCCCGCAGCATTCTCCTTGGAGATCTTTTTGTTCCCAAAGACAGCACCAATCTTCCGGTGCGATTCCCCATGCATATTGCCAATAGCTCGATCCTCAGCACCATGGCCATTTTTCCCTTTTCTCCGGACATACTGGACAGCTACGGCATCAATGGCTATACCCACCGATTGCGACGCATCCAAAAGGATTCCATCAACCCCTATCAATTTCCGCTATCTATCGGCATCAAGGCCAGTGGTAGTTTTCCCGTATTGATTTCCAATTCCATCCTCTGTAGCCGCTACCACGACGACCGCTGCTACCTGCACCTGATAGATGGTGCGATGAGTGACAATATTGGATATTACACAGCATTGCAGGTCTTGAAACAGGATAAGGCCCCACGTAAAGTCATCTTTATCATCGACTCAGATACACAGGGTAACCGCTATACCTTTTCATCAAAAGGTACCGCCATTGGCTCTTTTTCGGTGTATTCCCGCCTGGCCTCTTCCGGTCTCGATGCCCGCCGCATCATCCTGGAGCGCGACCTGATCGAAACGGGTGAACGCTTTGGCATCTACCCCGTCTTTTTTAGCTATAATATATTGATTCGCAATAGTTTTGCGCCCCCGCCAGAAAAGATTATCGTGAAGGAAGAGCAAAAACGGCTGATTCAATTGATGAAAGAAGATCTCGATGCCCTCACGGACGAAGACCTGCAAATTCTCTACGAACTCGTCACCAATATTGGCACAAAATACAGCATCACGGATGAGGAGCAAGAGTTGCTGCTCCTCACTGGCCAAAAGATTGTCTGCTTGCAAGAACAGGAAATTCGCAATGCATTGAGAATTAGATAATCACAATTTATTTTTTTGCAAAACAGACCAACTTTAAACCATTGATAATAAACCATTTATACACATCAGGGTAAATCCAATTGTACGTTGACGAGAAAAAAAGCCAATATCTGGGAAGGAAAAACAGATTTCCTTTGTCTAAGTGCATGTTTGAGGTAGTTATTCAGTCCCGGTAAAACCGGAATTTTGGAATCTCCTTTTGGCCGTTTTTTCGCCCGTCTCGGCTCAGCCGAGATGCACTCAAAAATGAGCCTCGCGAGCACCCAAAACCTGTAATTTTCGCGGCTAAAGCACCACCTCCAAACATGCACTAAAGGAAAAGCACTATTTGTGAAAAGATCTTCTTTCTCTTTCCTGCTGTCTATTCTGCTCTGGGGATTAAGTCTACCGGCTTTCTCTCAAGAACTAGCTATCTCTTTTTTGCCGACCTTCAATGGTTCTCCGCTCACTAATAATGATGAAGAAATCCTTTACCAAGAGGGGACTTTCCAAATTGAAACCCTAAAATTCTATGTTTCACAAGTAGAATTATGGGATGATGATCAGTTGGTCTTTAAAGAAGATAATCGTTACCATTTGCTGAATGCGGCAATTCCGCAAACCTTAAATTTTCAATTAAATCTACCGCATCAAATTTCGTTTACAAAAATCAGATTCCAGGTCGGTATCGATAGCCTAACCAACGTTTCGGGGGCATTTGGGGGAGATTTAGATCCCACCAACGGTATGTATTGGACTTGGCAAAGTGGGTATATCAATTTTAAATTGGAAGGTCGGGCAGAAAATTGCCCCGCCAGGCACCAGCGGTTTCAATACCACATCGGTGGCTATCAATATCCTTACAATACGATACAATCGGTAACACTGGAAGTTTCTGACCACAGAAGCATCCAAATCAAGGTTGCGCTTGAACAATTATTTGAATCGATTGATGTGGAAAAGAACTACCAAATCATGAGTCCAGGGGAAAACGCCGTACTTTTTTCTCAATTATTTAAACACCTCTTTTCTACTACCCCATGAAGATAATCATGACCTCTTTATCATTCGTTCTATTTCTTTCAGCGGTCGCATTTGTCGATCCCCCTCCCTCATTGGAATATCCTGCCTATTTTCCAAAACCCGTGTATCATTTTGAGTACAATCCACTTTCACAAGAAAAAGTGACCCTTGGTCGAGCCTTGTTTTATGACCCGATCTTATCAAGAGATAGCACCATTTCCTGCGCCTCTTGCCATTCGCCCTACAATGCCTTTGCCCATACGGACCATGATTTGAGTCACGGCATCAATGATGCTATTGGAACCAGAAATGCGCCCGCACTTTTTAATTTGGCTTGGCAAAAGTCCTTGATGTGGGATGGGGCCATCAATCACTTGGACATGCAAGCGCTAGCGCCCATTACTCACCCCGACGAAATGGGAGAAACGCTCAAAAATGTGGTGTCTAAACTACAACAGAAGTCTATTTACCCTCCGCTTTTTTTCAAGGCTTTTGGCGATTCGATAGTTACCGGTGAACATCTCTTAAAAGCCCTCTCTCAATTTCAATTGACCCTAATTTCCGGCAATGCTAAATACGACCAGGTCAAAAAGGGAACGGATAACTTTTCTGCTCAGGAAAAAAGCGGTTATCTTTTATTTCAAGAAAATTGCAATGCCTGTCACAGAGAACCTCTTTTTACGACCAGTGGGTTTGCTGCTAACGGACTGCCTGTGGATACCACCCTCCATGATTATGGAAAAGGAATGATTACCCACAAACTGGAGGATAGCCTAACCTTTAAAATACCCTCTCTTCGCAACTTGAGCTATACTTACCCCTATATGCACGACGGTAGATTTAGAAAAATCCGACAGGTATTGGACCACTATACCACCCTCACTCCGGGTGCTTTAAAAGGTCCAGATTCATCGGAAATAACTATTGTACTTACGTCAAATGAAAAGGCTGACTTAATTGCTTTCCTCTTGACGCTAAACGATAAAGAATTTCTTTTCAATCCATTGCACCAATATCCTAAAAACATATTACACCCTGAAGGATTTTGAGCCGATTATTATCCAATGATAAACATTCATAAAAGTAAAATCATGAATAAGTTTCTTTTTACCTTTTCTCTATTTTTTTTTACCCTTAATATAAATGCACAGCTCAATCCGGCCATCACTTCCTGGCTGCAAAACACCAGCGAAACGGGGAGTTATTATATGGCCGGCAATTCTACTGCAATTGACAATGGCATTCTATACAATTGCCAGAAAGTAGAATATTCGGCCGACTATGTTTATGTGACCACTAATGGAATTCCCGCCTATCCCACCGGGCCGTTTTTGGATGGAAACCCCTCTCAGGCAACAAGCCAGGATGCGATATTTCAGATACCCTTAAATCCCGTAGAAAACACCGGCAACCCAATCTCTACCACCGGTGGCAATATTGGTATCTTCATCAATGGAGTCGCGCTTTTTGACTACCGGGATGGCGTGGCTTGGAACCCAAACACAAACGCGCTATGTGGAGGCCCCGGAAATCCCCCCTGTCCAGGTGGGCCGTTGACCCAGCAGGCTTGGAATAGGGATGCTGTACCCGCTGAAATGGATGGCTTTGATTGTTCTAAAGCTCATCCTGCGATGGGAAATTACCACCACCACCAAAATCCATCTGCTTTCAAATTAGACCTTGAAGTTGTGTCTGACATCTGCAATCTGTATGATGCCGATGGCCTCTATGCTATTGATGAAACGCAACATTCACCGCTCATCGGCTTTGCCTACGATGGCTTTCCAATTTATGGGGCCTACGGCTATAAAAATGCCGATGGAACCGGGGGCATTACCCGAATTAAATCAGGGTATCAATTGAGAGAGATCACCCAAAGAACCACCCATGCTGATGGGACCGATGTCGCTGATGGTCCCGATGTGAATGCGACCTATTTCCTGGGGTATTTTCGGGAAGATTACGAGTGGATAGAGCACGCAGGACAAGGAGATTACCTGGATGAACACAACGGACGGTTTTGTGTAACACCAGAATACCCTAATGGTATTTATGCCTATTTTGCTACAGTTGATGAAAACTGGAATTCTGCCTATCCCTATGTGGTTGGACCTACTTTTTACGGGATATCACAGAACCGGAAAGTAAATTCAATCAATGAAGAAACCACGGTCTATAATGGAACCACAGCCATTTCAGCACTAGACTTTGATCAACTGGACATCACCATTTTCCCTAACCCTGTGGCTGATTTACTCGCCGTTCAGGTGAATGATTTAGCAGCAGAGGACTTTCAGGTGGAATTATTCGATTTGTCGGGAAGACTCATCAAAGCTTCAAGAATTAATAAGGGGAGTACCATTACCTACATTGACACCCAAACCATCTACGAAGGGACTTACGTGGTAAAAGTCTCAAGTGGGAAATATAGTTTTTCGGATAAAGTCATTATTGCCAAATAGCCTTTGCCGGAGAGCATGTTTGGAGGTGGTGCTTTAGAAGCGAAAATTGCAGGTTTTGAGTGCTCGGGAGGCTCATTTTTGAGTGTATCTCGGCTGGGCCGGGACGGACGAAAAAATAGCTGAAAAGAGGTTCCAAAATCTCGGTTTTACCGGACTGAATAGCTTGCCCGAATATACTTCAGGGACTACCTCCAAACATGCACTTAGATAATATTTCTAAATTTACCTTACTTATTCACCCCGCAAGGTGAAAAGTTTACCACTAAAACCCAACTCAAATGGTTAAATACCTCCAACTGCTAAACTTGGAAATTTTTCATAATTATTATTCACCTGAAAAGTTTCGAAATCTACAAATCACCCCCGATATCGATACAAAACAATTGATGCAATCACTTGGAATAAGGCATCAGTTACAGGAAAACAGCTTGCGATTGTTCCTGCCAGACTCCGTCAACTTGAAAGAAAAATCAGATTTGGTTTTTCAATTTCTCCTCGTCCCTAGCGATCCGTTTTTTTTAAATATAACAGCGGACATTCCACTGAACTTCCAGGGAACAATAGCATATGCTAACGAAGCAGGCTCCGAATTGACCACAACGTTGAATCCTGGCGATCAGCAATTAAAAATCAGTATTCAACTAAACTTGTCCGAAGCAGAATTGGATCCTGCAAATTGGCCCATTTTGTATACCCTTAATTTTAAAACGCGATCTACTCGCTGGAAATATTTTGTTATTTCCGCTACTCCATTAGCCGATAGTACGATCGAAATGACGGGGAAAGACGCCACTCTATTTAGTGGTCCCACACCTGAGGTGCTAATCAACGGAACAAATGCCCTGGTATTTGACTCCGCTCCAAACCTCATTCCATTAAAGAAAAATAGCCCGCTGGATCTAGGAATTAAAACCATCGATAAAGATGGTAAAGAATCAATAAAAATCACATCATTGCCTATGCCCTCTACGGATTTGACACTTCCCACGGCAAATATGGAAAAAGATGCTTATTCCTCGGTTTATATCTACTTATAGCGTAAGAGCATGTTTCGAGGTCAACCTCTGGAGGATAGAATATTTGCCTTTTGTGCGCAAGATCACCAAATGCCCATATACAGAACACTAACTTTGTGCCAACAAAAGAACAAAATCATGCCAACAAAAGTCACCAGTAAAAACTTCAACACTGCCGTTCTGAACTCAAAACTACCCGTAGTAGTAGATGTATGGGCCGATTGGTGTGGTCCCTGCAAAATGCTGGCGCCACAATTCAGCGCTGCTGCCGAAGCCCTAAAAGGCAAAGCCCGGTTTGTCAAGCTGGATGCTGATAAAAACCAAAAGCTGGTGCGCAAATACCAAGTGATGGGCCTCCCCACGCTACTCTTTTTCCAGGATGGCAAATTGGTAGACCGCTCTACTGGCGTCACCTCCAAAAGTAGCATCTTAAAGCGGGTCAAACCCCTCCTGAGCGAAGAAGACCAGCAGAGTCTCAAAACAGGTTTTAGTTGGAAATTTTGGGGATAAAAAAAGATATTTTTTAGATGAGACCACCAGAAGCCATAGTCGGAATATTTTCCACTGACTGGTCTCTTTCCTCTGTAAGAACCTTCACTCATTCGCGGTAATTTTGCAGCAGATTCTTAGTGCTTGTTTGGAGGTCGATATCCTTGTACAATTTTTAATTAATATGCGTTGATTTGACAATCTAATGGACTTTGGACAGACCTTTTGAATGCCAAAGAAGATCTTCTACCAAAGAATTCAATATAGAGTCGAAGTTGCAAACATTCGACCATCGCCTGATACTCGCCCGCGAGGCTTTGCAACCCGAATACATTCCCTTATCCATTTAACATTTCATCGAAAAAAAACATTCATTTGTCGAAAGTACTATGTAAAACATAGTTCCATGTATTGCATAGTACTTGGTATTACCCTATATTTGTGTCATGGAAGCAAAGGATTTAGAAAAAGTAAGATCGCAAATGCGCAAAGGAGTTTTAGAACTCTGCATCTTGTCCACCATCTCGGAGGGAGAAGCTTACACATCCGATATCATTAAGGACCTGACCGGTTCCAACCTAATCGTCAAGGAGGGGACGCTTTATCCTCTACTCAGTCGATTGAAGAATCAGAAGCTGGTAGAATACAACTGGAAGCCCTCGGATCAAGGTCCACCCAGGAAGTATTATCAGATCACTGATGAAGGCCGATCCTTTTTGGTAGGCTTATTAGAAACCTGGAATCAATTGGTTGCAGCCGTTCAACATTCAACGAAAAACATTATCACCAATGAATAAAGTTTTCACCATAAATTTAGGCGGGTATCCATTCACCATTGATGAGGATGCTTTTGAACATCTCGACAAATATTTAAAAGCCATTCACCGACACTTTAAGCAGTCGGAAGGCTATGAAGAAATCACCGAAGACATTGAAACTCGCTTAGCTGAATTGTTTCAGTCCAGCATGGGAAATCGCCCGATTGTTAATCTTAAAGACGTCGAACAAGCCGTCGCAACGATGGGTCGTCCTGAAGAATTTGGAGACGAGCCTCTGGAGGAAGAAATAGGCGCCGAAGGTAGCGGAAGTAATTACAAAACCGGTAAGCGCCTGTTTCGCAATCCGGATGATCAAATGGTGGCGGGCGTTTGTTCGGGTATTGCTGCCTACTTTGGCATCCAGGATCCCGTGTGGATTCGCATCTTATTTGTGATCGTCACCATTTCCGGTGGCATTGGTATCCCGATGTATTTTGTACTATGGGCCATTCTGCCACAAGCAGAAACCGCCGGTGATCGTCTGTCTATGCGCGGCGAGCCGATCAATGTATCCAACATCGGCAGAATCATTCAGGAAGAAATTGAACACATCTCCGAAAAAGTTTCGGAGCTGGGAGAAGAACTGGGGTCAAAAAAAAAAATTTTCAAGGAAGAAGTCCCGGAGGAGAGGCCATTAAGAAAGGGTTATCTATAGTCGGTCAGATAGTTCGCACACTACTAGAGGTATTCGCCCGGATTTGGCGTCCATTTTTAATGATTATTGGAATTTTCATCATCGTAATGTTTGCCCTTTTGTGGATTGGTTCACTATTGGGCATCTTTTACGCCTCTCCCCTCTTCCAATTTTTCGCACCGGTTCAGCAAACTTTCCTCTCCACCCTCGGCCTCGTCAACTTACTTTTTGTAGTTGGCCTCATTCTCCTTTCGGCAGTCCTGTTTATTGCTCGAATAGTCTTTGGCTCCCGATTGGGGCGACCTTTAAAAACGGGGATGATGATCCTCTGGATCGCCAACGTGGTCTCCTTAGTTTATGTAGCCACCTCGGTTGCCCGCGATTTTGACTCCTACACTGAATTTGTCAAAAGTGAAGATAATCTGTTGCTGACCTCTGATACTATCCACTTAAACATTGCAGAGGACGCTTATCGCAATGCTTTTTTCAATATTGATAATGAAGTGAAATTTCAGGATGACAAACTCATTTACCGCGGCTTAAAGATTAATGTGGAGCCCAGTAAAGACCAAAAGTTCCACCTTGTAGAAACACGACAAGCACGAGGCAGAAACAATAGCCTGGCTCACGAAAATGCGGATCTGCTAAATTACCATTACCAACTCAATGCCAACACTCTCACCTTTGACCCTAATCTGATTTTGGAAACCGGTCAGCCCTGGCGCAACCAGCAGTTGAAATTTACCGTGCAAATCCCCAAAGGTAAATTCATCGTCTTTGGAGAAAATACCTCACGGTTCCTCAATCACGTAGACAAGGCAGAAAACGATCATTATATTTGGAAAAATCCAGGAACTACCTGGGTTATGGAGGCAGATGGACTGATTTGTTTAGATTGCAATCAGGAACAAAAAAACATGGGTTCGATCAATCTTAATGCCTTTGATAAACTGAATGTAGATGGTGATCTGGAATTGGAAATTAACCAGGGAGATCACTATGAACTACAGTTTCACGGAAAGCAAAACCAGTTGGATATTGTGGTGCTCGACAGCACCTTAACCCTCACCCCAAGCGGAAAGACCAGTAGCATTGAGGCCATTTTGATTACCCCTACTCTGGAAAAAGTAATAAGTTCAAAGTTGAAAGAACTTTCCATCAAAGGGTTTGAGCAATCGGAAATGGACCTAGCTATTGATGGCCGTACCCGGGTGAAACTTTACACTAATCTGGATAAATTATTGCTCAATCAGAGTGGAGCCAATGAAGTAGTGTTAAGAGGAGCCTACCAGCAAATTATAGCGACCTTGGTTGACAAAGCCCGCCTAGAGGCTGAAATGGCCGAGATAAAAGTTGCTAACCTTACCCTTTCCGGCGACAGCAAGGCCAATATGGGGAAGGTTGAAGAAATTAGCAAGAGGATAGATGATAGCAGCGAATTGCAAATAAAAGAGTAATTAAAAGGTCAGGCAGTAGAGGTACACAAATTCCCACCTCTACTGCTCTATAGATCTACTCTTTCATACGTATTCCGTCACTATTGGGATCGGTGGTTTTGGCAATTTCCACCAAGTCACCATGTACTTCAAGATAATCATACAACCAAACAGTACAATCCTTAAAGTCTTCAAAATTGTGCTGCGGGGGGATCAAACCTGGGATCAAATTGATTTTTTCCAACATAGCCTTAGGCTGACCATGCAACCCGGTAAAGACTACCGTCACATCTCTTGCACGTAGTTCCTGTACCGCCTCTTCCAAAGCGTACATACCCGATTGATCCATATACGGAACCCGGTCCATCCGGATCACCACTACGCGAATACCGGGCAAGGCACGAATCATTTCCTGCAAGCGCGAGCTAAAGCCAAAAAATAGCGGCCCATCCAAGTGTTTGATATAGACCTTATCGCCAATTTGATCCACAATATCTCCTTCATCCGACCAGGGAATTTCGCGGGCAAAATTACGCAAGGGAGCAGTGTATGTTCTATTTTCGATGACATCAGAAATCTTTTTCATAAAGAGCAACGAAGCCATTACCATGCCGATGGCTACCGCTTCTAGCAAGCCGACAAAAACGGTCAACAACAAAACGGTAATCATAATCAAGCCTTCTGCCTTTGGCATGGATGTTAAATGCCGGAAGCCTTTATAATCAATGATGCCAATACCTACGGTAATCAAAATACCGGCCAAAACCGCATTCGGAATGTGTCCCACCAAAACACCAAGCCCCAACAATACCGCCAGCAAAAACAAACCGGCTATGATGCCTGAAATGCGTGTCCTACCACCCGATTGGATGTTAATTACAGTACGCATGGTCGCTCCGGCTCCCGGCAAGCCACCAATAAAAGCCGCTGCCATATTGCCAATACCTTGCCCCACCAACTCTTGGTTACTATTGTGGCGCGTTTTGGTAATATTATCAGCTACCACGGAAGTCAGCAAGGAATCAATGGCTCCCAATGCAGCTAAAGTAAAGGCAAATTCCAAAATCAACATCAAGTGAGTCGTATCAGTAAAAACAGTAAAGAACCCCAAATGCAATTCCGGTAAGCCAACTGGCACACCACCTGCGGTACTGTCATTAATGACCGTAACATTACCGGATAAAAAGAAAAAGACAATTCCGGAAATGGCCACCAATGCCGCCAACGATCCAGGAATCACCTTCGTTATTTTAGGAAAAGTATAAATGATCAGAATGGTTGCCGTGGCCACCATGACAGAATACCAGTTAATTTGGCTGGACAGCTCCCCCAGATGGGTGAGTATCCCCCAGGAGCCACCACCGGGATTTGTAGAACCAAAAAATGGGAAGATTTGACTGATGATGATGATCACACCGATGCCGCTCATAAACCCAGAGACGACCGGATAGGGAATATACCTAATGTAGCGCCCCACCCCAAGCAACCCAAGAACCATTTCCATGAGGCCAGCCAAGAAAAATGTAGCAATAATGATGGGCAAAGCAGTATTGAGGTCACCCGCATATTCAATGGCATCCGTAATGACGACAGCTGAAACGACCGTCATGGGAGCCGTGGGCCCACTTACCTGAGTTTCTGTACCACCAAACAGTGCAGCCAAAATACCGATGGCAATAGCACCGTACAATCCAGAAATGGCCCCTAATTCTGTCTGCCCCCCAAAAGCAAGCGCTAATGGTAGAGCAACAATTCCAGCAGTCAAACCGCCAAAAAAGTCTCCCTTTAGATTCGAGAAATCTAATTTTAAAAATCCCAACATGATCATTAATTTAAATCTTTTTAACCAATACCGCAATGGTAAGCCCTGAGGATCAGTCAAAAAAGTGTTTATTTCCCCAAATAAGTAAAAACCCACCCCATAGAGATAGTTTTACTATCATCCAAACGAATAAAACTACACTAAGTTCAATATTTACTTGCAATTATTTAAGTAAGTGGATGAAAATGTTTTATGAAATGGGATTCTCTAAGGGAATCTCTGTTTCGTTTTTTTTACCCAAGTAAACCAGTGACATCCCTGGTTCAACGTGAATAGTGGAGAGATCAGCAGGCAGAAAGTGCAATTCACCATCAGGTTCTTTATAAAAAACTGGAATGCAATCCTTTACCTCATTCATTCGATCAATCAAAAATTTTAGAGTCTCATCATCATCTACGGGGATTTCATTGATTTCTGGAAAATCTCGAGCAACTTCATTGATATTGAGAAAATCATCATGGTAGGAAAAAATGCCTTGCTGCGGTAACTCAGAGCGCTCCATTTTTAACTCCTCAGGGGAGATGAGCCGAAAAGTACCGTTCTCTCCAAAGATCTTACAGTACTTCTTTACAGCATATTCATTAATAGCCTGACTGCTGGTCATGGCAACTAAGTAGCCCATATCCAATAATTCGAAATGATCACTGAGGTCATCGGTATATACATTCCTTTCAAAGGCATTCAATCCCATCTTTTGGGCTTTTTGGATATTGCTGCTATTGTTGTCTACCAAAACCACATGCCGGTCATTTTCCTGCAAGAAATTCGCCAGAACCCGGGCGGCAATATTGGCGCCAATCAGTAAGATACCACTCGACTTTTCCTGAATCACCTTGAGCATCCGGGCCACCGGCCGGGCAGTAGTGGCATTGAGCAGTACGGTTCCTAAAACAATCATAAATACCAAGGGCGTGATGTACTCAGCATCGGGTACACCTTTATTTGTAAGCGTGATGCCAAAAAGAGAGGCAATTCCGGCAGCGACAATACCCCGTGGCCCTACCCACGAGATGAAAAGTTTTTCCCGAAAATTAAGCTCCGAATTTTGGGTGGAAATGAACACACCCAGCGGCCGTAAAATCAATGCAATAAAACAAAACAGTCCAAGTCCGCGCCAGTCGTGCACAATGAGTTGTAAGTCCTCAATATCAATATTGGCCGCCAGCAGAATAAAGAGAATAGAAATGAGTAGCACACTGATCGACTCTTTAAAAGAGAGAATTTCCTTGAGCTGTGGCACATCGAGGTTTCCAAGTACCGTCCCCATCACAACCACTGAAAGCAGCCCTGACTCCTTAGCCAGAATATCAGAAAAGACAAAGACGCCAAGGACTAATGCCAGCGTAAACACATTCAGCAAATAATGTGGCACCCAATCAAAGCGAATTAACTGATAAAGCGTATATGCAGCCAGTCCCCCCAACGCCAATCCGATCAAGATAATCCGAAAGAAAGAAATCACGGCATGAGTGGTGAAAGACATCCCCACATCTGCCGAGAGTATAAACTCGTAGACCAATACCGCAACAAGCGCCCCAATCGGATCAATTAAAATCCCTTCCCACTTTAACACGGTGGCCACATTGGGGGTCAGGGGTACATTTTGCAGAATGGGTGCGATAACGGTAGGCCCGGTCACGATGACGAGCCCAGCAAAAAGGAAAGACACCGGCCAGCTAAGCCCCACAATAAAATGAGCCGCAAATCCAGCCCCAATAAAGGTGGTCAGTGAACCAATTGTGATCAACTTCAAAATAACCGGCCCTACACTAGCTATCTCTCGCTTTTTTAACGTTAGTCCGCCTTCAAAGAGAATAACCCCAATGGCTAGCGAGACAAAATAAAAAAGATATTCTCCCGGAAACAGGCCCGTTTCTAGAGAAGCTTGATACACTGGTTCTAACCACTTACTCCCATCTGACCTCCACAAACTTGAAATAGGACCGGCAAACAATCCAATCAGAATAAGTGGCAGAATGGCCGGCACGCGAATTCTCCAAGCGAGCCATTGGGCCAATATTCCTAAAATAATGATTCCGGCTAATTCCACCATACTCGTTCTAATTAGTAGCGTTTGCGCAATGATAGAAGAATTTCTTGAGATCATACAAAATACAAATTATTCCCCTATACGGTTCGTATTTGAAGATTTTTAGCCACTAAAATCTCTTGGAATTTCCAACTATTCGACAATGACTCCTTTCTGAATGGATATTGCCCTGACTGTCAGTGACAAACGATACTCAGAAATATTTTTTCCCGATTGAACACCAAATCATGCATTTATGGTTTTTTTCCCCTATTTTTGTCTTTGTATCTTTCGGAGTTAATTTTTTTGTTTAGCGAATTGAAATTTGGCTTAAATTTATTTTGCTACACATCAAGTTCACTCTTTTCATTTTTATTAAACTTTTTTTTATGAACATTTTCGTAGCAAAGTTAAATTTTGCCACTAGAGAAGATGATCTTCAGGCAGCTTTCGAAGAATTTGGAGCTGTTGACTCTGTAAAGATCATCATGGACAAATTCACTGGTAAATCTAAAGGCTTTGGCTTTGTAGAAATGCCTAATGATGATGAAGCTCAAGCAGCTATCAACGATTTGAACGACTCTGAATTTGACGGTAGAACAATCGTCGTAAAAAAAGCTGAACCACGCGAAAACCGTGGCGGTGGCGGCGGTCGTGGCGGTTTTAACCGCGGCGGCGGTGGCGGCGGCTATGGCGGCGGCGGTGGTTACAACCGAAACAGATACTAGAAATAGTTATCGCCGAAAAAGAAAAGCCTCTGCAATTTTGCAGGGGCTTTTCTCATTGCGGTTAAACCTTCAAATAAACACTTAGAAAACACCCGCTACACCGTCCCCTAAAGGATAAAAAAAAATATTCCAGCATTTTCGATGCAAATTCCGTACCTTTGTACTCGTTTAGAGTATGATTTTTTGTTTAGCGGATGAAATTTTCTAAAAGTTGACTTTGCTACACTTGAATTGAACTCATTTTTATTATTTTAATTTTTTATTATGAACATTTTTGTAGCAAAGCTAAATTACGACACACAAGAACATGATTTGCAGGATGTATTCGAACAATTCGGTGCTGTAGATTCTGCTAAAATCATTATGGACAAATTCACAGGTAGATCAAAAGGCTTTGGCTTTGTTGAAATGCCAAATGACGATGAAGCTCAGGCGGCTATCAACGAATTGAACGACTCTGAATTAGACGGAAGAACAATTGTTGTAAAGAAGGCTGAACCACGCGAAAACCGCGGTGGCGGTGGATTCAATCGCGGCGGCGGTGGCGGCTACGGCGGCGGTGGCGGCGGTTACAACAGAAACAGATACTAATTAGTATTTTGTCGGTAAGAATTTGGAAAGCCTCTGCATCTCGCAGGGGCTTTCCTCGTTTTAGATTACTGCGTCCCCTCTTTTACACCCCCGCTTGGTACAAATCACCTCCTTTACCAATGCCAACACCAGTAGATTCCTCCCTCTTCCTCCCTGTATTCATAAAAAAGATAAATTTTCTTGGTCAATGTGATTTATTTGTGGTAATTTTGAAACGAAAATATTACCAGTCGGTAAAATTGACGACTTTTAACTAGAGCATTCAGAAAAACAGAGATTTAACTTTTCAAGATAACTAGCTGAGATTCAAATCTTTCAGCCATCCTCCTTGGACTTTTATCCCTCTCATCTTTTGGAAGCCTCCATCTGTAAAAAATGGTAACTAGAGAATTAATTATCGATTCCGCAACTAAGCTTTTTATTGAACATGGCGTCAAAACCGTGACCATTGATCGCATCGTGAAGGAACTGCATACCTCCAAGCGCACCATCTACAGCCATTTCAAAGACAAAACAGAGTTACTGCGAGCTTCTCTTTCGGTTTATCACGCCCGCATTCGTCAGGAAAATGCGGCAGTCATTCGTACCGCTGAAAATGCCATTGAGGCAATGGCTTATTTACACAAGCATATTGTAAGAAGGGCCAGTCAGGTCAATCCCAATTTTTTTAATGACATCCTGCACTACTACCCTGGCATGTTACACGAGTCTTACCGGGAGAATGGCAATTTTGCCCACAGGCAGCTTGTCGATTTGGCGAATTGGGGCATTGAAGACGGCATATTTGTCGCTGACCTCGATGTGGATGTTTCCGTTAAAACAGTGCTCTCATTATTAAAACTATTAAAAGACAACGAACAATTTCCGTATCCAGACTACAGTAAAGAAAGGCTCACTTTCGGCATCTTGGTCCCTTATCTGCGCGGCGTGTGTACCCGCAAGGGCATGGAGCTACTGGAAAAACAGGAGGAATTGTTCCACGTCTCTTCATAACCAATAGACATGAATTTAAATCATTCCTTACGCAAAACACCCGTAGCTGTCATCGGATTGTCTGCTGTCTTCGCCGATGCCCGCAACATTGAAGAGTTTTGGACCAATATCGTCCAAGCCAAAGATAGCATCACCGATGTACCCGATAACCGTTGGCGCATCGAAGATTACTACGATCCCGATATGATGGCCCCGGATAAGACCTATTGCAAACGCGGTGGTTTCCTTCCGGAAATTGACTTTAACCCCCTCGAATTTGGCCTGCCGCCAAATATCCTGGAAGTTACTGATACCTCTCAATTGCTTGGGCTAATTGCGGCACGCGATGCTTTGAAAGATGCCGGTTATGACCAGGCTTCCGCCAAATTCACAGCGGACCTCAAGGCAAAAACCGGTGTTTTACTCGGCGTTGGTGGCGGTCAAAAGTTGATCACTCCCTTGATCGCGCGCCTGCAATACCCCATTTGGGAACGGGCCTTGCGCGCCAGCGGCATTGCAGAGGAAGATATTCCACACATCGTGGATAAAATGAAAAAAGCTTATGTTGGCTGGAACGAAAATTCCTTTCCTGGCCTATTGGGCAACGTAATTTCAGGTCGGATCACCAACCGTTTTGACCTCGGTGGCATCAACAGTGTGGTGGATGCCGCCTGTGCTGCTTCTCTAAGCGCCATCAAAATGGCCTTGAGCGAACTAGTAGAAGGCCGCGCTGATATGATGCTGACCGGTGGTGTCGATACCGACAATTCGCCGTTCATGTATATGTCGTTTAGCAAAACGCCCGCCTTCTCCAAATCGGGTAATATCAGCCCCTTCAGCGCTAAGGCCGATGGCATGTTGATTGGCGAAGGATTGGGAATGTTGGTACTCAAACGTTTGGAAGATGCAGAACGTGATGGCGACCGCATTTACGCCGTAATAAAAGGAGTAGGTACTTCCAGCGACGGCCGTTTTAAGTCGGTTTATGCACCTCGTTCTTCAGGTCAGGCTTTGGCTATGAATCGCGCTTACGAGGAAGCGGGTTTTGCTCCCGCCACGGTCGGCTTGGTGGAGGCTCACGGAACCGGCACCGGCGCTGGTGATCCCACCGAGTTTGAATCCATGCAGATGGTATTTGGTGAAAATAACCCGGAAAAACAGCACATCGCACTAGGTAGCGTCAAATCGCAAATTGGCCACACCAAGGCAGCTGCAGGAGCAGCAGGTATGATTAAGGCCGTATTAGCACTACACCATAAAATATTGCCTCCCACCATCAACGTGGAGCAACCCAATCCCAAATTTGATATCGAAAATTCAGCGATTTATATCAACACTGAAGCGCGGCCTTGGTTGACCAAGGGCTTCCCGCGTCGGGCGAGTGTCAGTGCTTTTGGATTTGGCGGCATCAATGTGCACATTGTGATGGAAGAATACAAGGCTGCGCAACAAGGCCATTATCGGTTGCATCAACCTTTCCAGGCTGTAGTTTTACATGCCGCGACTCCCGCCGAGCTTCTACAACAGTGCCAGCTCCAATTGCAAGGCCTGCAATCTGAAACAGGAGAGACCACTTTCGTAGAATTAACCAAGCAAAGTCGTGCCGCACAAATCCCGATGCCTCATGCGCGTCTTGGATTTGTGGTATCCTCGCCTGCCGAATGTATTGAATACCTTCAATTGTCTATACAAAACCTACAAAAGCAAGCTGGCGATTGGGAACACCCTAAGGGCATCTATTTCAAGACCCAAGGTATTGAGCCCAACACTAAAGTGGTGGCTCTTTTTGCCGGACAAGGTTCGCAATACACCGGTATGGGCGCCGACTTGGTCAATGCTTTCCCAGAACTGAATCAGGCATTTGTACAAGCCAACGAGCTGTATATAAAAAATAACGAAGCGCTGCTGTCTGGCAAGGTATACCCAATTCCTGCCTTCAACGATGAACAACGCAGTGCACAGCAAGCGGAATTGACCAAAACTCAGTTTGCCCAACCGGCCATCGGTACCTTGAGCATGGGGATGTACAAAATCATGCAGCGGGCGGGGTTAAAGCCGAGCTTTTTAGCAGGCCACAGCTTTGGAGAATTGACCGCACTTTGGGCGGCTGGCGTTTATGATGAAGCCACTTTCCTCGCATTGGCGAAAGCCCGGGGAGAAGCCATGGCCATGAGCACGCCAAATACCGATGCGGGTTCGATGCTGGCGGTCAAAGCACCTTATGACCAGGTCAATCAGGAAATACAAAGCCTTGCGGGCATCAGCATTGCCAATATCAATTCCAACAGCCAGATTGTGCTCGGTGGTAGTACGCCCGCCATTCAGCAGGCGGAACAAACATTAAAAGCCAAAGGGTTTTCGGTCATTCCATTGCCCGTTTCAGCGGCTTTCCACACTGAGTTTGTGCAACACGCCCAACGACCTTTTGCCCATCATGTGGACAATTTACACTTTCAGGCACCTCAGATTCCGGTATATGCCAACTCAACGGCGCAGCCCTATCCGCAAGATAGCAATGGGATCAAGAGTTTGCTCCAAGGACAGATTTTACAATCGGTGCGTTTCAAAGAGCAAATTGAAAACATCTATCAGGCCGGAGGACGTGTATTTGTAGAATTTGGCCCAAAAGGTATCCTGACCAACTTGGTAAAAGATATTCTAAACGGAAAAGATTACACCGCACTAGCTTTGAATCCCAATGCCAAGAAGGACAGTGATCAACAGTTCCGACAAGCGGTCGTACAATTACAGGTTTTGGGACTGCCGATTGGCGAAATTGATCCGTACAAGGTGCCTACGCCGGTACCCGCAGCCCCCACTAAACTCAATGTTAAATTGAGTGGCAATAACTACGTGAGTACACCAACGCAAAAAGCCTATTACGAAGCATTAAATGATGGTTTCCAGATTACCGGAGCTACCAAAGTTGTAGAAAAACCCGTAGTCGTGGAGGTCGAAAAAATTATTGAAAAAATTGTCGAAGTCCCGGTAGAAACAGCTATTCACCACACTAATGAAGAAGAAGTCATGAATCACGAATTAATCCAAATCCTGAAGGATACCCTCGCACATTTCAAAACACAGCAAACCAAATCTCTGGAAGTTTTTGAGCGCTTCCTGCACGACCAAAACGAGCAGTCGCAGGCCCTTATCCAGATGATCAATCAACAGCTTGGCACTACTACGGTATCTACGCCTAGCCCCATTGTTGCTAAAACAAATGGCACCTCTACCCCGAATGGCCACAGTACCCACGCGGTGACAACCAGTACGCCACCAGCAGCACCTGAGGTGAAAACGGCCTCAACCGTAGCACCCGCGGTGACGGAAGTCGCTACCCCCGTTGCAGAGGGTGTGAGCCACGCACAACTGGAAAACATCCTATTGACGGTAATCAGTGAAAAGACCGGTTATCCAACCGAAATGCTGGAGCTGGACATGGATATGGAAGCCGACCTCGGTATCGACTCTATCAAGCGCGTAGAAATCTTCGGCGCCATGACCGAGCAATACCCTGAAGTGTCTGGTATCAATCCGCAGGAATTGACCGAACTACGCACTTTGCGTCAGATTGTGGAATACATCGGTGGGAAGGCAGGGGCAACCGCTACCGCCGCTCCTACGGCACCGGCAGCACCAAAAACGGAAGCTCCGGCACAACCGGCAACACCAGCGGCAACGGGTGGCGTCAGTAACGCACAACTGGAAAACATCCTATTGACGGTAATCAGTGAAAAGACCGGTTATCCAACCGAAATGCTGGAGCTGGACATGGATATGGAAGCCGACCTCGGTATCGACTCTATCAAGCGCGTAGAAATCTTCGGCGCCATGACCGAGCAATACCCTGAAGTGTCTGGTATCAATCCGCAGGAATTGACCGAACTACGCACTTTGCGTCAGATTGTGGAATACATCGGTGGGAAGGCAGGGGCAACCGCTACCGCCGCTCCTACGGCACCGGCAGCACCAAAAACGGAAGCTCCGGCACAACCGGCAACACCAGCGGCAACGGGTGGCGTCAGTAACGCACAACTGGAAAACATCCTATTGACGGTAATCAGTGAAAAGACCGGTTATCCAACCGAAATGCTGGAGCTGGACATGGATATGGAAGCCGACCTCGGTATCGACTCTATCAAGCGCGTAGAAATCTTCGGCGCCATGACCGAGCAATACCCTGAAGTGTCTGGTATCAATCCGCAGGAATTGACCGAACTACGCACTTTGCGTCAGATTGTAGAATACATCGCCACAGCTGGCGGAAAAAAGTAATTCGCCCGCAGCTAGCATCCTCCACTCCTACTCCCAAGTTGGGCGTAGTTAGCACGGGCCGTTTTCACGGAGTGGAACGGAGTGAAGTAGGTTTGACCTATCTTCCACAACCGGATTTTCTGGAATTCAAGCTACCGGAAACCCACATTGCACTGATAACCAATGAGGGATCGGCATTGACGGCTGAAGTACAGAAAAAACTGACCGAACAGGGAAATAAAGTGGTGGTGCTGAATTTGCCAAACGTCAACAAAGCATCCGTTCAACAGTCCGTTGACTTGACGGAACTGACAGACGAAGCCATCCAGACGACCTTGGCAACCATTGAGCAACAATACGGCAAAGTGGGCACATTTATCCACTTACACCCGCACCTGGAATTTCAAAATGGCCGTTTTACCCAACATTTTCAGCAGGACTTAGCGGTAGTCAAAACGGTTTTCCTTTTGGCCAAACACTTGCAACAGCCCTTAAATGAATTGGGTTTGAACCAACGCGCGAGCTTTTTGACGGTCTCGCGATTGGATGGTCAATTGGGGCTCGGCAAACGGGGGAATGTCTCCGTGGTAGGTGGTGGATTGCCCGGATTGGTCAAGTCGCTCAACCTGGAATGGTCGCCGGTATTTTGCCGGGCGGTAGATATTCAGCCCGAATTGGACACCACAACAATTGCCGATCAGGTGATCGCAGAATTACACGATGCAGACTTGACGCATATTGAAGTAGGTTTTAGCCAAAATGGCCGCCAGACAATCAGTGCATTGCCGGTCACTACTGCCGAAAATCAACAGATTACGACTACCGCTACCCCTGACTCCGTATTCCTGGTCAGTGGTGGTGGGCGTGGAGTTACCGCGACTTGCGTTATCGAAATGGCCAAGGCATTCAAATGCAAATTCATCCTGCTGGGCCGCTCCGACGATGCATTTGAAGTGCCGGCTTTCGCCAAAACGGAATCCGACGAGAGTGCGCTGAAGCGATTGATCATGGAAGACCTGAAAGCCAAAGGCGAAAAGCCCAATCTGGCGACGGTGAAATCCACGTTTAATAAAATTATCGCCAAGCAGGAGATTGAAGATACGCTTTCGAAAATCGAGCATGCAGGAGGTCAAGCCGTTTATTTGAAAGGCGACGTGACCAATATTGCGACTTTAAGAACCAGTTTGGCGCAAGCCACTCAACAATTGGGTCGTATTAGCGGCATCATGCACGGTGCCGGCCGCTTGGCCGATAAATACATCCAGGACAAAACCGCCACCGATTTTGACAATGTGTTATCCGTCAAGCTGGACGGTTTGTTGACCTTGTTGCAATGTGTTGACATTCACCACCTTGACCACTTGGTTCTCTTTTCTTCCGTAGCCGGCTTTTACGGTAACGTTGGACAAACGGATTATGCCATTGCCAATGAAATTTTGAGCAAAGCCGCTCATTTATTCAAAACCAATCATCCCAACACGCAGGTTTCTGCCATCAACTGGGGAGCCTGGGACGGCGGTATGGTCAGCCCGGAATTGAAGAAGAAATTTGAAGAAGCAGGTGTCAGTCTTGTCAATAGTGAAGGTGGCGCAGCTATGATGGTCAATGAGTTGAATACGGCTTACGCCAATCAACCACAAGTCATCATCGGCGGAACCCTTCCCATGGGCATTAGCCATATCAGCGAGGATCTGCGCACTTACCACATTCAGCGCAAGCTAAACCCGGACCATAATGCCTTCCTCATGCATCATGTCATTCAGGGCAAGGCCGTTCTCCCGGTGGTCAATGCAGTAGGCTGGATGGCACAAACATGCGAGCGATTATTCCCGGATTTCCGGATTTACAAAGTGGAAGATACCCGGTTGTTTAAAGGCATTGTCTTCGACGGCCAGCAACCGACCGATTACACGGTGGAATTGAAGGAGATTGAAAAAAGTGCTTCATCCATCGTTTTTGAGGCCACTGTTTTGAGTAAGGGCGGTAAATTGCCGACTTACCACTACAAAGCCAAAGTGACCTTGGTACACCGCCAGGAAAAAATGACGCTACCCCGTGTGGAACATCAATTGACGGGCAGCTACACACCAACCGATGGTGCAGTACTGTATCAAAACGGTTCGCTGTTTCACGGCAAGTATTTCCAGGGTATTGAGCAAATTCTGGATTGGAATAAAGAAGGCATTGTTTTACAATGTCGTGCGCCCGAAGTTCCGCTTTCCGAGCAGGGACAATTTCCGGTAGCCACTGTAAATACCTTCTTCAGCGATATCCAATACCAGGGAATGGTGATTTGGGTGCAAAAGTATCATGAAGGGGCCAAGAGCCTGCCGTTGCAAACAAAATCGGCCACGATCTATAAACCCGTGCCTTTTGGTAAATCGCTTTTTGTACGGGTCAATATCGTAGAAGACAGCGACTTCAAAATGACGGCCAATTGCACCGTTTATGACGAAACCGGAAGAGTATACATGTATACCGAAGGAGCGATGGTCACCGTATCGAAAGACTTGAAATGGTAAAATGAAAAAATCAAAAATAGCTATTATCGGCATGTCGGGTTTGTTACCGGGATCTTCCGATTCGGAAGGTTTTTGGGACAACCTTATGGCAGGGAAAGACCTCACCAGCTTAGCCACTAAGGAAGACTTTGGTGTCGAACCGGAGTCGTTTTTCCAGCCGGAAAAAGGCATTGTCGATAAATGTTACTCTTTAAGAGGCGGATACATTCGGGATTTTCAATTTGATCCGGAAGGTTTCCAGATGTCAGCCGATTTTCTGGCACGGCAAGACAAGTTGTACCAATGGTCGCTTTATGTGGCCCGGGAAGCGCTGCGTGACACACCTTATATCAATCAGCCGGAAGTACTGAAGCAATGTGGCCTGATTTTGGGCAACCTCTCTTTCCCTACCGGTTCCTCTCACAAGCTGTTGTCCTCTGTTTACACTAAAACCGCTGACCGTGGCTTGCAGGAATTGTTGGGTGACTCCCAATTTCAACTCGAAGCTCACAAAGACGAGCAACCGGACAACGAAGTATTGGCTTACACCCCTTCCGAAATGGTGGCGGAAGCCCTGGGCTTGGGGGCCAGTCATTACGCATTGGACGCCGCCTGTGCCACCTCTCTTTATGCCATCAAATTGGCTTGTGATGAATTGGTCACCGGCAAAGCCGACCTCATGTTAGCCGGAGCCGTTTGTGCTTCCGATCAGCTGTTCATTCACATGGGCTTTTCCATCTTCCACGCTTATGCTCCGGCGGATCAAAAATTTGTACCGTTGGATAAAAACTCTGCCGGACTGGTTTCATCAGAAGGAGCCGGCATGGTGGTACTCAAACGCTTGGAAGATGCCCAGCGGGATGGGGACGATATCCTGGGTGTGATTGGTGGCATAGGATTGTCGAATGACGGTCGCGGTAAGTTTTTGCTGAGCCCTCATCCAAAAGGACAACGCTTAGCTTTTGAGCGGGCTTACGCCCAAAACGGCATCCGACCTGAAGATACCAGTTACCTGGAATGTCATGCCACCGGTACCCCTCTCGGCGACAAAACGGAGATGAACTCCATCGCTGATTTTTTCAGCCAATACGGCACGCGCCCAATGTTGGGCTCGGTGAAGTCAAATATGGGGCACTTGCTCACAGCAGCGGGTATGTCGGGTCTATTCAAGGTGATGTTGGCTATGAAAAAAGGTATTATCCCACCCAATATTAACCTGGAAGATGCTTTGGTCGCTGATAATGGCTGGGAAGGCCGCGATCAGATGATCCTGGAAGCGACGCCTTGGAAAGCCACCGACAAACAAGCGGGGATCAACTCGTTTGGCTTTGGCGGCACCAATGCCCACATGGTGGTTTGGAAAGCCGAAGGTATTGAACAAACCGAGGCCAATCATACTGCCAACAACGAAATCCCTCCCGCTTCACCTTTAGCCATCGTCGGCATGGATGCCCACTTTGGCAATTGTGAGGGATTGGATGATTTTTACACGACCATTTACGAAGGTCGCCAGCATTTTCAACATTTGCCGAAAGGCCGCTGGAAAGGCTTTGATGAGAACCAGGACCTGCTCAAAACATACGGTTTTGCCGATGGTAAAGCACCTAAAGGTGCCTATATCGAAGATTTTGAAATAGACTTATTGCGTTATAAAATTCAGCCGCAAGAAGCGGAAACACTGGAACCTCAGCAAGCCCTCATTCTCAAGGTAGCTGATCATGCACTGAAAGATGCCGGATTGGACGAAAGTCAAAATGTGGCGGTGCTCATCGCCATGGAATCGGAGCTAGCGATTCACCACTATTTAGCGCGTTGGGATAGCAGCTGGCAATTGCAGGAAGCGCTGGAAAAAAGTGGCATTGAACTGACAGAGGAACAGGAACAGCAGCTTGCCGCTGACCTCAAAAATAGCATGTATTTCAGAGAAGGCTCCCAAACGCCGAGCCAGCACACCAGTTTTGTAGGCAACATCATGGCGAGTCGCATTGCGGCCTTGTGGGATTTTTCCGGACCGGCCTTTACCATTTCTTGTGGGGAGAATTCGGTTTTTAAAGCCCTTGAAGTGGCCCAAAACCTCCTCAACCTGGGAGAAGTGGACGCGGTCGTTGTAGGTGGTGTAGATTTTAGTGGAGGTTTGGAAAATGTCTTGCTCCGCAATCAACAGGAAAACGTCAATACCAATGCCCGGCCAAGTTTGAGTTTCAACCGAGAGGATCGTGGCTGGTTGATTGGCGAAGGGGCAGGAGCGGTCGTGCTAAAACGCGCTGATCAACTCCAGGAAGAAAAAGTATATGCCGTCATTGATGCCGTTGGAAAAGCAGCGGAAAGTCTGGATGTCGGTTATTTGGAACTAGCGGCCACTGGTTTTGCCAAGCAAGATCAGCAGGAACAAGCCCGGTTGTTACAAACCAATCAGGAGCAACGGGTGGCATTGGGCAGTGTTAAAACCAATATCGGTCATACTTATGCGGCTAGTGGCATTGCTTCATTAATCAAAACCGCTCTCTGTTTGCATCATCGCTTCATTCCGACGATTCCCAACTGGAAGGGACCCGATAATGCCCAATTTAACAACAGTAATTATTACTTCCCCACCCAATCGCGGCCCTGGATTTTGCAAGATGGACAGGCGCGGCGTACGGCCGCGGTGAATGGATTGGAGGGATTACAGATTCAATTAAGCGAAGCAGAAACCTTCATCCCTGAAGGCAAGGCCTTTTTACAGCAAAACACCCCTCAGCTCATTCCATTGAAAGGGGAAAATGCTGCGGCCTTAAAGCAGCAGCTTTCGGCTTTGGAGATCGCTTTGGAAACGGAAAATTCCCTTCCGGAAATTGCCGGGCAGTTTTTCCAAACCTTTCAGGGCAAATCGGGTATCTTGACCTTGTGTTTGGTGGGGAAAAACAAACAGGCGCTGGAGCAGGAAATTGCCTTTTTTCAAAAAATGCTACCCACAGCACTGGAGCAGGGACAAACACTAAAAACCCCAAAAGGCAGCTATTTTACGCCCAATCCATTGGGACAAAAAGGCAAAGTCGCCTTTGTTTATCCCGGATCGGCAACGGCCTACCCACAGTTGGGTAGAGATGTCTTTCAGTTATTCCCCGATCTTTATCCACACTTTGAACAAATTGATTCGCGGCTGGATCAATTCATCTGGCCAGACTATCTATATCCAAAGACCACTCAGGCCGATCAGCTGGGCCCCAATATCCACCGAGACGCCATTGCCATGATGTCAACGGGGGTATTCTTTTCAGCGGTTTACACCCATTTGTTGCGCAAAAAATTTGGCTTGAAGCCAGATATTGCCTTTGGCTACAGCATGGGCGAATGCAGCAGCATGTGGTATTCTCTCGGCATCTGGGCACCTACGGAAACGAAAGAGTTTCAGGAGTCGCCCATCTTTAAAAGCCGCTTTTCCGGGGCATTGGAATTACTGGCTGAGCATTGGGGCATTTCCTCTCAAGAAGCACAGGAACGGTGGGTGAGTTTGATCTTGCTGGCACCTCGGGAACAGGTAGAAGCATTGGTGACAACCAAAGAAAAAGTGTACTTGACTTTTGTCAATACGCCCTCAGAGGTCGTCATTTCCGGTGACCGCACGGAATGCCAATCCATTGCCACCCAATTGGGCTGCGAAGTGGTTGAAATTCCTTTCCAAAATGTGATTCACCATGATTTTTGTGGTAGAGAAGAGGAAGGGTTATTAAAAATGCACCACTTCCCCTTGCAGGAACAGCCGAATATCGACTTCTATTCCAGCATTAGCGGGGACAAACTGCCAATGGATAGCCAAAAAATTGCGGAAAATTCTACAACGGTTTGCTGCCAATTGGTTGATTTTCCTGCTAATGTGCAGAACGTTTATAAAACGGGGGCCCGCATCTTTATTGAACTGGGAGCCAATGCCACTTGTACGGGCTGGATCAGCACTATTTTGCAAGGGCAGGAACATTTGGCGGTGAGCATTAATCAAAAGGGCAAACGCGACGGACAGACCATCGTGGAAACTTTGGCGCAATTGCTGAGTCATGGACTTGCATTGGATTTGAGTAGCCTTTATCCAGCCCAGCAACAGCAGCAACAACCGCGTCGATTTTTGAAGAAAATCATCCCGGGAGGTGCCCGAATTTATGATATATTATTGAGTGATGCCAATCGGCAGCAATTTGCTGAGGTGTCCAGAAAACAACAGCAGGAAGCCCTCGTGACTGAGTCCGCTTTTGCATTGGCGGAAGCCAAACAACATCAGCAACGGGCTGCCAGTCCTATCTCCAACTTCTCAACATCATCAACAACCATCATGAAATCCAATATCACGATCCCCAATAATATCTCTACCGAGCAAAGCCCGAAAGTAGGCGAAAATGGCCTTAAACTTTGGGATTTCAGCACTGGCGAGCACCTCAAAGGCAAGGAAATCATTTTTTCGCAAGAAGACTTGGAAGAATTTGCCACGGGTAAAATTGCCAATGTCTTTGGCCCGGAATACGCCATCATCGATACCTATAGCCGCCGTGTGATGCTGCCAATGGATCCCTATTTGCTGGTAAGTCGAGTGACCGGCCTCAAGGGCAAAATGGGCGTGTACGAGCCTTCATTCATGCAAACCGAATACGATATTCCTTATAATGCTTGGTTTACCACCGACCGTCAGATTCCCTGGGCCGTATCGGTAGAATCTGGGCAGTGCGATTTGCTGTTGATTTCTTATCTGGGCATTGATTTTAAAAACAAAGGAAATCTGGTGTATCGCCTGTTGGATTGTACCCTGACCTTTGTGGATGATTTGCCATTTGAAGGACAGACCTTGCGTTACGATATCTCCATTAATTCCTTTGTCAAAAATGCGGATAATCTGCTCTTCTTTTTTAGCTACCGCTGCTATGTGGAAGACCGATTGGTATTAAAAATGGATGGCGGTTGTGCCGGCTTTTTCACAGATGAGCAGTTGGAAGAAGGCAATGGTGTGGTGTACACCGATAAGGAACTGGAAGCCAAACGCACCGCACCAAAACGTCATTTCACCCCATTGCTAAAGACTAAAAAGACTTCTTTCAACAAGGAAGACTTGCGGCACCTGATCAATGGCGACATGGAAAAATGTTTTGAAGACGAGTCCTACTATGCCAATGGTCGAAACCCATCGCTTTGTCTGCCGCCGGAAAAAATTCTGATGATCGACCGGATTACGTCTGTTGATTTGACCGGTGGCGCTTACGGGCTGGGCTATATCGTAGCCGAGAAGGATTTGCACCCCGATGACTGGTATTTCCCCTGTCACTTCCGGGATGATGAAGTGCTTGCCGGTTCACTACAAGCGGAAGGCGGCGGAAACCTATTGCGTTTCTTCATGCTGATGTTGGGCTTACAACGCCTGACCAAGGACGCTCGCTACCAACCCGTATTTGATTTGCCACAAAAAGTACGCTGTCGCAAACAGGTAACACCGAAAGACACCAAACTGGTGTACAAGCTGGAGATCAAAGAAATTGGCTTGATCCCGAATCCTTATGTGATTGGTGACCTGGAAATCATTTCTGATGGAGTGGTAACGGTACACTTTGAAAATCTTGGATTACAACTGCGCGAGAAGGACAATCCACGCTACCTCGAAGAGACAGCGGATGTCAAGATTTCACCGCGCTCGGAAGGGGCCTTGATGAACGAAAAAGACATCACCACCTTTGCTTTGGATGACTTGTCCAAGTGTTTTGGGGAAGAATTTAAAGTATACGACGGCCGAACCGTTTCCCGTCAGCCCAATACGGATTTGCAACTCATTTCCCGGGTACTAAAAATTGACGGAGAGCGCCACAATTTCAAACAGCCTTCTACCATCTATGCTGAATATGATGTGCCGGAAGATGCCTGGTATTACCAGCAAAACTCCAATGTCACCATGCCGTATTCCGTGTTGATGGAGATCGCCTTGCAGCCTTGTGGTTTATTGGGGGCTTATCTGGGCAGCACGTTGAAATTTCCGGATAAAAACCTCTACTTCCGTAACCTCGACGGGGATGGAGAATTGTTTGATTTGCCGCAAGGCACCGACCTACGCGGCAAGACGATTAGCAATAAAGCCGTACTCGTTTCCTCGGTAGCTTTGGGGGGAACGATTTTGCAAAACTATACCTTCGAACTATCTGTAGATGGCAAGGTGTTTTATACCGGTAAGTCTTCCTTTGGCTTTTTCCCCGGTGAAGCCTTGGCGCAACAGGTAGGCCTCGACAATGGCAAAGCGGTAGCCGCCTGGTACGAGACCGAGCAATTGGCCCCGAGCCAGTACATGAAAATCAAATTGGACTCCCTTTACGGAAAAATGAAGCTGTACAAAGCACCGGCCGATAAACCCCACTATCGCTTGGCGGAAAAACAGCTCAACCTAATCGATGACTTGATCATTGCCAAAGATGGGGGACAGTTTGGAAAAGGCTACGTACATGCCATCAAGCAGGTGCGCCCTTATGAGTGGTTTTATACTTGTCATTTCTATCAAGATCCGGTGATGCCGGGTTCTTTGGGCGTGGAAGCCATTTTGCAAGCAATGCAAGTATATGCCTTGCAACAAGATTTGGGAAAGGATTTCCGCTCGCCAAAATTTGTGCAGTTGCACAACCACAAAACGGAGTGGAAATACCGCGGGCAAATCCTGCCTCACGTACGAGAAATGAAGCTGGAAGTTCACATCAAGACTGTGGAAAATCGGGACGGCACCTTGGCCATCATCGCTGACGCAAGTTTGTGGAATGACCAGGTGAGAATCTACCACTTGACGGATCTGGCGCTGGGCATCGAAGAGGCCTAGTATTGGGAGAGGTATAGGGTTTAGGCGGAGGAGATGGTTGAGAGAAACCTGTAAACTTAAGGGGCCGTACCTTACGGCTAATTAGAATTCAGAAAAAAAATAACGATAACTGGCGACAAAAATCGCCGTTACAATTGAAAGCATATGCAAATCACCTTTACGGGAGCAAACCGTTCCCAAACCTGGAAGGGCTCTCCGCGGGCCATCGCTTTTGATGCGGAAAATATGCGCAAAAAATTGAGCAACACCCATTTGCCTTGCTACGTCGTGAAAGACTTTCGCGGTCGGATCGGTATGGCCAATGAGGGAGAAGTGGGCGGAGTTGGACCAGGATTAGAATTGCTGGCGATGGTGGCTCCATTGACGGCCAATCAGCTGGGTGATCCAACCTTCCGAGATGATTATCAGCTAAAATATGCCTACAAGACCGGCGCTATGGCCAACGGTATTGCCTCAGAAGATTTGGTGATTGCCATTGGTAAAGCCGGGTTGCTGGGTTCTTTTGGCGCTGCAGGACTAGTGCCGAGCCGGGTAGAGCAAGCCATCAATAAAATTCAGGGCGCATTGACCAAGGAAACTTATGCCTTCAACCTGATCCACAGCCCGAATGAAGAAGCTCTGGAAGCAGGTGCGGTGAAGTTGTTCCTCGAAAGAGGCGTGCATGTGGTAGAAGCTTCCGCATTTCTGGATTTGACCCCCCATATCGTGCATTACCGCGCAGCCGGATTGAGTCAGGATCCAGAGGGGAATATCTTGATTAAAAATAAGGTCATCGCCAAAATTTCCCGGCGAGAAGTAGCTGCTAAATTTATGCAAGCTGCTCCTGATCGATTGTTGCAACCACTGGTGCAGGCAGGAAAGATTACCGCTGAACAAGCGGAGCTAGCCAAGAAAGTCCCCATGGCTGATGACATCACCGTTGAGGCTGATTCCGGCGGACATACCGATAATCGTCCTTTGGTCGCATTATTGCCTTCCATCATTGGCTTGCGTGATGAAATTCAGGCGCTGCACCAGTTTAGCCACCCCATTCGCATTGGTGCAGCAGGAGGCATTTCCACCCCTGAATCTGCCTTAGCGGCCTTTATGATGGGCGCTGCTTATGTGGTCACCGGTTCGGTCAATCAGGCTTGCGTTGAAGCCGGCACTTCGGAGCACGTCCGCAAGCTACTAGCCAAGGTTGCCTCCACTGATGTGATGATGGCCCCGGCCTCAGATATGTTTGAAATGGGGGTGGAACTGCAGGTCTTGAAACTCGGCACGTTATTTGGCCCCCGAGCCAAAAAATTATATGAATACTACACCCGCTACCAATCCATCGACGAGATTCCTACTGCCGAGCGAGAGAAATTGGAAAAGCAGGTCTTCAAACAACCGCTGGAAGCCATTTGGCAGAGCTGTATCGAATTTTTCCAAAGCCGTGACCCCCATCAGATCGAACGGGCACAAAATAACCCACACCGCAAGATGGCGCTAATTTTTCGCTGGTATCTGGGGCTAAGTTCCAACTGGGCCAATGCCGGCACCGCTGATCGAGTGGCCGATTACCAAATCTGGTGTGGGCCTTCTATGGGCGCTTTCAACGACTGGGTTAAAGGCACCTATCTGGAAACCTACGAAAACCGCTATGCCGCCGATGTGGCCGAGCAAATAATGAATGGTGCCGCCTATTTGTACCGGGTACAAAGTTTGAAGATGCAAGGTGTGCAATTGCCATTGACCTGGCAACAGGTGGTGCCCGTGCAACAAAAGAAGGTGATGGAAACGGTATAGTCGACCTACTGACTTCCTTTGTGTCAAAAGGCTCTAGACAGAAGAAATCTAACTCAATTGAATGCCGGTGATCTGCAAGGCTAATGCAGTGCCTTCAATCCCAAAAAACAACTTAGAGCGCTAACGCTCAAGCGAGGAGAGTAGGTTCATTAAAAAAAACTTTATCTGGTTTTGCAACTTCTTTTTACACCTGAAACCGGTCACCTCATCACCGCACCACTACTTTTCGACTACCGGCCAACTGCGTGCCGCTGTATATCGAAACAACATACATGCCCGTAGGTAAATTGGGCAGTGCCACCTGGCGGATTAGGCGCGTTTGCGGGATAGCTTCAATGCGTTTGGTCAGCATGCTTTTACCTTCGGCATTGACTACTTTTAGTTGAAAAATGCTATCGGGTAAGGTGTTGAGAAACTCCAAATGAAGGAGCTGTTGGTCTTCACTCAAATAACAATTGAAATCGACGAGCAAAGCAGGTTCTTTTACCGCGGTTGTATAATGGTGCGTCATCCAATCCATGCCCCCGTTTTCCAACAGGTTATTGTCAAAATCAAAGAAGGTCGCATGTTCCTGGTGTGAGCCTTGTCCCCATTGGGTGTAACAAGAAGACGATATCCAGGCGGGTTCCCAGTAAATGACACCGGTACCCCCATTTTCCATCACCTCAGTTGCCAGATCAATCATCCAGTCACGCTGAGCCTCAGGGCTGGGGGGCGCATAATCGGGATGAACTTCGCTGATGATATTATTGGCGTTGTCATTGTCGTCCCAAGTCCAGATATAGGCGGTCTCAAACACCATTACTTCCTTACCGGGATAGGCTGCTCGCAATTCAGTAATCAGCTCTCCCACTTCGGCAATCGTTGTCGGTTTGTGCCAGGCCCAGTAGTACGACATGCCGATCACATCGTAATCCGTTACGCCATTATTGGTAAATCCCTCGAGCAACCACCCCATGTCTTCGGGACCGGCGATGTGTAGTGCAATTTTAATGTCAGTATCGGTACTATCCGATACATCCCGGACCGCCTCAATGCCACGATTAAACAACTGGCTATTGCGCTCCCAATCCAGCATCCACTGTTGGTTGTCTTCCGGAGACTGCATAATGCCTTTGTTGGTTTCATTACCGATTTGCACCATTTCCGGAAGGAGGTTTTCCTCGGCCAGGGCTAGTAACGTATTGGAGATATAGTTGTATAACGAATCCTTCAATACCGGCAGATCGTCCACTACTTCCAGCCATGCAGCCGGCACTACCTGTTTACTGGGGTCGGCCCAATTGTCTGATAGGTGGAAATCGAGCAAGACCTGCATCCCCGCATTTTTTGCGCGCTGGATGCTGCGTTTTACATCGGCAAAATCTGAATAGCGGTTGCCGTTATTCAGGTCGTCGTACCAGCTGGGGGTATGCCACAGCCGTAAGCGCACCAAATTACAATTGTGATCCGCAAATAGTTGGTAGGGATCTTTCTCTACTCCATTTTCGTAATACGATTCTCCGCAATCCTGCATTTCATTGACGTAAGAAAGATCGGCACCAAAATAGAAATCCTGGGCGAAAAGACCATTGGCGATATAGATAAAGGCAAGGATGATAAAAGTCCGTTTCATGGCGAAGCTTTTGGTAGCATTTATGAGTCTATAAAAATAGGGGTTGTTGACGTTTTTTTAAGGTAATAATGAAACGTGTAAAAAGGGGATTGGTTTAGAGCATTTTGGGTTGATCAATTGTCAGTTTATGGGAAAGCGTTTGATTTATCTTAAAACTTTGAATCTTTTTATATTTTTGAATACTACAAACATGCACTAAAGGTGAATTTCATTCGAAGCTAACATTTAAAACTAAGCACTGAACAACCAATCTTTAATCCATATTGAAAACAAATTCATGAAAAACATCATCGTTCTCCTGCTCTTACTCAGTTCTTGTCAAATGACAAAAGTAAGAGACACTCAAGCCCCTATCACATCTGAAGAAAAACAAATTGCGAAAGCCCTCATTCAAGGAGCCTTTGACGATTTGTGGGCAGGTGTAGATTCTACCAAGATCAGTAAGTACCATACCGAAGATTTCATCATCCTTGAACAAGGAGAAATATGGGACAATGCCCGCATTAAGGAGTATATGCGGGGGCAACTGGCTCAAACAGATCGCCCCAAAAGGACCAATAGGATGGAATACATCTCCATCGATAAATATGGAGAGTCCATGCAGATCGCTTATTACAACTTTGCTGAATTCACAAAAGCTGATTCTGTGGTGGGCAAAGCCCGATGGTTGGAAAGTGCATTGGCGGTAAACACAAAAGATGGATGGAAATTAAAAATGATGCATTCCACCTGGGCCGGGAATTAGGAAGTTAACCAAATGATTTAGATATGCCTCACTCCGTTCTTGATGCTCCCGAAGAAAAAAAAGTTGATTTACTGGCCAGAAGATCATTTACGCAGTTTTTGATCAGTCTGTCCACTTACCTTGTTCCGATTGTTATTGTGTTAGCGGGAGGATTGAGCGGTAAAAACAGTGATTTCTTCGCAACCATTATCGGACTAGCGGTCATTGTGGGATACGGCTTTTGTATCATTGGTTTGATCAATGGTATTCGAAGTGTGTGGAAGAAGGAGACAGATGGCTATAAGAAGTACATCGGACTAGTGGGAAATCTTGTATTGGTCCTTTTGATGATTGCCATGTTTTTTGTGAACCTGATCGATGTCAATAATGCCTTGAATAATTAGTGCATGTTTGGAGCTCGCTCCTGCTGAAAACCAACATATTAGGAACCTGGCGTTGAGCTAAACCCCTAATCTACTGATTTTCAAATAGAATCCGCTCCAAACCTGCACTTAGCTCTTACCTATGCGCCCTACCCTAAAAAGCCGCCCCGAAGGACGGCTTCCAACCGCTAGTTTTTGTTGAGCCCCAGGTATAATTAATTGACAAACACACAAGATCTGGTTTCGCTCATTTTCGGCAAAACAGAAATGAAGAAATCAAATAAAATGCATTAGCACTAATAGAACTATTCGTTAGTGACTGCCTTTTTGAAAGGCGATTCCCCATTTGAGGTAGTTGTGAATCCTCCACATTCAGGTTTTTGCACCACGGCTTGTACGGCTCTTAGTAAGGCCTCACATGTATTTGCGGTTTGGTCATCGATAGTCGTAAAAACACCGTCAAAATTAACACAGAAGGCGTTACCTGGTTGATTTTCCACTCCCCAGTTAAATGGGTAAGCATAAAAACCTCTTGAATAAATAAAACAAGCTTCATCAAACCAACCTGAGGAAGTAGCTGCTTCTGCCAATGCTTCCTCGTAGGTAAAGCAAGGACATTCATATTCTGGAACACATTCTTCATCCATTCCATCACAATTCTGATCAATGCCATCCTCACAAATCTCTTCTGCTCCAGGATAGATACTGCCATCGTTGTCGTCACAATCTACGTTACAGGGCGAGCCATCGTTATCGGCATCATAGGGCGCCACCTCACAGATAATGGAATTGACCGCAGCAAGCAAATCGGCAAGACATTCAGGACTAATGGCCCCGTAGTTACCGAGTGCATTCAGATAAGTAATCAAATTGTTCAGCTTGCTCAGGGCCTGATTGATTCTTCCCCGTTCCAGGCTCTTCTTGGCTCCTTTCAGTCGGCCAATAATGCTGGATGCCGGGCCGGGGCTCATATCACCGTTGGCCACTTTTTGATTGATCGCGGCGATCAGGTCATCGATCATAATGATGGCAGTAGCCGGATCGCGAAAGTCAATTTCAGTGGTTAGATTGGGGATATTTTCTTCTAGTCCCGGTGTTTCCTTAGCGCAGGAAGCTAGTAATAACAACCCCAAGAAGGGTAAGAACAAGTTTTTCATTTTGTTGAGTTTTAGGTATGTTTAGTTGATAAATACGCAGTAATTGGTCTTGCACACCTCGGCACAACACCAATAAGGAAATTTAATAAAGTGCAGTAGAGCTTGGAAAATGCTAGTAGAGCTTGGAAACCAGCAATACCTGCGGGTATTGGTGATTTTTTAGAAAAGGAGCACCAAAAATGGTGATGAATCTTACTTTGATATTTTCATCCCAAAATAGACATTTTTCCCGTCAATTACCATTCCAACGCTATTTTGGCAAGATTGTGAAGTTCCGCTAAACCGCCCTACTGTACCAAAGTACAGGTCCTAAAACTATCCCTTTGCCGGATGTTTTCGATGACCTTTCTCCCCACCTTTGTATCAAGAAATTATTCACCTGAAACTATTGACTTAAGAGGAGCTGGATGGTGAGAAAAACATGATCTAGCTCCTTTCTTCTAACATCAAAATTCACTAATCATGCAAATCATCAATAAAGTAGCATTAATCACCGGCGCATCCAAAGGATTTGGCTTGGCATTAGCCGAGACCCTGGCCCAACAAAAATGGCAATTGATTATTAATGCGAGAAATGCCAAAGACCTGCTAAAAGCAAAACAACACCTGGAAAAATGGACCTCCGTCACCGCTATCTCTGGTGATGTCCGGGATGAAGTACACTTGCTTCAATTTTCAGAAGCGTTGGAACGCCTACAAGTTCAACTGGATCTGGTAGTTAACAACGCATCTATCCTGGGAGCTTCACCACAACCACAACTTTTGGATTACCCCATCGAAACCATTCATGCTATTGTGCACACCAACCTCATTGCGCCCTTGTCTTTGCTACAAAAGGTACGACCATATTTGGTGGACCATCCAACCATTATCAACTTAAGTAGTGATGCTGCCGTTGAGGCTTATCCCGGTTGGGGAGGGTATGGAGCCAGCAAGGCAGCGCTGGATCATTTGACCTCCATATTGGCGGTTGAAAATCCACGTTGGTACATTTACGCCTTTGATCCGGGAGATATGCGCACGCAGATGCACCAGGAGGCATTCCCGGGCCAGGACATCAGTGACCGGCCTTTACCAGCGCAAATTGCAGTACCCGCTGTACTTAATCTCTTGGAAAGTAACAGAGCCAGTGGACGGTATTCTGCACAGGAATTGCTGGAACCGACTGCGGCCTAAATCTTAATCACCCGACATTTTAAGTAATACCGATGAAGGGAGTGGTCGAAGTTTTTCCAGGCCACTTCCGCATCAGTATAAATCTAAACACAATGGTCTCTTATCTCAATACTAAACCTCTTGATTTTCAACTTCCCTCTGCATTGCAATGTGCTCAGCCTACCGAATTGCGCAACATTGCCCGTGATGAAGTGCGGCTGATGGTTTCACATCGATCAACGAATCAAATCGAGCATAGCCAATTCAAATACCTGGATCAATTTCTGCAAGCAGGAGATGTGTTGGTGGTTAACACTTCTGGCACACTTCCTGCCGCTTTATCGGTTATCCTACCTGATGGACAGCCTGGTCGTCTTCACCTATCCACCCGTCGCAAAGAGCAAGAATGGTTGGTAGAAGTGCGTCGAGTAGCCGAAAATAAAACCCACCGCTATACAGATATTCGAGCGGGGCAAGAATTTTCATTGCCGGAAGACGGTACTGTACACATTATGGCTCCTTATTATCAAGGAAATGTGCCTGAAGAACACCTACAACTTTGGGTGGCCCAATTTGACTTGCCTTTACCCGCTACCCAATTCTTGCAAAAACACGGTACCCCCATTCGCTATGCACAAGTGGAGGAAGCTTATCCTTCGGAATATTACCAAACCGTCTTTGCCAAAAATCCCGGTAGTGCAGAAATGCCCTCTGCCGGACGGGCATTTACACCGGAATTGGTGAGCCGCCTGGTGGCCAAAGGCATTCAATTTGCTCCCATTTTATTACACACCGGCGTGGCAAGTTTGGAAACCAATGAACAGCCTTATCCTGAATATTTTCAAGTGGGACAGACCACTGCCAGTCTAATCAATTGGGCGAGAAAGGAAGGGCGTCGAATCATCGCCGTGGGTACCACAGCTGTTCGCGCCTTGGAAACGGTGGTTGATGCTGCGGGGCAATTGCAAGTCGGTACAGGTTGGACCAATAAATTTATCACCCCCGAAGAGGGTTTGCGCGTTGTAGATGGCTTATTAACCGGATTTCACGAACCCAGAGCTTCCCATTTACTCATGTTGGAAGCCTTAGCCGATCGGTCTCATTTAGCGATAAGCTATAAAGCGGCAATTGATAAGAAATACCAGTGGCACGAGTTTGGGGATTTGCATTTGATCTTGTAGTTATGCCCCCTCGCAACAGGATTTTTTGAGCTCGACCTAATATAGAAAGGAGGCAGACTATTAAATCTAAAGTTTTACCAAGCCTCCTTTGACGGCAATTTGTACGGCATCGGTGCGGTTGGTGGCGTTGAGTTTGCTGAGAATGGCGCTGACGTGAAATTTGACGGTGCGTTCCGAAAGGAATAATTCGGCGGCAATAGCTTTGTTGGTTTTGCCTGCTTTGAGCAAATTGAGCACTTCCATTTCGCGTTCAGTCAAGGGAGTGTAAGGGTAGATGAGTGGTTGCTTGGATTTAGGTTCGCGATCAGAAGGAGGCCCCAAGGCATTTAAGGTATTTCTGGCCAATTGTACCTGCTGTTCCGCCAATTGACGAATCGCCGAGAGGGTAGTGTCATCAGAAGAATAAGTAGCCAGTTGCTGCTGCAAATTTTCGAGTCCAGACAACAGACTGTCTTCCAGGCGTTGGGCCAGGCGTTGCCGCTCTTCGATTGCTCCGGCCTGATAGCTCTGATCATAACGTCGGGCGCGGTCGATGGCAATGCACAGTAAATCGCCAATAGTGTACAATAGCTCTAGCTGGGCCTCACTCAGTTCCTGCGACTGGCTACTCACCACATTCATGATGCCGATTTTGTCCGTTTGTGCATACAAAGGCACACTGGCATGATACCGTAACCCGTCGGTACCTTCCTCCAGGTCTTTGAGTCGGGAACAGGTGATTTCGCTGATATTGGCCGCGTTCTCCAGGTTGTTGGCCAGGTACTTATCGATACAATAGCACCAACCGGATAGCCGCTCCGGGTGTTGCCGAAAGGCCAACGGTAGATTGAACGAAGCGGCCAGATATACGGCATTCGACCCCGGATGGGTGAGCCAAATCCAGCCCGTTTGCATCCCCAACAATTCGACACTATGCTGTAAGGTCACAGCTAGCGCCTTGTCCAAACTCACCTCCCGATTGAGCTGGTGGGCAATGGTATTTAGAATGTGTAATTCCCGGTTGCGCTCCTTGAGTTGCTCGAGATCCATCCTGCTAATATAAGAGAATTGCGGTATTGTTGGTAGAATGCCTACCAACCTCCTAGATAAATAAACAGACCGAGGCAAAGGAATACCCATAGGGCTCCGATTAATGTTTTTGACATTTTCTAAAGTTTGAGGATAAACAATGGAATATATCTACATTGGTATTCAGCGCATCTGTTTTATTACAACACCCATCGATTTTTTTATTTTTTGCATTCATCCTGTAATAATTTAGCGAAAGCGAATACCTATTATTTATGCCGGACTTCAAATCCATCATTGACCAATACCATCCTTTGCTGTATAAGATCGGTCGGTCTTATACGGATGAGGTGTCGGATTTTGAGGACTTGTACCAGGAAATGCTGATCCAAATCTGGCAGTCGCTGAAGAACTTCAGGCAGCAATCCAAGCTGTCTACCTGGATTTATAAGGTGGCCCTGAATACCGCCTTGACTTATCGAAAGAAGCAAAGAAGAAAGCTTCCTCAGGTTTCAACCGAATTGATCAAGGAGTTGGACCAGCCGACTGCCAGCACAGAAGACACACTTGACCAGGAGGCCGAAATCAATTTGTTATACGAAAGTATCAAGGCCCTGAAAAAGGATGACCGTGCCTTGATTCTATTACATCTGGAAGGTAAACAATACCACGAAATTGCGGAGATCATGGGCATCACCACATCCAATGTGGGTGTTAAGTTATTGCGTATCAAAAAGAAATTGTTCGAACTGCTAAAAGCGAGGGGTTATGCAAGAGTTTGATTTGCAAAAAATATGGAAAAAAGCCGAGCAGGCTGCCAACGAATACTACCGCGATATCGAACCAGAAGTGATTCGCCTGGCTAGTCAACGTTCGAATAATATCCTGCGTAAAGTACTTCGTAATTCTTTGGCTGAACTTAGTTTCACACTAATCTTTGTTGGTTTCATTTTACTTTTTTTCGGTTCTAACGTTTACCTGTTTTGGACTTTTTTAGTGGTTGGATTCCTGGCCATATCCTTTTCTCTTTACATCTATGTGGAGCTAAAACAAAAGCTTAAAGCTGTACCACAATCGGGGTTACAGCAAGCCCTGAAGGCAAACATCCAAATTTTGAGCCAATACATCAATCGTCTTTATTTATACACTTATTTATTTTTACCCATTGGTTTTTATATGGGTACTTTCCCGGGCATTTTAGACCATGAGGCCTTTGGCTCTCCCAAAATGATTAAGGAATTATTGGTGATCACGGCTATTGGTATCCCCCTTCTGCTCCTCACTGGTTGGTTTATCAAAAAGAAATATATCTACTGGCTGTACGGTCGACACCTAGAGGAATTGGAGGAAGTATTGACCCATTTAGAAGGTGAATAATCCTAAGAGGTCTTAAAATAAAGTAAAGTTGCGCCGAAAGCCTTACCTTTGCCCCCTTAATTCAGGAAAGAACATATGAGTTTTCAAAAACAGCTCAATCGCAGGCGTACCTTTGGCATTATTAGTCACCCGGATGCCGGGAAAACTACCCTTACGGAAAAGTTACTGCTCTTTGGTGGAGCCATCCAGGTTGCCGGAGCGGTAAAGTCGAATAAAATCAAGCGGAGCGCCACTTCCGACTTTATGGAAATCGAACGCCAGCGGGGTATCTCCGTGGCCACTTCGGTGATGGCCTTCAAATACCGCGATTTAAAAATCAACATCCTTGATACGCCTGGTCACCAGGATTTTGCCGAGGATACCTTCCGTACGCTGACCGCAGTGGATAGTGTGATTGTAGTAATCGATGTGGCAAAAGGGGTGGAAACCCAAACCGAAAAACTGGTGAAGGTGTGCCGCATGCGCAAGACCCCGATTATCGTTTTTATCAACAAGTTGGACCGCGAAGGAAAAGACGGCTTTGACTTACTGGACGAAGTAGAGCAGAAACTCAACATTAACGTTTGTCCTCTAAGTTGGCCAATCGGTATGGGGCAACGCTTTAAGGGGGTCTATAATCTTTACGAGAAAAAGTTGGTGCTTTTCAATCCACACGGAAAGCAAAACGAAGAAGACATCATCGAAATCACCGATTTGGCGGATCCTGTTCTAGAAGAACAAGTGGGTAAAATAGCGGCTGACGAATTGCGCGAAGAGGTGCACATGATTGAAGAGGTATACCCCGATTTTGACCGGGAGGATTACCTCAATAGCGATATCTCTCCTGTGTTTTTTGGTAGTGCCATCAATAATTTTGGGGTAAAGGAATTGCTGGATTGTTTTGTGGAAATTGCACCGACCCCCCTACCCCGTACGACCGAAGAACGTGTGGTTAAACCGGAAGAGGACCAATTTGCGGGTTTTGTATTCAAAATCCACGCCAATATGGACCCCAAACACCGGGATCGCATCGCCTTTTTGCGGATTTGTTCGGGCATTTTTCAACGCAACACCAACTACCTGCACGTTCGCCAAAACCGGAAGATGAAGTTTTCCAACCCGACTTCCTTCATGGCCTCCAAAAAAACCATCATCGAAGAAGCTTATCCCGGTGATGTGATTGGGTTGTACGACTCAGGCAACTTTAAAATCGGGGACTCCCTGACCGAAGGGGAGGTCCTGCACTTTAAAGGCATTCCGACTTTCTCGCCGGAGCAATTTCGCTATGTCAATAACGCCGATCCGCTTAAATCCAAACAGCTGGCTAAAGGCTTGCAAGAATTGATGGATGAAGGTGTGGCCCAGTTGTTTACTAAAGAATTCAACAATCGTAAAATTGTCGGTACCGTAGGTGCCCTGCAATTTGAAGTGATTCAATATCGCCTTAAAAACGAGTATGGTGCTTCTTGTAATTACGAACCGGTGCATCTGCACAAAGCTTGTTGGATCAGTTGCGACGATCCTGTGGCATTGAAAGATTTCTTGTCCCGCCGCAAGCGCGATATTGCCCGCGATAAAGATGATAAATTGGTCTTCCTGGCAGAATCAGCCTGGACCTTGCAGATGGCGCAGGAAAACCATCCGAAGGTACAATTCCACTTTACCAGTGAGTTTTAACATTAAAATCTGTTAGTTGACATGAATATTCTCCTGCTTGGTAGTGGCGGCCGCGAACACGCCTTCGCCTGGAAACTCAGCCAAAGTGATCGATGTGACCAGTTGTACATCGGCCCGGGTAATGCCGGAACAGCTGCTCATGGCACCAACGTTGCCCTTAATCCCAATGACTTTCCCGCAGTAAAACAGTTTGTCCTGGATCACAACATCCAAATGGTGGTGGTCGGTCCGGAAGAACCACTAGTACGAGGTATTTATGACTTTTTTCAGGACGATGCGGCTTTGCGCCAAATACAGGTAGTCGGTCCTTCTGCCGAAGGGGCCCAATTGGAAGGCAGCAAGGCTTTCGCCAAGGCGTTTATGCAGGAATTTGATATCCCAACGGCCGGTTACCGTGAATTTACTGCCGATACCCTGCAGGAAGGATTGGCGTACATCGCCCAGCAAAGTGCCCCCATCGTACTGAAAGCCGATGGCCTCGCAGCGGGTAAAGGGGTTTTAATCCTCGATGACATCGCCGAAGCACAAGCGGAATTTAAGGCCATGCTCCAGGGGAAGTTTGGGACCGCCAGTGCCACTGTGGTGATTGAAGAATTTCTGAGCGGCATTGAATTTTCAGTTTTTGTCCTTACTGATGGACAACGTTATAAAATCTTGCCCGTTGCCAAAGACTACAAGCGCATCGGTGAGGGCGATACCGGCCTCAATACCGGTGGTATGGGGTCCGTATCCCCTGTCCCTTTCGTGGATGACGCCTTGATGCAAAAGGTGGAAGAGCGCATTATCAAGCCAACCATCAAGGGTATTCAACAACGCAATATGACTTACCAGGGGTTCGTCTTTATCGGCCTGATCAAAGTTGGTGATGATCCCTACGTCATTGAATACAACTGCCGTATGGGCGACCCGGAAACGGAAGTGGTATTGCCAAGGTTGGAGAACGACCTGGTGAGCCTTCTAGAATCCTTGGCCATTGGTAAATTGGCAGAATTCGACATCAAAAAAGACACCCGTGCCGCAGCGACCGTCATCCTGGTATCTGGCGGTTATCCCGAAGCCTACGAAAAAGGCAAAGTCATTACCGGGCTTGGCGCAATCAGCGATACCCTCATCTTCCACGCAGGTACCCGACAAGAAGGCGCCGAAGTGCTGACCAATGGCGGTCGGGTTTTAGCCTTGACTTCTTACGGAAATGATTTCCATGCTGCCCTTGAAGTTTCCAGAAAAAATGCAGAAAAGATTCAATTCGAAGGAAAATATTACCGGAAAGATATTGGATTTGATTTGTAGTGCCTGGCCACCTACTTTTCTGGCGCTACAATTAAAAATATTTTTGTTTTAATTTTTTGTTTTTAAAACTTTTTATTAAATTGCACAACGTGACTCACTTCTAAGCTTCGCCGGCGATTCTGTAAATGCTTCCCACAGCATTTTACCATGACAGCTTTGTGCTGATGCGCAAGCTGTACGTAGACCATTGGCGGTTTGGCGGATGTGGGTGGGCTTTTATTTATTACCCACCCTCTTCAGGTTGATAAATGATCGTACTTTAAGGGAGCGGCAGCCCATTTTTTTGAGTTGCCGGGCTGAAATGCTATGCCCGAAAGTGATTTTACAGCCTTGGTTTTTGCATCCTGGTATCAAGACAAGGATGCCGCCGGAAGCATCTTCTATTAGGACAAGCACTAAGGGACAAATGACAACTGCACCCGGCACAGTGCCTCACTCTCACTACCTCCAAACATGCACTTAGTCAGCCTTGTGCCGGCCCGACATTGGCGCTCATTCCGGATTTCTTCAACTTATTAATTTCCGGCTAAAATACGACTTTTGATTATCAGGTAGCTAACGCGAAACAACTCTATGACATCCACAAGTGAGCATCTCCAACGCGAATCATCTACTCCCTTCCCAAAAACCAAAACAGCCAGTGCCGGAATATTCCAGCAACTGGCCGTTATTTCTTTTTATCCAGGCAAAAACGATGTTCTCATTTGTGTTTTTTGACCGGGATATTGACAATGTTTTTTATTGCATCCCTCCCATCGCTTTAGCTTCTTCATTGGTAATGCGCTGCCCATCGTTATAAGGGACTATCCAAGCGTCTTTCACGCCGATTTTTTTCATGTAATCCTGCAACTCCTTAGCACGATTAAAATCACGAAATTGTCCAACAATGATCTTTTGTAAGCCATTCTCTTCTTCAAGTGTCATATCATCACCAGAATTCAGATCAGTTGGAATACTGGTCTTTCCATAAGCACCAATTTGCACGCGGTATGCCAGGCCCATCATCATGCCTTTATCACTCATCTCAACGGCAGGCCCCTCCTCTTGTAGTTGCTGAATGGTCATTTGTGCATTCATCAACTGGTTGTTCAAGGCCGAAATTTCCTCGTCCTTCTGTGCAAGACGAGATTCCTCCATCGATTTGCTGGCTTCCAGGTTATTGATCCGCTCTTCCAGTTCCCGGTTTACTTTGCGGTATTCAGTGTGCTCTTCCGTTAACGTCTTCAGTGCATTCAGGTCTTTCTTGTAGTTTTTCAGTTCTTTTTTCCATTTCTTTTTCTCCTCCCGGCTCATTTCCTGAGCAAAAATCTGAGTAGAAAATAGCATCAGTAATACAACTGATAGTAGATTTAGCATCCTCATGGTATAAAAATTTTGATGTTAATAGCAGGTGAGTCGTTCAAAATATTTAGCAGCAGTCCTCCCCTACTAGTGTTAAAATTGGTTTTTCTTCAGTAGCATGGTATGCAATGCCAAAGAAGTAAACAAATCAATAACGCAATTTATGCGAAAAAAAGTGGGTAGACAGTGCTAAATCCTAATAAAAAGTACTAAAATCGGGCGTAAAGGTACTTAAAAAATGAATGCAGCGCTACAAAAAGTAGTGGAAGCGGTAGGGAATTTCGATTTAATGGAAACACCATTATCCGCTCCCTACCATTTCACTATTCTCCAGCTTCAATCCGAAAGCGCACACCTAAATACCATTCTCTTCCCCTCGTTGGGCCCCAAACCGAAGAGGTATCAAAATACCGGCCAAAGGGGTTCTCCCAGCTAAGGATTGGTTGATTTTGCCGGAAGTTGAAAATGTTTTCGCAGCCGGTGTAGATTTCAAATTGCTTAACGTTATACGTAAATTGAGCATTAAGCACCGAATACGGTCTGGAAAAATCCGGCCGCTGGAATTCCTCCGGATTGGACTGGGTATCTGGCAAACGCTGCTTGCCATACCAATGCCAGTTCAGGTCGATTTGGAATTTGTTGCTCAACGGTTGAAAACCGACTGTCGCCAATACCCGATGCTTCGAATTGAAAGGCAAGAGTTGTTTGTCCTCACCAATTTTGCGGTATACATCTAAAAAATTATACCCCGCTTTCCATTGTAATCGCTGCCAAAACGTCAAATTCAACTCCGCTTGGAAGCTATTGCTAACGCTTTTTCCTGTGAAATTTCCGACAATGGCCTTGGTTGGATCACTATCATAGTCGGGGAAAATTTGATTTTGAAAATCGGTGCGGTAAAAATCAGCACTAAAATAACCCGATACCTGTTTGCCATCAATCTTATGGGTATAATTCAAACCCAAATTGACCGCTCGTTCGGGTTCCAAGGCTTCCGCAAAAACAATATCCCGGGAACTGACCAGTAGATTGATGTTTTCACTAAAGAGATTGACGGTGCGCCATCCTGTGCCGATACTGGCCCGCACTACTGCCTGGGAAGACAAGTCATATTTTAATAGAGTCCGCGGCGTTACGCTCCAGCCAAATTGATTGTGGTGGTCTGCCCGCAAACCGGCAATCCAGGTCAACCGATCATCCAGAAAACGCAGGGTGTTTTCGACAAATCCGCCGGCTACCTTTTCCTTGCGATGGTAAACACCGGCATAGCTCCGCTCTAAGGCTTGATCTGTAAAACCAATGTCTTCTCGCAAATCCAAATGGCGATAGCTGATGCCTGTTTTCAGACTATGCTCGTTGGCGTAGTTGAACTCATGTTGTAACGTAGCATAGAGATTAAATTGCCGAGCATCATATTTTACGGTGCCAAAATAGGACTCTTGGTCTTGCAAAAAGGAAGACGCAAAAAGAGTAATGCGATGATTGTCATCAAACCCATAACTCGTTTTAGTCCACGCCTCAGGTTGCACAAAGTTGACCGTTTGCCCATACACCTCATTGCTGCCCTGGTCCTTTTCAGCGTCGAAGGCGGTAGTGCCACCAATGCGCTGTTCCTGTACCAACCGCACCCCCATCGTACTACTCAACCCCCACTCACTGGCATTGCCATATTGTAGTTTATTAAAAACCATATACCGTGTCAGTTGTGGGAGATCCAGAAAACTATCCTGGTCTCGATCAATCTTATCGGCTGGTTGCACGGTGTGCAAAGCGGTCAGGTTACTCCACTTGCCCTTCTTAAAAGCATAGTTGGCATTCAGCTGCTTTTCGCCAAAGCTATTGACGTAGGCATTCAGTAATAACTTATCCGTGTTCGCTGGATCCTTGGTCAGCACATTGATTTGCCCGCTGATACCATCGTAGCCTTGTAAAACACTATTCGCCCCCACCGCAATAAAAATATTATCCACCAACGTGCCCGGAACATTACTTATCCCATAAGTATGCGAAAGGCCCTGTATCATTGGAAAACCATCGATCAAGACCTGATTGTATACGCCCGACAAGCCTAAGATGCGCAGCTCTTTGGCATTGGTCAGTACATTGGTAGTTTGTGGTTGTACCGATGATTGCGTCGAAAAACAGCCGGCTAAGTCACAACAAGCGGCCTTTCTTAATTCCGTTTGGCTGATGTTTTCCGTTTTCACGGGAGTGAGATTGGAAATGACTACCCCCTCTCTCCTTCCGTGGACCACAACCTCATCCAGCATCTCCGTTTCCGCAAGGGTAATAACCAGATTATTTTGCGCACCTACCTGCATGGTATCTGGCTCGTAGCCAATGAAACTGACCACTAACTCTGTCGAGGCTTCTACCGGTGTTATATTAAATTCACCATACTCATTGGTAGCCACACCAGTTGTCGTTCCCATCCAATACACGCTGGCCCCGATCAATGGTTCTTTCTGATTGTTGATCACCCTTCCGGAAATGCTTTGCGCAATGACAAAGCACGGAAATAGCCAACCAACAATGAACAAATACTTTTTCATTGTGATATGCATTTTCTCACAGGGCAGGACTTCCTAAAACGAGCCAATTTAGGAAACAGGTGTTTTAGGAACTCCCTGGCAATGCCCCCTGTGAGTTCAAAATGTTTGTTGTCTTAAATTCCTACAGCTTCACCTTGTAAGGCCGATCATTTGGATTGGCACATCCTGCGGTACCTTCAATGGCGGCATGGATCTTTTCTTCTTTGACCAACGCAGGATCGTAAACCACCTCGAAGGAAGAAGTAGCACCCATTTTCACTGCCTTACAGCTACTGACACCATCGAGTTTTTCGACATTAGCGGCAATAGATTTGAGGTCATTGGCACAGCCCACGCCTTTCACTTTGATGGTCACTGTTTCCATCTGTGGAGAAACTGCTGCAGTGCTAGCTGTTTGTGCATAGGAAATATTGGCTGTAGCCGCCAAAAGAACAAAAGAGAATAGAATCGTTTTGAAGATTTTCATTTTTCTGAATTTTTAAAAGCAAAAAATAAGTTAACTAAGTGCTGTTTGGAGGTGGTGCTTTAGAAGCTAAAATTACAGGTTTTAGGTTCTCGCGAGGCTCATTTTTGAGAACATCTCGACTGTGCCGAGACGGACGAAAAAATAGCCGAAAAGAGGCCCCAAAATCCCGGTTTTACCGGACTGAATAGCTTGCCCGAATATACTTCAGGGACTACCTCCAAACATGCACTTA
>CAXHCA010000037.1:0-49961 GCA_964015035.1 uncultured Saprospiraceae bacterium
AACGTCTATTTATCAACACATTGATGGCTTTGTTATTGTTTTTGAGGACGCCCTAAATAAACACAACATTTTACATCTTGAATATTGAATATCTTTTGTGACAAAAGATACAAACCATTATTTCTAATTCTTAAACCAATACCGATGAAACTTAAAATTTTCTTATCCATTTTCACATCCTTCCTAATACTTTATTCCTGTACCAAAGAAGAGTTTATCCTTGACAAAGAAGATTCTTTTATCACTAGTAAAGAAGACTCTCTATACGAAAAGAGCTCCACGAGTTGCCCTGAAGAAACGGTTCACTATACAGATTTAGCTGATGAGACAATAGATCCTGGCACATCTGGCCAACTTCATGACGTTTATCGATATTGCTATGGCCACTTGACCTGTACATTTATTGATCTAGATACAATTGATCTAGATTCTTGTAGAGAAATTGATGACCTTGTTTCAGGTACATGGTCTCCACCAAACGTGACATATGCCCAACAAAGAGAAATTATTGATTACTATTTAGACATTGCAGATGACTACCGACCAAACTGTACTGGTGGAAGTCCTAAAGAAATTGTTGATTTGCTATTTAAAAGGTATCCAAGTCCGCTAACTGACTGGATTTGCGTTTCTGTCGTATATGGTTGCTGTGGAACAGGAGGTAGCTAATCCAATCCTATTCTACTCTAAACTGAGAATAATGAACTTTACAAAAATCTAAGAAAGTCATGAATGAAATAGCCAGCACTACTAGTGCTGGTTCTTTATTTTTACATCTCCTCTATTTACTCCTCTTGTAAGATAAGCTACAATAGTAAATCTTTATTTTGTCCATTTCTGAGAAATAGGTAATTTGCTTATTGAAGCTACTTTTATCCTTTTTAAGCGGATTAGTTGTTGAAAAAAGCCCATTTTGTTAAGTTGCTGTACCCCAATAATAGATATCAGGAAATCATACTTTTATTTCACATAAACCGCTTTTTATGAAGTTATTTAAACATTTATTTCTGATTGCTTTGATGGCCTTTTGGAGTGCTACGGCTTTTGCTCAAGCCAATCGTATTCAGAAACATCCGGGACTGATGCAGCCAATGCCCATGACGGCGCACAATGAAACCGGTCTGAATATTCAGGGCATTGATCTGCCTGTACATGATTTTACGCCACCTACCGATGGCGTACAATTTCGCGGTCCGTTAACTGAAACGATTATTGGACAGACGGTCTACGATTTGCAGACCAACTACTCCGTCTGCAATCGATTTTCGGTTAGCCCAGATGGCAACCTGATGGCCACCTGGACACAGGGTTTTACAGCAACTGCTTATCCAGAAAGAGGCACCGGCTACAACCTTTATGACGGCAGTACCTGGGGTGCTGTACCCACGGAACGACTGGAAGCAAATGTACGCACCGGTTGGCCAAATCATGGCATTACCAATTCTGGCGATGAGTTGATCGTTTCTCACGTATTTACTTCTCCAGAATACCGCCTTCACTACCTCAGAAGAGCAGCTGGCGAAACTGACTGGACCGAAGCAGATATCCCTACCACTACCCCATTTGGCTCATTGTGGCCAAGAATGGCAACCGGAGGTGCAGATGGCGAATCCTTTCACGTCATTGCTGTCGCCACTCCCATTGCCAATGGAGGCGTGGCTTATGAGGGAGTTGATGCTCATTTATTATACTATCGTTCACAAGACGGTGGTGAAACCTGGGACATTTCTGATGCCATCATTCCCGGACTGGACAGCACAAAAATGCTGGAAATCCACAATGCCGATTCTTATTCGATCAGTGCGAAGGGCAATACGGTAGCGATCGGCCTGTTCAACCAATGGGGTGACATTATGGTCTCCAAATCAGAGGACAATGGTGATACCTGGACGACTACTGTTATTCATGATTTCCCCCTGGACAAATATGTGATCGACAGTGGCTATACTTTCGAAGATTTGCCACAAGACACCTTGGCTCCGGATTCAATGGCTATTTTTACGTCTGATAACTCCGGACATGTCTTGGTTGATAATAATGGGTTGGTCCATGCTTTCTACGGAGAAATGTATGTTCAGGATGCCGACTTAACCGATGCAGGATGGACCTATTATCCGGGTACCAGCGGTATGGCTTATTGGAATGAAAACTATGGCGAAGATTCTATTCGTACCATCGTAGATGTCATTGACCTGAATGGTAATGGCGTTTTAGACATTACAGGCATCGCCAATATTGCCCTGTATTATGTCTCCTTGACGGGCTTCCCAAGTGCGGGAGTCGATGCAGACAACAATATTTACCTGGCCTATACCATGGTGATGGAAACCGAAGGCTTTTTTGATCCGGATGATGCTCAGCATTACCGCCACGTCTACTTAACCTCCTCTATGGATGGAGGAGAAACCTGGACGGAGCCCTATGATGCAATCAATGCAGATGTGATTGAAGAAGCAGATTTCATTCCTTTCATTGAAGCGGTATTTCCCACCGTTAACCCAAATGTTGGTACCGAAGTAGAATTCATCTACCAACAGGATTTCAAACCAGGATTAATTACTCGCGGTGACATGGATGACCCTGCAAACAATTTCATTAACTATGTTCACATTCCTACTTCAATTTTTGGCGTAGTCGATACGGAAACTCCAGTTGCACCTGAAACATTACAATTCAGTGCAATGCCGAACCCGACAAAAGGCGAAATGGTTGTTGAATTTGAGCTAAAAAATAATTCTTCAGTCAATCTAGCCCTTTATAACTTGACGGGACAGCAGGTCGCTCAGCTGTTTCACGCCAATCAGCTCAATTCCGGGCTACAGCGCCAGCAGGTAGACCTCAGTGCTTTGCCACAAGGGGCCTACTTCCTGCAATTGAGGACCGATGAGCAGGTTACTACCATCAAGGTTGTGGTAGAATAAATTGGTGGATACTGTATAATAGACTACTAGAAATCCTTTAAAATGAATGGATTAGCAAGTTGGTGATAGTTTTTGTATTTCGTTTTTAAATAAAGAAATGGAAGTCAAAAATTATCACCAAATATTTGCGAAGCCAGAAATAAATACCTAGGTTTGTACACATAATATTTTTGAAATGCAAGCTCAGTTGAACAACCGTTATTTTTTTAGCTTTTACTTTTATGGTCAACCATAAGGGGCTGCTAAATTTTGTTCAATTGACTGAAAGATAAATTTGGGAGTCCCGCAAAGCGGGACTTTTTTTTTGCTCTTAACCAAGTTGTAATGTATTCGAACCACACCACCACAGATCCTGTTTGTGTCTCTGACAATTTTTGCGGACAAAAGCCTGCTAAAATATTGACCAACGCTCCTTTTCAATCGCTTGTGGTCGGCGGTTTGAGCAGGCCCACAAAAATGGACAGCGCGGGATTCTTTTTTTACTTTTTTTATGGTCAATCATAAAGGGGCTTTCCCGTATAGATAAACGTATCCATACTGTAAAGTCCCGTCAAACGGGACTTTTTTTTTGCATAAAACGGAATAGAATTTAAAAATAAGATCATGTCAAAGACAGTAACGACCTATGAAACATCGGGTGAAGCCATAGCGAATGGCTCCCTGAAAGTATGTATCCAGGGCTATGCGGGTGCCTTTCACGAAATTGCCGCCCGGCACTGCTTTCAGGGAGCGAATTTGGAAATTGTACCTGCACATACCTTTGACCAGCTGGTAAAGATGGTAGAAAAAGGCGAAGAGGCCGACATTGGTCTGATGGCTATTGAAAACACCCTGGCCGGGAGCCTGATGCACAACTACCACCTGCTCAAAAAGGCCAAACTTCGCATTACAGGTGAAGTTTACCTGCGGATCAAACAAAACCTGATGGTCCTGCCAGGCGTTAAAATGTCCGATTTGAAGGAGGTTCACTCCCACCCCATCGCCATTCAGCAATGTCTTGATTTTTTCCGACAGCATCCTCATATTCGCTTGGTAGAAACTGTTGACACGGCCCTTAGTGCACGCAATATCCGCGAAAACAATGTGCAAGACGTAGGGGCTATTGCCAGCACACTGGCCGCTTCATTATATGATATGGAGCTGCTGGCAGAAGGGATTGAAACCAATAAAAAGAACCACACCCGCTTTCTGGTCTTGGAAAAAGCAGAAAAGGCCACTTTTGCCCCGGAAGCCAATAAGGTTTCGTTATGTTTTGCCGTGGATCACGCTGTTGGAAGCTTGTACAAAGTATTGGCCGTTTTGGCCGCTTATAATGTCAACTTGACCAAAATTCAGTCTGCGCCCATTATTGGCAAACCCTGGGAATATCAGTTTTTCCTGGATTTTGTAACGGAAGGTAAAGTAGGACATCAACAGGCTATTGAAGCCATTCAACCCCTCACACACGATTTACACATCCTCGGTATTTACCCTACCGGACAGCATTTTGACGATTAAACACTCATGAACATGGAAACAATGAATGAAGCCATTATCCGGCCAGCCAGTCGCCTGGGAGATGTAGAGGAATACTACTTCTCTAAGAAGCTACGCGAAATTGCACAAATGCGAGCACAAGGGCATGATGTGCTCAACCTGGGCATCGGTAGTCCGGATTTACCGCCTTCGCAATCAACGATTGATGCCCTGGCACTACACAGTAAAGACGATGACAATCACGGATACCAAAGCTACGCCGGCCTACCCGAACTAAGGGCGGCAATGGGCCAATGGTATCAAGATTGGTTTGGCGTAAGCCTGGAATCTCAAACGGAGGTCCTGCCACTGATCGGTTCCAAGGAAGGTATTATGCATATTTCGATGACCTACCTGGAAGTGGGTGACGAAGTACTGGTTCCCAACCCAGGCTACCCGGCATACAGTGCAGTCGCCAAGCTCACCGGAGCAACCATCCGCGAATACTTGCTGGATGAAGCCCACGACTGGCTGCCCAATCTGGAAGCATTGGAGGCCACCGATCTTAGCCGAGTAAAGATCATGTGGATCAATTATCCGAATATGCCCACCGGAACGAAAGCCAATAAGGTGTTTTTCACCAAATTGATCGATTTTGCCAGACGCAATCAGATTTTGATTTGTAATGATAATCCCTACGCCTTTATCCTCAACGATCAGCCGGAAAGCTTGTTGAGTATTCCCGGAGCGATGGAAGTGGCATTGGAACTCAACTCCCTAAGCAAAGCCCACAATATGGCGGGATGGCGCATTGGGATGCTGGTCGGCAAAGCCGAATATTTGCAAACCATCCTGCGTTTTAAAAGCAATATGGACTCAGGCATGTACAAACCGGTGCAACTGGCGGCCATCGAGGCATTACAAAATCCGCCAGACTGGTATGGGCGGTTGAATGAAATCTATAGCCGTAGAAGAGCTAAGGTGTTTGAATTACTGGACCGACTGAATTGTCGGTATGATAAAGAACAGGTGGGAATGTTCATCTGGGCGCGAATACCCGCGCAATACCGCGATGGTTTTGAATTGGCGGATGAGGTGCTTTACAAAACACACGTTTTCATTACTCCAGGCGGAATTTTTGGTTCCCAGGGTAACGAATATGTACGCGTATCCTTATGCAGTCCGGTAACACAATTTGAATTGGCCATCAAGCGGCTGGATCAATTATCAAATATATAGAAGCATGACGATCAGTATTATCGGCGTTGGATTAATTGGAGGGTCACTGGCCATTAGCCTCAAAGAAAATGGCTTTGCGCAACATGTCATCGGGGTAGATGCCAAAAAAGAGAACCTGGATAAAGCCATGCGGCGGCGCCTCATCGATGAAGGTTTACCCTTGGAAGAAGCAGTTGAAAAATCAGATATTATTATCCTGGCTACTCCGGTAGATGTAATGCTGGAACTCTTGTCTCAAGTGTTGGATTTGGTCGACAAGCAAGTCGTCATAGACGTAGGCTCTACCAAAGTACGGCTATTGGAACAAGTCGCGACCCACCCCAAGCGGGGCCGATTTGTAGCGACCCACCCAATGGCCGGCACAGAACACAGCGGCCCGGAAGCGGCCATTCCCAATCTATTTGACCACAAATGCACCGTGCTGTGTGATTTGGAAAATAGTGATGCGGATGCGATTGAAAAAGTACATCAGTTGTATGCATCTATTCCAATGCGGGTCGTGGAGCTGGAGAGTCATTCACATGATGTGCATACGGCGTATGTCTCCCACATTTCCCACATCAGTTCTTTTGCACTGGCCCTTACTGTTTTGGCCAAGGAAAAAGACGAAGACCGCATTTTTGAGCTGGCCAGTGGCGGGTTTAGCTCTACGGTCCGGCTGGCAAAGAGTTCTCCAGATATGTGGATTCCCATTTTCCGGCAAAACCGCGATAATGTGCTGGATGTACTGGACGAGCATATCAATCAATTGGCTCGCTTTCGCAGTTTGTTGATCAAACAGGACTACGACACTTTTTACCGTTTAATCGAAGAATCTAATAAAATAAAAAAAATATTATCCTGATAACTTCCCACAGAGGTTATACAAATTGTACCATCATGAAAATGAACATCAAACCATTCATGGCACCGACACACAAGCGGCCTTTCATCATTGCCGGTCCCTGTAGTGCCGAAACCGAAGAACAGGTATTGCAAACGGCCAGAGAATTGGCCACTCAAAACATCGACCTGTTTCGGGCCGGTATCTGGAAACCGCGCACTCGTCCCGGATCATTTGAGGGGGTGGGTACAGAAGGATTAGGTTGGCTCAAAAAAGTGAAGGAAGAAACCGGGCTTAAAGTCACCACCGAAGTTGCCAAAACCCAGCACGTCTTTGAAGCGCTGAAATATGGCATTGATGTGGTATGGCTAGGTGCCAGAACCACCGTAAATCCCTTCTCTGTACAGGAGGTAGCCGATGCTTTGCAAGGTGTAGACATTCCGGTAATGATCAAAAATCCAATCAACCCCGACCTAAAATTGTGGATTGGTGCCATTGAGCGGATTTACAAAGCCGGAATTACCAATATTGCGGCCATCCACCGCGGTTTTTCTTACCACGGAGAAACCAAATACCGCAACGTGCCACGCTGGCAAATTGCGATTGAACTAAAAAGACAATTCCCTGACCTGACCATCATTGTAGACAATAGCCACATCTGTGGTCGCCGAGATATTTTGCTGGATGTGGCGCAAAAGGCCATGGACCTCAACTTCGACGGTATCATGACCGAGGTACACCCAACGCCTGATGTTGCCTGGAGTGATGCAGAACAACAAATCACCCCAACCCAGTTCCAGGGATTGGTATCTGAGCTGGTTTTCCGAGATCCAACAACTGATAACATGGAATTTCTGGAAACCTTGGATCACCTGCGCCACGAGATTGATGAAATCGATGACGAATTGCTCAATTTATTGGGAAAAAGAATGGAATTGGCCGACAGCATCGGTCGCTACAAAAAGCGCAACAATATTGCCATTCTTCAGCCACAGCGTTGGAGTGAGATTCTGGAAAGTGCGATAGCAAAAGGTGCTTTAAAAGGACTGAGTCCTGAATTTATGGAATCTATCCTGCGTGCCATCCACCAGGAATCGATCAATCACCAAGCAAAGGTGATGAATTCTAAAGAAATCGAAGTATGATTTTTTTTTCAAAAAGGGGTGGTGTCTGTCTGTGACGCCACCTTTTTTTTGATACTGGTCAAAAAAGTGATTTAAACTTATTCGTCCGTTTTATAATAATCAGTCGTTGAGGGGCGTTTAATCCGATACACCTCAAGTACCCAATTTTCAACCTACACTACCCATTTTTCACTCCAGTTTACGACTAACCTAAAATTTCCCAAAACGCATTTGACGGAGTGCTTGCCTCAAGCAAGGCGATCACAACCATTTACCTTTTTCCAGCCTTACAGGCTATGTTCCCCCTTAACTGTAGTCAGGCATTTTACCTGATTACCGGGGCGAGGTTGAATCACCTCGCCCTTTTTTATGCCCCATGAGGATTGTCAAGGTTAAAAATTACAATTCATAAAAATTTCCATATCTAAACTTAATGAACTATCTTTGCGTTCTAACCCATCTAATCCATCCCTCTTGTAAATAAATTCTGGCGTATTCACCAGGATCTTTAAGTATCAGGACAATAACTCTTGATATTATTTTGTCTTTCCCTATGAAACAGTAAGACCATGTTTGGAGGTCAAACTTTGAGCTGCAAATATCATTCTTTTGATGATCCTGTGTTGCTTTTTTTGACCGTACCTCAGGGTATGCGCTGCAAAAAGACGCCTTGTTTTATCAAAAATTTGATGATTTTCACTGTCAAATCCGACCTCCAAATATAGTCTAAGAATATTGTCCCCAACACACACAATCCAATCGTGTGTTTACGCCCTTCTGTTTCTTGCAGAAGGGTTTTTGTTTTCCTTCGGGAATGATTATTTTGCCGATCAAAAACCAACCAAATTAGATATGAAATATACCAACCTACAAATAAAGCTCGAAGATCAAATCCTGGTCGTCACCATCAATCGGGAGAAGGCGCTCAATGCACTCAATGCCCAGACGATGAAAGAATTGGGGTACTTTTTCTCCGAAGATGCACCCTCAAGACCCAATTATCACGGAGTGATATTGACCGGTGCCGGCTCAAAAGCTTTTGTGGCGGGAGCTGACATCAAGGAATTCCTGGATCTGAAAGGAGAACAAGGCATGGAAATGGCTCACCGCGGGCAAAGTGTATTTTTCCTGATTGAACGATTTGCCAAACCGGTCATTGCCGCAGTCAACGGCTTTGCGCTGGGCGGTGGCTGTGAATTGGCGATGGCTTGTCATTTACGGATCGCCGGTGAAAATGCCCGTTTTGGACAACCCGAAGTCAACCTTGGCCTGGTACCTGGCTTTGGTGGTACGCAACGCCTCATTCAGTACATTGGCAAGAGCAAAGCCATCGAACTACTACTAACCGGCGACATGATCGGGGCAACGGAAGCACACCGATTGGGCTTGGTAAATCACGTGGTCGCATCCGGTGAGGAAGTGGCAAAAGCCAAGGAAATCATTCAAAAAATTGCGCAGAAAGGTCCACTGGCCATTGCGGAAGTCATCGCTGCTGTTAATGCTTATTTCCAACACGATCAAAATGGCTTTAATCGCGAATTAGAAGCTTTCCTTACGACCACCAACACCAAAGATTTCCGGGAAGGGGCAAGTGCTTTTATCGAGAAGCGCAAGGCTGAATTTAAAGGAGAGTAGTGAAGCAATTGGTTTTATCTACCTAATTTTCGAAACGCTTTCCAAATGATATCCAAGTCCTGGCTGGCTTCATAATCCTTGGCGTATAAGAAGTTGAGTCGTTGTAAGGTGGCTTCCGGCAAGTGTCCTACCTTGAGGGCATCTACCGGTGTAAGCACCCCGGGGCGCAGGGCAGGTAAATTGGCATTTTGAGCCGCAAGAGGATGGTAGCCCACCCAGGTTTTTCGACCTGATAATACGGCAAAAATATTGCGGATCAGCCCCCCTGTTTTGGGTATTAACAAAAGTTGGATCGGGAAGCTGATCAGTAAAGCGACGGCCATCAAGATATCGAGTAGTCGTTTGTTGCGCTGATTGAGTGGCGATGCTATTTTAAACTGAATATCAATAGTGTACAATTCTCCAGCGGTATTTTTGGAGTGGCTACCGATGATGCTCAGGCTTTCTTCCGGTACAATTTTATAATCCAGATGAGCGCCCAATTTGGTCATCCAAAACATGATATTCTGAGCCGATACATCCTTGGAACAAAAGATCAATTCATCGACTTTATAGATGTGCACCACTTCATCCAGTTGCGATAAATTGCTTAGATAATTTCCGGAATCGGTCTGTGTCGATGGGGCTACGGTACCAATCAGGTTTTTGTGAACCTGAGCATGATGTAGTAGCTGCTGTACCCGCTCGCTTTCATTGAGCGATCCGATGATCACCAGATTTTTGGTCTTGTTTCTACCTAAGCGAAAGTTTCCAAACTGGAAAAAATGTAGCAAAAGCCGCAAGATCACCGTTGCCATTACGGCCCAAATCGCTCCCAGAAGAATCAATGCCCTGGAAGAACGATATTCCAAGTCCAAAAACCCATAAACAGCCGCCAATAAGACCGTCCCCACCGTCAATCCACGCACCAGCCTCCGCAAATTTTGCCGATCGTCATAGCCCCCACTGAAATACACGGTGGCCAACCAAATGACGATGTACAGTGGGAAATTGAAATAAAGCACCGATTCATCGTAATAATTGGGATTCTTAAAATGGTAATTGGCCCAAAAGTGCTTCAGAAAATAAAGTCCTGCGTAGATAACTGTGGCATCAAGAATGGGCAAATAGGCTCTTTTGAAAAAATTGCTCACCAGGGTCAGTGCAGCTCGCACGTAGATGGCCAATTGCAGCATTAAAATAAGTAACCTGGCTTTTTCGCCCTGAAAATGTTTGCGCGCAAAGATGATCATCGCCTGATAAAAGGTGCGCACGTAGTTCAAACTCCCTTTTTTGGTGCTTTCGCCTTTGTAGTGAATGATGGTAGTGGTGGGCAGATAATAATTTTTGTACCCAGCTTTGACAATGCGGTAAGACAAATCGATGTCTTCTCCGTACATAAAAAAGGTCTCGTCCAGCAATCCAATTTCTTCAAGTACACTGCGGCGCAGCAACATAAAGGCTCCCGCCAGCACTTCTACTTCGTGGATTTCATTTTCATCAAGGTACCCGAGGTGGTAATGGTTAAAAATGGGCGATTTGGGAAACAACCGAGCCAAGCCAAACGCTTTGGCAAATGCCACAAAAGGCGCTGGAAAACCGCGCTTGGATTCCGGGAGAAACTTACCAGAACCATCGATCATCTTCACCCCCAGCCCTCCGGCATCCGGATGGGCACCCATGAATTGAATGCATTTTTCAAAGGTATCCTCTTCCACCACCGTATCCGGATTGAGTAGCAACACATACTCTCCAGTTGATTGGCGAATTGCCTGGTTATTGGCAATGGAAAAACCCGGATTATCGGCATTGGCAATCAGGTGGACCTCTGGAAATTTTCGGCGGACCATCGCCACCGAATCGTCGACAGAATTGTTGTCAACCACCCATACCTCTACCGCCAGGCCTTGTGATGCTTTGCGGACCGAAAGCAAGGCTTGTTCCAGAAAATATTGCACATTATAGTTGACAATAATGACGGAAAGTTTCATAGTGCAATTATTCCCTTTGATAGGGCACTCGCGAAATAATGGATCTACCCAGCGTCAATTCGTCGGCATATTCCAATTCCCCCCCGAAGGAAACGCCTCGTGCAATCGTGCTGATTTTTAATTCGTGCTCCTTGAGTTGGCGCGAAATGTAAAAAATAGTGGTGTCTCCTTCAATAGTAGGACTCAGCGCCATAATGATTTCACGCACCTCTCCATTGGTTAGGCGTTGTTGTAAACTGGCAATATTCAGTTCATTGGGCCCAATGCCTTCAATAGGTGAAATGACACCCCCCAAAATGTGGTAAAGCCCTTTGTACTGCCCTGTCTCTTCAATGGCCATCACATCCCGAATCCCCTCCACCACACAGATCACAGACCGGTCTCGACGCTGATCACTACAGATTACGCAAACATCTGAGTCTGACAGATTGTGACAAATCTGGCAGTTTTTGATATTTTTGCGCAGATTGACAATGGCTTCCGCAAATTGAGTGCTGACTTCCGGTTCCTGTTTGATCAGGTGCAGCACCAACCGCAAGGCCGTTTTTTTACCAACACTAGGTAAAGAAGCAAAGGCATCGACGGCCTCCTCAATTAATTTGGACGAAAAATTCATGCCGCAAAGTTATTATTTTAAAACCTTATGTTCTTCATGGTGTTGAAAATACCTTAACTTTGACCAAGAAATAGGACAAAATATCGCAACTTTGCGAGATTACTTTCAAAACTCGAAAATAAAGATATTATGGCTGAAATCATTCGCATGCCCCGAATGAGCGATACAATGGAAGAAGGCAACATTGTCGACTGGCTAAAATCGGAAGGAGATCAAATCGAAGCCGGAGAAACACTTGCCGAAGTGGAAACGGATAAAGCCACCATGGAGCTGGATAGTTTTGTGGACGGTGTTTTATTGCATATTGCGGTTAAAGAAGGTCCGGTACCCATTGATGGGGTGATCGCGGTGATCGGGAAAAAAGGGGAAGATTGGAAGGCAGCTCTGGAAGCTGCGGAAAGCGCCAACAGCAATGGCTCCAATAGTAGTGCTGACACTAAGACCGAAGAGCGTAAACCTGAAGAACCTGCTACTCCGGCCACCAGTGCCCCCGCAACATCAGCTGAAGCTAGTGTTGAAGGAGACAAAAGAGTAAAAGCCTCTCCGCTGGCACGCAGTATGGCCAAAGAAGCAGGAATCGACATCGATAAAATAACCGGTAGTGGTGATCATGGTCGCATTGTAAAACGCGACGTTGAGACCTTCATTGAGCAGCAAAAAGCAGCTCCGGCCCCTGCTGCCGCTCCGGCCCCTGCTCCTGCCGCCGAAAAAGCAAAAGAAGCGCCACAAGTAGTGCCCTTCACCTTTGGTGGTGGAGATGCCAATTATGAGGATGAGCCCATTTCGCAAATGCGCAAAACCATTGCGCGCCGTTTGGGAGAAAGCAAATTCACTGCACCTCACTTCTATCTGACGGTAGAAATTGATATGGCCAAAGCCATGTCGACCCGCAAGCGCATCAACGAAGTGTCTCCAATCCGGATTTCCTTCAATGACTTGGTGGTGAAAGCTGCCGCCGCGGCCCTTCGCCAACATCCGGCCATCAATTCTTCCTGGTTGGGCGACAAGATCCGCCGCAACAAGGATGTGAATGTAGGCGTAGCCGTAGCTGTTCCTGACGGACTATTGGTCCCTGTCATTCGCTATGCGGATATGAAGACGCTTTCGCAAATCAACACAGAAGTGAAAGCATTGGCCGAAAAGGCAAAAAGCAAGAAATTGCAACCCGAAGAAATGCAGGGTAATACCTTTACCATTTCTAACCTGGGGATGTTTGGCATTGAAGAATTTACCGCTATTATCAATCCGCCGGATTCCTGCATTTTGGCGGTGGGATCCATTGTGGAGAAAGCCGTTGTCAAAAATGGAGAATTGGCTGTTGGCAACATGATGAAGGTGACCCTTTCCTGCGATCACCGCGTGGTGGATGGCGCAACGGGTGCCCAATTCCTGCAGACGTTCAAAGCCATTCTGGAAGATCCGATCAGATTGATGGTTTAGACCATCGATTATTCAACCTCAGAGCATGGAGTTGCAGCCCAAAGGTTGACCTCCAGGCATGCTCTTACAAATCAGGAAGTGTGATCAAAATGCTTCCTGATTTTTTTTATTGATCAAAGTCTCAAAAATGGGAAAAACTTTAGTGCTTGGCGCTTCTCCAAATCCGGCAAGATATTCTTATCTGGCAGTCAACCGATTACTGGCGGCGGGCAAAGAACCAATCGCCTTAGGCATTCGCAAAGGAAAAATTGGAGATGTGGAAATCTTGCGGGGAAAGCCTGAACTGGAAAATATTGACACCGTTACCTTATACATAGGTCCTGCGCACCAACCGGAGTATTACGACTATATCTTGGGATTAAATCCCCGACGGATCATCTTTAACCCGGGCACAGAGAATCCGGAATTGGTCAAGCTAGCCAAAGAAAAGGGCATTGAGACAGAAATCGCCTGCACCCTGGTGATGATTGCTTCCAATACGTATTGATTACAAAAAGAATAGCAGCGAGGAAGCCTCACTGCTATTAAATCACTATCGCGAACGTGAATGAAGTCTCGGGATTTAGTTATAAGTTGCCGTCCGGGCCTTCTCCATTCGCAACAGGACTAATGTGAACATGCGTATATTTTAAGCTTTTCTTTCTGCTGCTCCTACTTCTGGCATTTGACATTCCTCCCCCTCCTTTCGTCCACAAACCGTACATTCACCGATTTCCGATTTCAGCATTGGGTTATTGGTGGCGCAGGTACCTCGAAATTCCTGACCGGTAAATATTTGTCGGATATTGATCAAAGCAAATGACAATCCGAATACAACAAAGATAATGGCCAACACATATAAAAACTCCATGAAAATCGTGGTTTCTCTATTTACAAAACTCCTCTTTAGAACACGAGCTTAGTAAATAAGGTTTACTTTTGTGCCTTTAAGCATGTAAAGGAATCACAAAATTAAGAGAAAAGTGGAAAACAAACAGGCAAAACTCGACGCATTTGCCAGATTATTAAAAATAATGGACGAATTGCGGGAAAAGTGTCCTTGGGATCGCAAGCAAACCCTCGAAAGTCTACGTAATCTGACGATTGAAGAAACCTACGAATTGGCGGACGCTATTTTGGAGGAAGATTTGGAAGGCATCAAGGAAGAGATTGGAGATTTGATGCTACACATGGTCTTTTATGCCAAAATTGCGGAGGAGAAGCAAGCATTTGACATGGCGGAAGCCCTGAATGCCGTTTGCGAAAAGCTCATTAAACGCCACCCCCACATTTATGGCGATTTTCATGCAGCAGATGAAGAGGCCGTTAAGAAAAACTGGGAAAAACTCAAACTGCAAGAGGGCAAGCGATCCGTCTTAGGAGGCGTTCCTACCTCATTGCCGGCCATGGTAAAAGCCTATCGGATGCAGGAAAAGACCAAACAAGTGGGTTTTGAATGGGAAAATAGCGACCAGGTCTGGGAAAAAGTGGAGGAAGAACTAGCCGAATTCAAGGAAACGATGGACCAGGAAATGCCTTTTGAAAAGAAGGAGGAAGAATTTGGTGATTTGCTGTTTTCCTTGATCAACTATGCCCGATTTCAAGGCATTGAGGCAGAAACTGCCCTAGAGCGAGTGAATCGGAAATTCAAAAAGCGCTTTGAGTACATTGAAGCGAATGCGCCAAAAGCCCTAGAGGAGATGAGTCTGGCCGAAATGGATCACCTTTGGAATGAAGCCAAACAGGGATTATAAATAGAATTCTATCGCATTTTGCTGAGGATTTCTTACTTTTGTGCCCTCTTTTATAAATAGGCAAAGGCCCAATTTAAAATCTGACAATAAACGGACAACCTCAAGGGGGCATCGCTTGTTGTGTAAAGGATTCACTTTAAGAATTTATGAGAAAAATAGCTTTAGATATCGTAGCACTTTCCCATAGCGTAGCACAATCACACAATTATGCTGTCGTATTAGGAGAAAAAGATGGTTCACGCAGATTGCCAATTGTCATTGGCAGTTTCGAAGCCCAGGCCATTGCCGTTGCCATGGAAAGAATGACGCCAAACCGCCCGCTGACGCACGACCTGTTTAAAAATACATTGGAAACCTTCAATATCGACCTCAAAGAGGTGATTATCAACAATTTATTGGACGGTATTTTCTATGCAAGACTGATCTGCCTAAAGGATGGAGAATTGATTGAAATCGATTCCCGCACCAGTGATGCACTGGCCTTAGCCGTTCGTTTCAACTGCCCGGTCTACACCTATGAGTTCATCCTTGACGCGGCAGGAGTGGTCTTGGAAGAAACGGATGAACAGGAGGAAGAAGGTGTTCCGGTGGAGGAAAGCACCTCCATCCCACGCGGCAATGCCTTGTCATCCTATTCCGACGATGCCTTGCAAAAATTGCTGGAGGAGGTTTTGGCCGAAGAAAACTACGAGCGAGCTGCTGAAATCCGCGACGAACTCAAAAAACGCAAAGAACGGCAGTAATCAGCTTAGTTGTCTTAAAATCTTAATTGTTTGCTCAATCATTTCCGGACTGACTTCCAGGTGAGTAACAAACCTTACCGTTTGTGGACCAAATGCCGTGGCTTTGACGCCGTGCTTGGCCAATTTCCCCAAAAAGGTGGCTGCATCTTGCCCTTCCTTTAAATCAAAGATCACAATATTGGATTGTACCGGCCGAACTGCCGACACATAAGGCAGAGCCGATAGTACTTCTCCCAGCTGCTTTGCATGTTTGTTGTCTTCTTTCAATCGTTCCACCTGATGATCCAGAGCATAAATCCCGGCTGCTGCCAAAAAACCGGCCTGCCGCATCCCTCCACCCATTACTTTTCGAATCCGCCGGGCCTGACGAATAAAATCACTATCGCCGATCAGTAGTGAGCCCACCGGTGCGCCTAAACCTTTTGACAAACAAATAGAGATGCTATCAAATAGTGCTCCGACCTCCAAGGTCGATTCACCGGTTTCCACCAGGGCATTAAACAAACGTGCGCCATCCAGGTGAATGCGCAGACCACGCTCCCGGCACAGTTGGCTGATCGGTTTGATTTCTGGAATGGTGTAGTAACTCCCTCCGCCTTTGTTACAGGTGTTTTCCAATACCACCAGCCGACTTATCGGCAACCAATCATAGACCGGCTTAATTGCGGCAGCCACTTGCTCTGCCGTAATTTTACCATTCGTTCCCTGAATCAAATTGATACCGACCCCTGAATTAAAGCTATATCCCGCCGTTTCGTATTGATACACGTGAGAGTATTCATCACAAATTACTTCATCCAGCGGTTGTGTATGGGTTTTGATCGCAATCTGATTGGTCATGGTTCCAGAGGGACAAAACAAGGCCGCTTCCTTACCAAATAGCGTAGCGCCCTTGGCTTCCAGAGCATTGATCGTCGGGTCTTCACCAAAGACATCATCGCCTACTTTGGCAGTCATCATGGCTTCCAACATGCCCGGTGTCGGGCGGGTTACTGTATCGCTGATTAGATTGATCTCCATTTTAGGTATTAATTGTTCCAGAAAATACCCGCTGAGCTGGTCCACACAACCAAACGTCAGCATAGGTCGTTCCTCTTTGCGTGAAGCGTACTTCGAGTTGTCCTCCCTTGGTTTGCACTTTTACGGCAAAATCCTGATGCCCATTGCCCAATTGTTGGTGATAAGCCATTGCCGCTGCCGTCACGCCCGTTCCACAAGATAAGGTTTCGTCTTCCACGCCTCGTTCATAAGTGGCCACTTCAATACCTTCGGCGGTCCTTTGCACAAAATTGACGTTGGTACCTACTGCCTTAAAGCGATCGGAATACCGAATGGCCTTACCCTGGCCAACAACATCAAATCCGGCAACATTTTCCACAAATTGTACGTAGTGCGGGGATCCCGTATTGAGGTAATAATAATCCGGCCCTTTTTCCAGCTGATCCACCGCACTCATTTTTAGCTCCACCCAATTGTCGGACTGAATGTTGGCCTCGTGCGGGCCATCCACTGCCAAAAACGAACAGGTTTGATCGATAACATTTAAGAATTTGGCGAAAGCCACTACACATCGCCCCCCATTGCCACACATACTGCCTTCTCGTCCATCGGCATTGAAGTACACCATCTGAAAGTCGTAATCAGGATGCTTTTGCAGCAAAATCAACCCATCCGCTCCGATACCAAAACGACGATCGCAGAGGCGGCTGACCAATTGTTCATGCCAATCCGTCAACAACGGCTCACGGTGATCAATCATGATAAAATCGTTGCCGGTACCCTGGTATTTGTAAAATGGTAATTGCATGATGGCTATTCGTTATCGCTGGTCGGGGTTTCTTTTTGTAAAAGGGAGTCGGGAACTACCTCAATATTAGCATCTTCATTAAAACCAAATGGCACATCCAAGGCATAGTGTCGGTAAGCCATGATGGCCACCAAAACCAGAATTAGCGCCAAGCCAAATAAAGAAAACTTCCAACTAAACATATTTCCGATGTATTCCTCTTGAGGTTCCTTATTTTCTTCACTCATACCAATTATTGTCGTTTGCCTACAAAATTATACAAAATATCTTGTTGATTTAAGCGGCCGGTAAACTCTAAACCGTTATTGTGACGTTAATCTAAGTAATGCCATTGCTAAATCAACCGACTTTGTTTATTTTACAAGCTGATAAATTCCCGATAAGATGACGAGAAAACATTTTTTTATAATGGCGGCCACTTCTTTATTCAGCGCATTTCTGGCTGTTTTTGTCTATAGGTTTTTTGAGACGCCCCGAGAAGTAGTCATTCGGGAAACGGTACCTGCCCGGTATACCAACTACAATGAGGACCCGCTAAATGATATCCGCCCCAGAACTTTTTTGTCCTCTGCGCCTACAAATTTCACCGCCGCAGCTTCTGCGGTTACGCCGGCGGTCGTCAACATTCGTACCATCCAGGGAGGCGGGTCTTTTGATTTCTGGCACAGCGGTTCCTACGGTTCATCCTCCGGATCAGGAGTGATTATTTCTTCGGATGGTTTCATTGTAACCAACAATCATGTGATTGAAGATGGTGGCGATATTGAAGTAACCCTGCCTGATCAGCGCGAATACAGTGCCGAAATCATTGGTACAGATCCATCGACTGATTTGGCTTTATTAAAAATAAAAGGCAAGAAACTACCCTTTCTCGAATTTGGAAACTCCGATTCGGTGATGATTGGAGAATGGGTACTGGCCATCGGCAATCCGTTTGATTTATCCTCCACCGTCACTGCGGGTATAGTCAGTGCCAAAGGACGCAGCATCGAAATTTTAGAAGGCCAAGACAGAATTGAATCCTTTATCCAAACCGATGCCGCCGTCAATCCGGGAAATAGCGGTGGTGCCTTAGTCAATACCAATGGAGAGCTCGTAGGCATCAATACTGCCATTATCACTCGTTCGGGGCGGTATGAGGGCTATTCCTTTGCTGTACCCAGTAATTTGGTACGTAAAGTAATCAAGGATTTGCGCGACTACGGAACGGTGCAACGTGGGGTGCTTGGGGTGTTTATTGACAAAGTGACCAACGAATTGGCAGAAGAGCTCGATTTACCCTCAGTCGCTGGCGTGTACATCGAACGCGTCACTCCCGGAAGTGGTGCCGACGATGCTGGATTGCAAAAAGATGATGTGATCGTTGGCATCAACGGTGTGGAAACTCAAACCTTACCCGAAATGCAGGAACTGGTGGGCCGTTACCGCCCCGGCAACAGCATCACCCTGGAATACATTCGCAAAGGCAAGATTTATACGGCAGAGGTCATTCTAAAAGGCAAAAACAACAGTACGGCCCTGATTACGGCCAAAGAGGGAGAAGTTTTACGAGACCTCGGCTTTGAATTGCGCAATCTGACCCGTGAAGAAAAGCGTAGGCTCAAGGTCGATGGTGTGAAGGTAATCAGCATCTATCGCGGCAGTAAAATGGAGCGCACCAATATGGATCCCGGCTTTGTCATCACCCACATCGACAACAAACAGATTGCCAATGTGGATGAATTCATTGCCAAATTGGAGACGGTAGGTGGCAAAGTGATGCTGGAAGGGATTTACGAAAATTATCCCGGCGAGTATTACTACGCTTTCCGCATGGAATAATTGATATTATTCTTGCTGAATAAACCAAAAGGCCCAATTTTTTGTCTATTTTAAGCACTTAATTTTGACCACAAGTTGAATAACCCAAGAGATAGAAGTATGGCAGAAATAGACCTGGAAAAAAGTAAGAATGAAGATAGTATGAAGTTGCTCCTCGCAAAAATGTATCATCGGCTAGAGGAGATTTATCAGGGAGGAGGTCAAAAAAAAATAGAAAAACTACATAGTCGGGGCAAAATGACTGCCCGTGAGCGCATTGAGTACCTGATTGATAAAGAGTCTACATTTCTCGAATTGGGCGCCTTTGCCGGCTACGGGATGTACGCCGAGCAGGGTGGTTGTCCCGCCGGTGGTGTGGTTTGTGGCATTGGCTATGTGAGTGGCCGACAGTGTATGATTGTGGCCAATGATGCCACGGTAAAGGCCGGAGCGTGGTTTCCAATTACCGGAAAGAAAAACCTGCGGGCTCAGGAGATTGCCATGGAAAATCGCCTGCCCATCATTTATCTGGTCGATAGTGCGGGCGTCTTCCTTCCGATGCAAGACGAGATATTTCCCGATAAAGAACATTTTGGCCGGATTTTTCGCAACAATGCCCGCATGTCGAGCATGGGGATACCCCAAATTGCGGCCATCATGGGCAGCTGCGTGGCGGGAGGGGCCTACCTACCGATCATGTCTGATGAAGCACTGATTGTGGAAGGTACCGGTTCCATATTTTTGGCGGGGCCATACCTGGTCAAAGCGGCCATCGGCGAGGAGGTTGATCAAGAAACGCTAGGTGGCGCTACCACGCAATCCGAAATTTCGGGAGTAACCGATTATAAAGTGCCGGATGATCCGACTTGTCTGGACACCATTCGCGATTTGGTGGATAAAATCGGGCATTTTGAAAAAGCGGGATTTGACCGCGTTGACCCTCTGCCTCCAAAAGAAAATCCGGAAGAAATCATCGAAATCTTTCCGGAGTCAAGAACCACGCCCTATAAGACTGTTGACATTTTGAAAAGGATTGTGGATGATTCCAAATTGACTTTTTATAAAGAAGGTTACGGCAAAACCATCATTTGTGCTTACGGTCGCATTGATGGCTGGTCGGTAGGCATTGTGGCGAATGAGCGGCAGGTGGTGAAAAATGCCAAAGGAGAAATGCAATTTGGCGGTGTCATTTACTCTGATTCTGCGGATAAGGCTGCACGGTTTATTCTCAATTGCAATCAAAAGAAAATACCACTGGTTTTTCTGCATGACGTCTCGGGTTTCATGGTCGGCACCCGATCTGAGCACGGTGGCATCATTAAGGATGGGGCCAAGATGGTGAATGCCGTTTCCAATTCCACGGTTCCAAAATTCAGCATTGTGATGGGCAATTCATACGGCGCCGGCAACTATGCCATGTGTGGCAAAGCCTATGACCCCAGATTGATTGTAGCCTGGCCGACTGCCAAAATCGCAGTGATGGGAGGGGCTCAGGCCGCCAAAACGCTCTTGCAAATTGAAGTTTCTTCCCGTCGTGGCAAGGAAGCACTTACCCCGGAAGAAGAAGCGGAAATGCTCAAAAAAATCACCGATCGTTATGACCAACAAACGACTCCATACTATGCAGCAGCCCGCCTATGGGTAGATGCCATCATCGATCCTGTGGATACTAGAAAGTGGATTTCGGAGGGGATCAAGGCGGCCAACAACGCTCCGGTAGAAAAATTTAACCCTGGTGTAATCCAGACCTGATTTGCTTTTGTTTAAAAAATATGGCGGAAAACAAAGACAAATCAAACAACAAATTAAAAGCGTGGCTGGCCCGTTTTGGCATTGCCGGGTTCCTCTTTTTTCTAATCAAAGGATTGGTCTGGATTGCCATATTCATTGGCGTGGGTAAATGTACGATGTAATATGAGAGCACCGTTTTTTTGGCTTTCGCTGTTGCTTGCTTTTCAGGTGGGTAGTCAGCCGTTGAATTTTATTCCCATCCTTAATCCTTCCTTCGAAGATCATCCTGGAGCAGGGAAGCTTCCCAATGGCTGGTATTTCTGTGGCCCAGTAGAGGAGACTCCTCCCGATATTCACCCTGGTGGATGGTTTAGGGTCACCAAACTAGCGGAGGAAGGGCAGACTTATGTCGGCATGGTGGTCCGTGACAATGGCACCACTGAATCCATCGGGCAAGGCCTGAACCACGCAATGGTCCCCGGACAATGTTATCACTTTCGCTTTTATGCGGCCCGTTCGCTGGAATATTTCAGCGTCAGTCGCTCGTCTTACCAACTAACCGCCTTTGATCAGCCCGTACGCCTGCAATTGTGGGGGGCTACTAAAAACTGTACGGAGCGGATGCTATTGGCCGAAAGCCAAACCATTGACAATCCGGAATGGCAACCTTATGATCTTCGATTTCAAGCCACGAAGGCCTTCGATCACATCATTTTACAAGCCACTTATGCCAAACAACCAGCTTATAATGGCAGCATTCTATTGGACCGGCTTTCTCCGCTTGTGGAGGTAGCACATTGCGCTGACACTGCCCCTCCTACCCTGCCTGACATTGATCTCTCTTCCCAATCCCTGAGCGATTTGATAACGCAAATCCGCTTTGATCCGATTACGGAACAAATGGAACCCCATTACTTTAAAGATGCCTCCGGACAGGCCCATTTTGTCAATAAATTCCTATGGCAAAGCCTCCAATTGATTCGACAATCATCTCCCGATAAAAAGCTCTTATTTGCCGTGGGGGGACTCAATACTACCAGCATTGAAGCACGCATGTTCAGCTTGCAGCAAATGCTATTACAATCTGGATTTAATTTTAAACAGTTCAAAATACGGCCGCTGAAGAAGCAGGACAAAAAGAAGGAATGGGATGGTAAAAATAAGGCCGAAGACTTGCTGATACGGATGAAGTAGTGTAGAAGTGGTCTAAGTGCATGTTTGGAGGTCAAACTTTGGACTGCAAAACATGCACCGACACATCGTTCTTTTCTTATCCGTCTCGGCTCAGCCAAGATGCATTTCAAAAAACGCCTTGTTTTACCAAAAAAATGATGCTTTGCGCCAGCAAATCCGACTTCCAAACATGAACTCAGATGAATGCACTTTTAAATTTAGACCTGCCATGAAAAAACTTCTGTTTTTTTTGATACTGCTCTTTTCCACCAAAATCTCATTGGCCCAAGCCACCATTCGCCTGAAAAATCCGTCCTTTGAAGATACGCCCAAAAGTGGTCAGGTGCCCTCCGGTTGGAAGAACTGTGGACAGGCATTTGAATCGCCTCCTGACACCCAACCGGATCCTACTTTTGGCGTGACCACTCCCGCCTATCACGGCAAAACCTATATGGGCCTGGTAGTGAGAGACAATGACACCTGGGAACAAGCCGGACAAGCCCTTTCTGACGAGCTGGTGCAAGGACAGTGTTATCGTTTTTCATTGTGGCTGGCCCGCTCTGGAACCTACCGCAGCCGGAGTAGAATGACCGGCAGAAGGGCGAGTTATACCACCCCCGTAGTGCTGCGAATATGGGGAGGAAATGCCCAATGCGAGAAAAAGGAACTACTGGCGGTAACCGATCCTGTATTCACGCTTGAATGGCAAGAGTACTCATTTGTGATAGCTCCCATTAAAGGAAACTATTCCCACATCATCATTGAAGCCTACTACAAAGAACGCTACGGAGATGCCTACAACGGCAATATCTTGGTGGATCATGCTTCTGAGCTCATTCCCATTGACTGTAATACGCCCTCAGGAGATTAGACTTTTTTGGCCAAAAGCCTTATATTTATAGCAGCCTACTCTGAAATAAACCATTAATACCAATGAAAAACCTTCGCGCTTTCGTGCTATTGCTGTGCTGCACGGGTATACTACAGGCTCAGGAAAGCATTCACTTTAAAAATCCTTCTTTTGAAGATCATCCTCATATTAACCGTACGCCCAAGGAATGGGTCGATTGTGGATTTCCGGGCGAGTCTCCACCTGATACATACCCTTCCGGGGATTATGATGTCACCAAAAACGCCTATGATGGCAGGACTTATTTAGGCTTGGTGACAAGAGATAATGATACCTGGGAGGCCGTCAGTCAACAATTATCCAGTCCGCTCGAACGCGGTCAATGTTATCGTTTTTCCATTTTCCTGGCCCGATCTCCCGTTTTGAATAGCGTTAGTAGAAAATCACCGGAGCGCCATGATGCTAAATATATCACGCCTGTGGTCTTTCGCATTTGGGGAGGCCGATCCCCCTGCGACAAACAAGAGCTGCTAGCCGTTACGGAACCGATCAAGAGCGTAGATTGGGAGGAGTATTTTTTCAATTTGTCGCCAACAAATGACGATGTCACTCATCTGCTTTTTGAAGTGTATTACAGTGATCAGTATGGCGCATCCTACAATGGCAATTTATTGCTGGACAAAGCTTCGATGATGGAACCGATTGATTGTCGCCTGACCTCAGACAGCTTGCAGATGATCAATCAAGTCGAGAATGATAAGCAACGCCGTGAGGCACTACTCAAAAAGATAATCATTCCGGAGTCTATTGATCCTGATTTATTTTGGGAATGGGCTTGGGAATATGGGCCCCAAATTAAATTCACAGCCCATGGCGGATTGGCCACCGAGCTCTATTCCGATGAAAACGGAAAAGTTTTGGACGGCAACATCTACCTTCACTACCTTGCTCTGGCTGCTCAGCAACTCTCCGGAAGCCAACTACAAATCTACGTGCACGGGCATGACGCCGGTTTGCTAAAAACGAGGAAAACAGCTTTGCAACAAGCACTCTATAACTGGGGGTTTATCAATGAACGAATTAAAGTATTTAGCGTGGTGGGCGAGTTAACCGATCCACCTAAAGACCTCCCGGAAAATGCGCTTTTCTTCGCTGATGAAGTACTGGGTTTTTACTTCATTCCATAATGGTTAATCATTCACTGGAGTTGTTTCTACTTGATTTACTACCAGCCGTTTTATCGGCATTAGCCAGTTTAGTGAAGAAGGCGTGCAAAAGCCGTTAAGAACGGTAAACTGCTTGAGCCAAAAAGATAGATTCGGCAGCCAATAATGATCAATAATTCCAGCAATCAAGCGCTAAATGATGCACGCTGAACCGCTCTACCCGTTGAAAAAATCAGCCTTGTGCCGGCTCGCCATTGACGCTCATTCCGGATTTCTTTGTAACTTATGGCTATTGTATTAATTATCGCCAAAAGTACGACTTCTGATTATCAGGCAGTTATCGCGAAACAACGCTGTTGTTGTCGTGTGGTCTTTTACAAGCGGTAAAAACACTACCTTTGCAAAAAAAACAACGATTTGGAACTGATAGCCAAAACGCTAGCCGGACTGGAGGAAGTGCTGGCCAGAGAATTACGAGACTTAGGCGCCAAAAAGGTGGAGGTGATGAAGCGGGCGGTAGCCTTTGAAGGAGATACCAAGATAATGTACCGCGTCAACCTGGAAGCCCGGACGGCCCTGCGTGTACTCCTGCCGATCGCACAATTTACAGCCCGCAACGAAGATGCACTCTACAAAAAAATCAGCCAAATTGACTGGTCGAAATACATGGGGATAGATGACACCCTGGCCATCGACAGTACCACCCACTCTAAGTTTTTCACCCACTCAAAATACGCGGCGCTCAAAAGCAAGGATGCCATTGTTGATCAATTTCGCAACCGCACCGGAAAGCGCCCCGATGTAAGGGTTCACAACCCTACCCTACGCATCAATCTACACATCAATCAGGAAAACTGTACTGTAGCGTTGGATAGTTCCGGAGAACCGTTACACAAACGAGGCTACCGCCGGGAAGCAGGAGAAGCCCCCATCAGTGAAGTGCTGGCCGCCGGCATGGTATTGCTCTCGGGTTGGAAGGCCGACTGCGACTTCATCGATCCGATGTGTGGATCGGGTACGATTGCTACTGAGGCAGCCTACTATGCCTATAATATCCCGCCCCAGATCAATCGGCAAGAATTTGGCTTTATGCGGTGGAAGGATTTCCAGCCTGATTTGTGGCAGTCGGTATTGCAGGATGCCAAAAACCGGATACGTACCTTTGATCACCAAATTTATGCCTCCGACATGGATTTTCGGGTACTCAGCATTGCCCGCTACAATCTGGAAGCTGCGGGATTGACCGATAAGGTGGAGCTCAAACGTTCCAAGCTGGAGAAGCTGAAAGCACCTTCGGAAAAAGGCATCATTATTATCAATCCACCTTATGAAGAACGCATACAAACGGGCGACATCGGCGGCCTCTACGAAATGATCGGCTCGCACCTCAAACACCACTTCGCTGGTTATGAAGTATGGATCATCACCTCCAATAATGAGGGGCTAAAACGCTTTGGATTAAGACATTCCAAAAAACTAGTTTTGTACAATGGCCCGCTGGAGTGCCGCTTTGTTCAGTTTGAATTATACGAAGGAAGTCGAAGAAAGGGATAAAGACCTGGTAAACTTCCCTCCTTGCACCTTGTTATCTTTTTATGAAAAGGATTTTTTTACTCTTTTTTGTTTCCTTACTCCTGCCACTGGCTTCTTCGGCACAGTGTGATTACTGTATCGGAGGAAAGACGCTGGTAGAGCTTCGCAGAGATTTTTCGCCTGCGGCTCCGCGCTTATCGGTCAAATTTTTCCAGATCTCCAACTTGTTATTTTTAGCACCAGTCCAGAAAACGCCCATGCAAAGTCAGCTCATGACCGTACAGTCAAAATTGCCCAAAACCTGGTGTTATGACAATTTAGCCTTCTTCTGTAGAATGGAGGTAAAGTTGGAAAATGCGGTCAATTTTCCTATCAAATTCCGCTTAGGAGATGTACAGTACGTAGATCGCCTGGAAGGGAAGTACTAGAATAGATCAAACAGGTCCTTGATGCCAATTGTGCGCGCCACATTAAATCCTTCTGCAAAATCAAATCCAGATTCACGGCCGTAGGAAGCCCCTTTGGCACGAATAAAATCCATAAAATTCTTTCCGGAAATCGGCGATTCGAGTTCTTGGCTATATTCTTTGGCTTCCGGCTTATAAAACTGAGATCCAAAGGCCTGGATCAACTCCATTTTCCGATCAATATATGCTGTTATGTCCACCACAAAATCAGGTTTTAAGTTATAGTCCTGAATGTAATGATACACTGCGCGTGGTCGCCAGCGGTCTTGTAGGTTGCCAGCTTCATCACGGGTTTCAATTTTGACCAACCCACTATAATAACAGGCGTCTGCCTCCAATTTGGCAGATCTGCCATGATCGGGATGGCGGTCATTGAGCGCATTGCACAGCACGATTTCCGGCTGGCAGGAGCGAATGACCGTGATAATTTTCTTTAAATTTTCGGGCGTGTATTGAAAAAGGCCATCGCCCATTTCCAGATTGATGCGAAAGGCAGCCCCCATCAATCGAGCGGCTTCGGCAGCTTCCCGATCTCGTATCTCAGCAGTACCTCTTGTTCCCAATTCCCCCCGGGTTAAATCCAGAAGCCCTACCGTTTTACCTTGCGCAAGGTGGCGTAATAAAGTACCACTACAACTCAATTCTACATCGTCGGGGTGAACCCCTATCGCCAAAATGTCTACTTTCATGATTCGATTAGTCTAGTAAATGACGATCAAACGCCATTGTCTACATTACAAAACATTTATCGTTGGGAATAAAAACCGATCTCTGGCCGGAATGTTTTATCTCAATTAATTTATCCGGCCAGCATAGGGCGCAGCACTTGTTTGCGGACTTTACCCTGTAGGTCGAGATAAGTCAATTCTACCGAGAAATTGGCAGAAAATTTTTCCGGGCCTTCTACTTCCAGTAAGATACTGTACACCTTATTCTTGTCAATTTGGTGACCCGCAAAGGCATTTTTGACACTGATGTCTTTACGGCCATGAATGGCTAAGTCACTCAAGACCGCTGCTTCACCACGGTTTCGGATTTTTAGAAAGGCATCTCTTCCCAGTGGAGCAATTTGCAGAGCATCTAATTCAAGACTTGGGGCCGGTAAGGATTGCTTCTTTTTACGCAAGCTGCGGCGAATGATCATTAAAATCAAAAGCAATAAGATGCCACCACCTATCATCGCCCACTGTTCAGGGGTGAGCGCCAGTAGCCATGCTTTGATCTTAGGAAGCCACTCTTCCGCTGTTTGTTGTAATGTCTCCATAAATAAAATTGAGGCACAATTTAGGACTATAATTTAAAATTTTGGCGTTCTTTGACAAATTTTGTGGTCAAGCTAAAATATAAATCAAAAGTGCCTTTAGAAGCGTTGGTTTATATTTTTGATTGACTTTGAATCACGAAATTTGTCAAAGACCCAATTTCGGAGTATATCCTGCTTTAATAACTCCAAAAATACCAAAAGTAACAAGGTGAGTCAAAGTGTACATCTGATTCAGATGAAATTTTTCCCTATTTTCGCACCAATTCAAAATTGAAGATTTGATGGAAACCTATATTGAGAAGATTACGGCAATGGTCATCGAATATGCCCCAAAACTAGCCTTGGCACTGGTGGTATTGATCATTGGCCTCAAAATTATCAATCGTCTTTCGGATTTGATGGGAAAGGCGATGGCTAAGGCCGGCATCAGTCAGAATATTTTACCTTTTCTGAAATCCATGGTCGGCATTTCACTCAAAGTACTCCTGGTCTTTAGTGTAGCGGGTATCGTGGGGATTGAAACAACTTCTTTTGTAGCAGTCTTGGCTGCGGCTGGTTTTGCTGTTGGCTTGGCCTTGCAGGGAAGCCTGGGCAATTTCGCAGCAGGCATCATCATCTTATTGTTCCGGCCTTACAAGGTAGATGACTGGATAGAATTGCAGGACAAGTTTGGCAAAGTTGAGGAAATTCAGATTTTTAATACGTTGATCGTGACCCCAGGGCAAAAGACGTTGATTATTCCCAATGGACAGGTGGTGGAAAGTATCGTGACCAACTATTCCCGAAAGGGCTTCATTCGCATTGAATTGAATGTGACCATGCCCTATGAAGAGAGTTTTCCCAAGGTCAAACAGATCATTCTGGATGAGTTGGCTACTATTCCGAAAATCCTGAATGATCCCAAACCTGAAATTGGTATTGAAACCTATGATAGCCACAACCTGAGCATCACTGTGCGGCCATACGTCATTCCAGATGATTACTGGGAGGTGACCTTTCTGGTGCACGAAAAAATTAAAGCCGCTTTTCACCGTCACCAGATCAGGGTGGCTTATTCCGAAGGCGTGGAGATGGGAACGATCGGGGAATAGCATTGAAGGGAATAAAAATTGGGCAGTGAAAGTTGGTGTCGTTTTGATGTAAAATAAAGCCTTAAGAATATGCGTGGTTTGTTTTTTGTATTGTTTTTAATACCCAATATGCTGATGGGGCAAGCAGATTATTTGAGTGAGTTTCAAGAAAAATGGTCCAATGGTACAGATTATACATTGGAGGTGGCGGAGTTAATGCCCGATTCTGTCTATCCGTTCAGGCCTACAGAAGATCAAATGACTTTTCAAGAACAACTGCTACACATTTGCCGCAATATGACCTGGTTGAGTACGGCTTATCTAAACGGTACTGATCCAGGAATAGATTTTAAAAAGGCCGACTATAATAAGGCCGAGATTATTGAAATATTGAAGACTTGCCTGAAAAATGCGGGTGCCGCAGCTAAAGCATTGCCAGAAGCGGCCTTAAATGATCAGGTGGAGTTTTTTGCCGGCCCCAAAAGTAGACGGCAAATATTGACCTTGATGAATGACCACATGACCCACCACCGTGGGCAGTTAATGGTGTACCTGCGCTTGCAAGGCATCACGCCGCCTAAGTATCGAGGGTGGTAAAAAAAAAGAGAAATGGACCTCGCGACAAGACCATTTCTCATTATCCAGTACAGTTGAAACTGTACCTTCTACCTGCAGAATATTTGGGTCGACCAAGAAACCTGCTAAAGATTCTTGTGTCCACCCCCCCATTTATCTTTATACTCACGAGGAGTATCTTTCAAAATTGACGTTCTTTTACAAATTTTCCCGATGTAAAATCGGAACCTGCTATGGCCAAGCAAGCTTGGCTCTGAATCACGGGATTTGTTGAAGAACCAAAATTCTTGGTACAAAGAAACAAACACTCTCATTTTTAAAACAGCGTAATTTTGCGCATTTACCAAAACAGGTAAAAATACCTGGTTGCCTTTCTGACAGGGCATAAGTGCTTGTTTAATTCACTTGTTTTCAAATTCCCCCTTGACAATCAATGATTTTCGTCGAAAAAACTAAAAAAACAGAACGCCCTAATATTTTGCTAAATAAATACATCTACAAATTCCGTTTCGTGATTATACCTTTTATCTCATTTTATTTGGATTCCTGATTTGTAAGCCGAAAACCGTACGGCAAGACCACTTCATGTATGTATTAAAATCATTTCTTTTTCTTTGAAAATCAGTTGACTACAACGTAACTTTGCTATATATTTGTAATTAGTGTAAAATTAACACGAACTTAATCATTAAAAAAATATTTTTGGCATGCTCAAGAAACAGTATCTAAAGGACAAGCCAGCTTGTAAAGTTACCTTTACCCTCCCCAAAGAAGTGGTCAACGGTGCACAAGAAGTGAAGGTACTCGGTGATTTCAACGAATGGAGTTGGGAGAACGGAGTTAGCATGAAAGCTAGCAAAACGGCCTACACTGCTGTTGTCGAACTAACAACCGGAAACGACTATCAATTCCGCTACCTTATTGACAATGAAATCTGGGAAAACGATTGGCAGGCAGATGCTTACCAAGTAACTCCCTTCGGCGTAGAAAACTCTGTAGTTTCGTTGGAAGCCAAGCCCGTAGCTAAGAAAGCAGCAACCCCCAAGAAAACAACGACAAAAACGGCGGCCAAAACAACTGCCACCCCCAAGAAAGCAACGGCAAAAAAAGCAACGGCAAAAACTACTGCTAAAGCAACACCTGCTAAGAAAGTAGCAACAAAAACCACTGCTAAAAAAACCACCGCAAAGACGACCGATGATTTGAAAAAAATCGAAGGTATCGGTCCAAAAATTGCTGAAATGTTGATCGCTAATGGCATCACTACTTTCGCAATTTTGGCCAAGACAAAAAAAGCGGCTCTGCAAGCGATTCTCGATGCAGCAGGTCCTCGTTACAAAATGCACAACCCAAGTACCTGGGCAGAACAAGCCAAACTGGCCGCCAAAGGCGACTGGGAAAAACTGACTAAACTACAGGACGAATTAAAAGGCGGAAAGCGCTAAGTGCATCTTTGGAGGTGGTGCTTTAGCAGCGAAAAGTGCAGACTGAATAGCTTGCCCGAATATACTTCAGGGACTACCTCCAAACATGCGCTAAGCAATTCCTCCCTTATCTTAATAGGAGGATTGTCATTACAATCCTTCTTTTTTTTCTGAACATATTCAAAGCCTTAAACATGATCAAAAAGCAATTTCTAAAATCCAAGCCCGTCTGTAAAGCAACCTTCACCCTTCCAGCCGAAGCAGCTCCTGAAGCTAAAGAAGTAGCAATCGTTGGTGAATTCAACGAATGGAACGCCACGGAAGGTGTTAAAATGAAGAAGCAAAAAGGTGGTACCTTCAAAGCAACTGTTCAGTTGGAAACCGGTAAAGAATATCAATTTCGTTACCTAATTGACGGCGAAACCTGGGTAAACGACTGGGAAGCAGATGCTTATGCTCCCACTCCCTTCGGAGTAGAAAACTCCGTAATCAGTGCATTGAACTAATTGAATTGATAATACCTTCAAACGGGAGTTGCCATAGCAGCTCCCGTTTTTTTTCATTTACGCCCTTCCTTTTCTCGTCTCGATTCTTTTCCTATTTTTACAACACTTGAAACCAACTAACTACCCACTTTATGTCTAATGTGATCAACCACAGTCTGCTCACCGAATTTGATAGCAACTTATTTAAGGCCGGTAAGCATTTTCGGATTTACGAAAAACTAGGCAGCCACATCATCCAAGTTGATGGCCAATGGGGTACCTATTTTGCCGTTTGGGCCCCCAATGCCAATTCCGTCTCTGTCATTGGCAACTTCAACAATTGGGATCGCAATAGTCATCAGCTCTCCAGTCGCTGGGACCATAGTGGTATTTGGGAAGGTTTCATCCCCGGCCTGGGAAAAGGGAGCCTTTATAAATACCACATCCACGCCAAAGATGGCCGCCACCTGGAAAAGGGAGATCCTTTTGCTATGTTCTGTGAAATTCCACCCAATACAGCCTCAATCGTTTGGGAATTGAATTACGACTGGCAAGATCAGAAATGGCTGGAAAATCGAAAAAATACTTCGGGACTGGACAAGCCCTTCTCCGTATACGAAGTACACCTGGGCTCCTGGAAGAAGAAAATGGGAGGCATGGAAAGCCTCAGCTACCGCGAGCTGGCCGATGAACTGGTCAACTACGTGAAAGAAATGGGCTTTACCCACATCGAATTATTGCCGGTTATGGAACACCCCTACTTCCCAAGCTGGGGGTACCAAATCACCGGATATTTCGCCCCGACCAGCCGCTTCGGCACCCCCGAAGACTATATGTATTTGATGGATAAATTCCACCAGGCCGGAATCGGTGTCATTCTGGATTGGGTGCCATCCCATTTTCCTACGGATGCCCACGGCCTGGCCGATTTTGATGGTACGCACCTCTACGAACACGCCGACCCTCGCAAGGGGTTTCACCCCGATTGGAAAAGTGCCATTTTCAACTATGGCCGCAATGAGGTACGCAGTTTCTTGATTTCCAACGCCTTATTTTGGCTTGACCTATATCACGCTGACGGATTGCGCGTAGACGCCGTTGCCTCTATGCTCTACCTGGATTATTCGCGTGAAGAAGGCCAGTGGATTCCCAATCACCACGGCGGTAATGAAAACCTGGAAGCCATCAGCCTGCTGCGCGAATTCAACGAAATGGTCTATCAAGAATACCCGGATGCCGTCACTATCGCCGAAGAAAGTACCGCCTGGAGTGGTGTTTCCCGGCCGACCTATACCGGAGGCCTCGGGTTTTCGCAAAAGTGGATGATGGGCTGGATGCACGATACCCTCAACTACTTTAAGAACGACCCGATCCACCGCCGCTATCACCACAATGAGATTACTTTTAGTCTCGTGTATGCCTACAGCGAAAACTTTATGCTCCCCCTCTCTCACGATGAAGTGGTGCATGGCAAGGGTTCGCTTATACAACGTATGCCCGGTGATGAATGGCAGCGATTTGCCAACCTGCGCTTGCTCTTTGGATACATGTTTACCCACCCCGGCACAAAACTCTTGTTCATGGGTGGTGAATTTGGCCAAACCAGCGAGTGGAGCATCGAAACGGGCCTGGAATGGAACCTGCTGGAATACAAATACCACCGGGATCTCCAGCAATGGGTCAAGGCCCTCAACGAATTTTATAAAACACATCCGGCTCTTTTTGAAAAACAATTTGATCCAGATGGCTTCGAGTGGATCGATCTGGGAGATCACGAAAATAGCTCGCTTTCCTACGTCCGCAAAGGCAATAATGAGGACGATACCATCATTGTGATTTGCAATTTCACCCCGGTTGTACGTCAACATTACCGCATTGGCTTGCCCGGCGCCGGCACCTGGAAGGAAATCCTCAACAGCGACAGCAAAGACTTTGGCGGCACCGGCCTCAACCACAATGCCAAACTCAAAACCGAGAAAGAACCCTGGCACGGTCGGCCGCAAAGTTTAGTACTGACCTTACCCCCACTCGGCATAGTCGTACTGGGCAAGGCTAAAAAAAAGCCTCCAGTAGCTAAGCAGACAACGACAGCCAAGAAAACAACCACCACTAAAAAGACCGCACCCAAAAAGGCGACGACCGTTAGAAAAACGGCGGCTCCAAAAAAAACGACAACTACCAGAAAAAAGGCAGCGCCTAAACAATAATTAAGGGCGTGCCCCCTCGGCCCAGCCGAGGGGTCGGTCCCTTCCATGCTCGCCATGCGGCTCGGTACCAAAGGTACTACCTGCACTTCGTTCCGGTCCATTCCAGGCACCTCACGCAGCTGCATCCCCCCCCATTACCTCAATACAAAAAAAAAGAGGAGCCCGCTCTCAAGCGACTCCCCCTTTAAAATCAACTGCTTCAAATATTTCTTTTAGGGTTTAAACCTCCACTAGCAATATTACGTCCCTACAGAACGAGGCATTTTACATCTGCCTCAACCGCCTCCCCTTCTACTCCTTCACGTCCACCGTTTCCTCCCCTGCCAATGCAGGATCGACCAATGACTTGATGGTTTCCAACATGCGGATCATCTCCATCCGATATCCGTTTTTATCTTCACCTTTGGCAGTTCTGGCCAGGTTTTCGCAGTGCACATAAGTCGCATTTCCCAAAAACTCCGACTCGCGCAGCAGCATGCCAAATTCGGCCACAGCCGCTGCCCAACGGAAATTCTCCGAAGAGTTTTTTAGATCAATCTGATGATCCAGAACCGGCTTTTCAATCAACTGGCTTTTATCGCCATCGGGCTTTTTATAGCGCAATTTGATGGTGCAAAATTCGCCGGAAACCGTGGTGGACACCTCGCCCTTATTTTGCTGGTATTTCAAATCATCCACACTAGCCAGAAATTTGCTTTCCACACCTGCGGGAATGATCTCATATAAAGCCGTTACCGTATGTCCTGCCCCCAACTCACCGGCATCCTTTTTATCATCGTTGAAATCTTCTTTGTTCAACAAGCGGTTTTCGTAGCCAATCAAGCGATATCCGGCCACCTTTTGCGGGTTAAATTCAATTTGCAACTTCACATCCTTGGCAATGGTAAACATGGTACCACCAAACTCATTGACCAGCACCTTACGTGCCTCATTGATGTTGTCGATGTACGCATGATTACCGTTGCCTTTATCGGCCAGTTGTTGCATCTTATTGTCCTTATAATTGCCCATGCCGAAGCCCATTACCGTCAAGAAAACGCCACTTTCGCGCTCCTTCTCAACCATACGCACCATTTCGGCATCACTGCTGGCACCGACGTTAAAATCGCCGTCTGTGGCTAGAATCACGCGGTTATTGCCTCCTTTTACAAAGTTTTTACGGGCAATTTTATAAGCCAGTTTGATACCAGCACCGCCAGCCGTAGAACCGCCGGCTTGCAGTTGATTAATGGCCTCCTTGATCTTAATCTTATTGGCACCGCTGGTAGAAGGCAGTACCATTCCTGCCGCACCGGCATAAACCACAATCGCCACCTTATCTTTCTCCCGCAGCTGATCGGTCAACAGTTTGTACGAAGACTGTAGCAACGGCAACTTATTAGGCGCAGACATACTGCCAGAGACATCGATCAGAAAGACCAGATTGGAAGCCGGCAAGTTTTCCGTGGGAATGCGCTTGCCTTGCAGCCCTACATGCAGCAGTTTGTGCTCGCTTTGCCAGGGACAATCAGAGATTTCCGTCACTACTTCAAATGGATGCTCACTTTGTGGGCCGGGATATTGATACTCAAAATAATTGACCATTTCTTCAATGCGCACCGCATCTTTGGGTGGCAGTTGTCCATTGTTGACAAAACGACGGATATTGCTGTAGGAAGCGGCATCCACATCGATAGAAAAAGTGGACAATGGGTTTTGCGTCACTTCCAAAAAGCGGTTTTCATTGATCACATCGTAATCTTCTGTATTGTGCATCGGCGCATCCATCGGGACCGTACTATTGATCCCGAAAGTGCGATTGAACCTTTTTGCAGGAGTACGCTTCAAAGCCATATCTGCCTTCATCTTGTGACGTTCCTTCATTTCTCTTTCCCGGCGAGGTTTCTCCTCACTGGTTACCACAACCTCCTCCAATTCAATGTGGGATTTCAATGTCACTTCTACCCGTTTGCCGACACAGGCATTTTCAACCTCCTCTGTACCATATCCCGTATAGCTGACCACCAAGGTGACACATTCTTGCGGTACCGGCAACTTAAATTTGCCATCGCGATCCGTTACGGTTCCGGTACTCGTACCTTTCACCAGAATGGAAGCACCAATCAACGGGGCTCCTACTTCATCTTTGACAATTCCTTCTATGGTTCCGACGGAGGCATTGGGTAAATACCAGGCAGAAATAAAAATTGCCAACAAGGCCAATAGACTAATTTTTTTCATCATGGTTCTTTTGTTTGCCTATAGGATGCCGCAAAAACCAGAATTACACAAAACCATCTTTTTTTTATTTGTCCCTTTTATGAAACCCTCCCTTGCTCTAGCCGTATGAGCATGACTGTACACGTTACATGTGTTACATATATAGATTATTATTTAATAAGCTTTTACTGATTTGTTATTTTGCGCGAAAATTTAAAACACCATGAAGATATCTATCCGAAATTATTGTCTTGGCATCCTTGCGTTGGCCTCTCTAATAGCCTTCTCTCAATGCAGCAGCGATATCCTCCCCGAGCCCATGACTCCTGAAATCTGCCAGACGATTACAGTGACATACGACGATCAAATCAAAGACCTTATTGCCAATAGTTGTGCCTATGGAGGTGCCTGCCATCCCGCTATTGCTCCTTCTCTAATTGATTACGACAATGTGAAACAATTTGAAAGTAAAATTCGTAGTAGGGTTATTGACATGAAAGATGATCCGATCAATGGCATGCCACCTTCCAGTTTGGTACCCGATGGGCAGCCATTACAGCTCACCGATGAAGAATTAAACCTTTTCATTTGTTGGTTGGAAGCGGGAGCACCAAAATAGTATCGTCTTTTTTGCCGAAAGGGCAACAAAGTTGTCCGGAATGAGTATAAAAGGACAACTTTCTCATAAAAAAACTGAAGAAGAATAATGAAGCGTTTGTTGATTGTATGCACATTGTCTGCACTGAGCCTGGGCACTTTTGCCCAATCCTATGTTTTCCAAACATTTAAAGATACCCGGGTCATCAATACCCATTCTGTAGAAACATTGCCCAAGCGCAAGCTAGACGTTCGCATCGGCCACCGCTTTGGCGATATTGCAGGAGACAATGGTGGTTTTCAAACCTTTTTTGGCCTGGAGGCCGCCACCGATGTGATGATTGGCGCCGAATACGGCTTCACCAATAATGTAACCGCCGGAATCTACCGGACGAAGGGCGCCGGTTCCACCCCGGAAGGAAACACGGGTTTACGACAGGTGATGAACGGCATTTTAAAGATCCGCGCCCTGCGACAAACGGAAGGGCCGGGTGTTCCGGTCAGTATCACACTGGTAGGCGTCACCTCAATGTCTACCGCAAAAAAAATTGATGACAATCCCGATTTGATTCGGAGTTTTCCTGAATTCAGACACCGCTTTGCCAACAATATACAATTGCTGATTGCCCGCAATTTCTCCAATGCCTTTTCCTTGCAGTTGATTCCTTCTTACACTCACCGCAACCTGGTGACTTTTGAGGACGAAAATGGCATTTTTGCCATGGGATTCGCCAGTCGAATTCAACTGACTAAAGTATTTGGCTTCCTCATCGACGCGACCTTCCCATTTTCGGAGCGCCGTACCCCAACCAATGGCTACTATCCCGCCATCGGTCTTGGTTTGGAAATTGATACGGGCGGACACGTTTTTCAGATCAACCTCACCAACGCCACCGGGGTTATGGAAACCGACTATGTGCCTTATACTACTTCTAATTGGAACGAGGGTCAGTTCAGGTTAGGATTCACCATTTCTCGGGTATTTAATCTTTAATACAATACAGAACGATCAAATTATCAGTAATGAGAGTCTTTATTCCCATCCTTTTCCTCATTTCCTTTCTTTTTCTCAGCAACGAATGGTTGTCCTCCCCTACCCTGGTGGTCTCCGAAGATACGCCTGTTGCTCAGGTGCTCCTGGAATTGGGTGATCAACCGGCAGACCATTTACCGGATTTATCTATTGAAGGAGTCTCGGTAGAAGTGGGGCGTGATATCGTGCAAAAAGGTGTCGCCCGCAAACCTCATGGTGGTAAAACCAACAAACAGAGCAACCACTTTGTCTGTACGTCTTGCCATAACATCCAACGAGAAGACCCAGACCTGAGTGTTGTTGATCCACAAGCTCGACTGGAATATGTGCGTGACCACGGCCTGCCTTTTCTACAGGGCACCACCCTATACGGGGCCGTCAACCGCACCTCCTTTTACAATGGCGACTATGAAAAAAAATACGGCGACCTGGTAAAACCAGCCCGGAATAATTTGCGCGAAGCCATTCAGCTTTGTGCCGTAGAATGCTCGCAGGGACAGGCTCTGGAGCCTTGGGAAATGGAATCGGTACTGGCCTATTTGTGGACCATTGAGCTAAAGCTCAAAGACCTCAATATTGATCAGCGGGAATTGAATAAGATCAACCAGGCGCTACAGCAAAACAGCATGGCGGTGGAAACCATCAAGATGATTAAAAGCAAATACCTGGCCGGATCACCGGCTACTTTCGTTACTCCTCCCGATGACCGCAAGGAAGGATATCCGCTCAAAGGCAATGCCGAAAATGGCAAATTGATTTATGATTTGAGCTGCCTTCACTGCCACGAAAATGAACGCTACTCTTTCTTTGAACTGGACAGCTCTCGTTATTCCTTCCAGTTTCTGGAGCACCACTTGCCACGTTACACCCGCTATTCGGTCTACCAGGTAGCCCGCTGGGGTACCTCCCCTATTCCCGGTAAGATGGCCTATATGCCCAATTATACCAAAGAGAAGATGAGTGATCAGCAATTGGAGGATTTGCGGGCCTATATTCATAAAATGTCGAAGTAGCATACGCCAAAGACGGCTAAACTTGCATCTGTGGGTACAAGTTAATTATCTTTGAGCCCATGAAAAGACTAAGTTTTACGCTCCTCTGTACCCTGTTTCTATTTTCAGCTCTTGCCCAAAAAGGCTTGGATGGCCGGTGGGAAGGCACCATTACCCACAATGGTAAAAGAGCAGATCAAAAATTTCAGTTGGTCATTGAAGTAAATGGTGCAGAAGTCAAAGGGCGCACCTATCTGTTCCTGGAAGACAAAAGTGTGATTGAAATGGACTTCAAAGGGCGCTATTATTACGACCAATCTATCTATTTTGAAGAACTGGAAATCCCGGAAGACCTGGAAGTAGACCTGTCCCTGATCCCTCCCTTTTTACGAAAATTCCAGGCCATTTACAACCGAAGTATCTTCGGGTCTACGCTGGAAGGTTATTGGCAGGAAGTCACCTCCGATATCCTGGGTAAAAAGCGGCTCAGAGGAAGAATCTTTTTAAAGAAAATAACGGGGAATAAGGCTTAGAACATCGGATGCAATACCTTCCCCATCCGGTCATGTCTCGCCATTCTAATATCAATCTTATAGGTAAGGTTGAAATACCTCATTGCTCCAGGTTAAAGAATACCTACCAGAAGTCATATTACAATAATAATTTTAAAGTTTAACTTTTATTTCTTGCGTGTTCTGTGTTATTAAAATAACTTGCGTACATTACTTTACCAAAATCTCTCAGATGAAAAACATTGTCTTGTCTTGTCTTGTCTTGTCTTGTTGTCTAATGCCATCCTTACTTCTAGCTCAATTTAACGTAGGAAGCAATGACATTCCTCTCCTTTCCTCTCAAGAAAACAAGCTTGCTGCTCTATTTGATGATTATTCCGTCATCCGCCTTGAGTCCAAGGATTTAAAAAATCACTTAAAAAATCAAACTTCCAGTGCGTCCATCCTTCTGATGGCTGGTGATAGTACCTGGCTGTTGGAACTGGAGGAAAATGAAATCCGGTCCAGCGATATGATCATCATGCGATCCACTTTATCAGGAGATTTCATTGATCAGAAAGGCGCATGTAATACCTATAAGGGGTATGTAAATAATGATACCAATCAAATTGCCAGATTTTTCATAAGTGAAAGGGAAATCAGTGGCTATTTCGTTAGCTATGGCAAACAATTTGAAATTGATCCAGCACCGGACTTATTACAGGAGCCCTTCGACCCCAGCCTGCAGGATACTTACGTACTTTATGAAAGTACTGCCCGCCTTGACACCTCTGATTTTATTTGCTTAACGGAAGTGGATACTATTGTTCCCTCCGGCTCCTTTAACGAAAGTCTGGACTGGAGAACCGATTGCGATGAAAAATCAGATTTGGACTGGAATAATAACCCTAGGTATATTGAACTGGCAGTTGAAACTGACTGGGAATTTTTTCAAATGTACGGTGGAAATAGTTCTCTTCCTTCTGAGCAAAGAAAAGAGCTGGTTATTTCTGAAATAGAACGAAGAATAAACGAGATTGATGGATTGTATGCACAATTCAATTTGTACGTTATTTTGACATATGTACACCTGTGGGATGTACCCGCTACAACCGATGACCCTTATGATTACGATGGTTTAGAGGCTAACTGGGATCAGATAAAAAACTATTGGAACAATAATCTAACAAATGTACATAGGGATCATGTACATTTTTTTTCAGGTAAAGAACTTGATGGATTTGGGGTGGTAAATGGTCCGGGAATACCAAGCCTCTGTGGATCTGACAATCCCGTTTATTCTACACATGATAACGGCCACTACTGGAGCTGGTCATATTCAGTATCATCAGAAATGACAAGTACAAATTCAAATACAGACCTATGGCAAGCAGCAGCTCACGAAATTGGTCATACAATGGATCTTCCGCACATTTGTCTATGTGGGCTTATGGATAGTGGGCAAGAATGCATCAATGCTGGACCTTGCCCCACAAATTTTGATCCTGCAAATTTTGCTGATACGACCAAAACACTGGTGTGCAAGTATCTAAATGGATTTAATGGAGCTTACAGTAGGCCTAATGATGCTTGCCTCGTCGAACCACCACCGGTTAATTATGCATTTGACCTCATCCTGGAAGCAAACCAGGTTGTGATTGGAAATTTTGGGGAAGTAGTCTGCGCAGGAGATACCATTAAAGCAACTTTCTACAACCAGTTTGATCCCTACACCAACATCAGTTGGAGTTATAACAACCTCACACTACTCAATGATCCTGCTGCCAATATTAAAGAATTTCAAGCGACTAGCCCAGGTAACGCTTCAATTAGTGTTACTTTTGATTATCAGGGGCAAACTGTGACCTACGAAAGGCGTTTTCACATTGGCCCACCTACTGAACTGATGGGACCATACGGTATTCAAATAACCCCCAACTCTTCACCTGGCACCTGGGATATTTTCTTTTACGAAGTTTCCTACGCCACGTTTTACGCCTATCGAATTGACGGATTTAATGCATTTGGACAGCCTATTTTTTCAGAATCCGGAACAACAACTGAGTTAAGTCCTTTTTACACCATTCCCAATGATATCTGTGTCCAGGTGACGATGCGGGCCGGTAATGATTGTGGAGTGTCCAGCCAATACGTGCAATTTGATATTTGCCCTCCCGGCTTTAGCGGAGGTCCATTTAGAGCCGCAGATACCGATCAACAAACCAAAGTCAGAAAGTCTTCCCCAAGCAAATCAAACGCTCAACAAGAGGTCGTTCTGTTTCCTAACCCTACGTCAAAATGGCTTACAGTTCAAATAAGCAATCAACAAATTATTGAATCCTATGAGCTATTTGATGCACAAGGTCAAAAAATTGGTGGTGATCGCTCTAACAAACAAGCGCTGCAAATCCAGATGCCGGAAATTGCCGGAGTCTACTGGATAAGGCTACAGACTTCTACCGGCTCTTTTTTGAAAAAAATTATCGTTAATAATTAAGAAAAAAACCAGATGGGAATAGGGGAGCCTCCTTTTCTCATCTGGTCTTTCACTTTTACCTCATATTGCTATGAAAAGCCTGCATCAACAACAAATACTTCTAGCTTTACTGCTATGTTTTTTGGTCCAGTGTGCCTGGAGCCAGGCTCCGGATATAGCCTGGCAGTTGTCGCTGGGAGATAGCAATGACGATTTTGTCCAAAAAATGATTCCCACCCATGATGAGGGCTTGCTGATCCTTACCCGGGTTGCCCCCCCAACTGATCCTGATAAAGAATTTGATGCCGGAGACATTAAAATATATAAACTCAATAAAAATCGGGACATCGAATGGACGAGGATTTTTCGAGGCCCCAGTACGGAACACCCCGTTGACGCTTGTGAAATAGAAGATGGCTTTATGGTGGCGGTATCCTCGCCATCAAAGGAAGAAGATTTTTCGGAAAATTATGGATCAAGCGATATCTGGATCCTTAAAATCACCCACAACGGAGATCTGGTATGGAAAAGGAATTACGGCGGTTCCGGTCCGGATTTCCCTGAAAGAATCCTTGCGCTCACCGAGCAACGCTTTCTGATAGTAGGCTATACAAATTCACCAGACCATGATGTACAAAATCTTTATGGTGAAGGTGATGTCTGGTTGTTTGAAATCGATGAAAATGGGGACATCCTCCGGTCGAAAAGTTTTGGTGGGTCAAAAACAGATGCACTGCACGATGCTCTAGTCCTGAGTAATGGCAACTTAATATTGGTGGGAGAATCTGCCAGTAGTGACTACGATGTACCCGAAAATTCAGGAGAAGCCGATGGCTGGGTATTAGAATTGGATGAACAGTGGAATATTCTGACCAATAGAGTATATGGTGGCCCTAAAGTTGATTATTTTTCTTCTATCGTTGAGGACAATGATGGCTTTGTAATTGCAGGTTCAGCCTACTCTGACAATGTAGGTATTCCTAATAATGATGACCTATTGGGAAAGGATTTGTGGGTGCTTAAACTCAATAATTACCGAACTAGGATTTGGAGTCGACTTTATGGTGGTTCCAAATTTGAATATGCCAGTGGCATCAAGTGGTTTAACAACCAATTAATTGTTTTTGGCAGCACACTTTCTAACGATGGAGACATTAGTCATCAATTTGGATTTGGAGTTGCCTTCTGGCTTCTGTTAATGGATAAAAATGGCATCTTAATCTGGGAAAAAACCTTTGGAGGCTCTGGAGGAGAATCCGGCAGAGATTTACTGATTAATGACCGGGGAGAAATTATCATGCTTGGGGAATCTGATTCTAAAGACGGAGACCTGGTCCCTACCCCTAATGTGCCTTACAATAGAAATGTTTGGCTGGTGGGGCTCACTTCTATTTTCCCGGATACCCTAACTAACGGTTGTGAGGGCTTTGTCCTGGCCCCAAATCCGGTAGTACACGACCAGCAGTTACAATGTCATTTTTCAGAATCCGTTTCCTTGTCTGCCCAATTGGACTTTTTTAATGCGGCGGGGCAAAAGATTGGCGCAACTCAATCGGTTGAACTAGTGGGCAAGAATCCAGGCATTGACCTACCTTCCACCTTGGTTTCCGGTACTTATTTTGTAAAAATCACTACGCCACAGGAGCGTTGTATAAAAAAAATTGTTGTTTCCCAACAGTAAAAAATCCTACTAACCCAGCCGCTTCAGTACCCCAGGCGCCCGGCATTCCTCCACGGAAGTACACCCCGCCAATCCCATATTCAATTCAAAATCAGCCATGAGGTGCTTAAACACGGCCTCTACGCCCGCCTGCCCGGCCAAGGCCAATCCGTATACGTACGGCCGACCAATGCATACCGCTTTTGCCCCCAACGCCAAGGCCTTCAGCACATCCGCACCACAGCGCACGCCACTATCCATCAAAACGGGAATTTGTCCATTGACCGCCTCGATGATTCCGGGTAATGCTTCAATCGTACTAATGGCCCCGTCTACCTGACGCCCGCCATGGTTGGAACAAATGATGCCATCCACACCGGCATCCACAGCCTTGCGGGCATCATCGGGATGTAAAATGCCTTTAAGAATGATGGGTAATGAGGTATGCTCCCGCAAAAACGGCAACTCCTCCCAGCGAATGGACGGGCGAGAGTAAATACTGACAAACTTGCGCACCGCCTTTAGCGGACGATCAGAACGCAGGTTTTTCCAAAAACCACCCGGATAATTGGCCTTTAAGGCAATGACCGATCGAATCAATTCCCAAGTGAGTTGTCTTTTGGGCGTGACGGCCATCGTAGGGTCCGGTTCATCCAGCAATCGCTGGAAAACGGGGTCACTGGTGTATTGTGCGATGCCCTTTCCCCGTAAAAACGGGAGGTAAGCCTGATCTAAATCCTGAATGCGCCAACCGAGCATCGTGGTGTCCAGGGTGACCGTGATGGCACTGCAGTCGCAGGCTTCTGCCCGCTGTAAAAAACTGGCCACCAAATCATTAGATTTACTCCAGTATAGTTGAAACCAACGCGGACTATCGCCCAGTTCAGCAGCACAATCCTCCATCGATACGGATGCCTGATTGGAAAAAATCATTGGTATACCCAACTCCTTCAAGGCCCTGACTACTGCCAAATCTGCCTCGCGATGAGCAAGGTCTAAGACACCCACCGGACTCGCCAGGATAGGCGCTGGCAAACGCTGGCCAAACAATTCAATACTGGTATCTCTTTCCGATACATCCCGCAGCATGCGCGGCACGATGCGATATTGATTAAACCCTTCCCGGTTGTTCAGCATGCTGGTACCAATACCGGCACCTCCGGCCACGTAGGCGTAAGCCGCGGTACTCATTCTGGCTTTCGCCAATGTTTCCAGCTCATTCAAATCCACCGGGATGAGCGGCTTCTTACCTCCCATCCCGGCAATATAAATGTCTTTTTGTAAATCAACTGCGGAAAATTTCATGGTGGGAACAGGTTTTAGGCATTCGGCTTTGGGGAGTAGGTCTTAGGAAGAAAGATGGAAGAAATGACGGGCTTTAAACCCCAATCATTTCTTCCAAAAAGCTAAAATTCAAGTTATCAAGTGCAGATATCAACAGCGCTTAGCAGGATTAAAAGAATTTACAGAATTGGGCATGCTTTGGCTTTCTTATGCCGTTAAAGATAAACCTTATAAACAGCATTAACCTCCTAAACATTAACCTTTAAACTCCTTCGATCGCCGAAGCCCGTGGCGAAGTCGACTCCACTCTAAACACTAAACTCTTCTTACTTCATGCCCATCTGCTCCGACTGACCGTTGATCAATTTCTGGTATTTTTCAAAAACCTTATGAGCCACATCACGTCCCAATTGCAGTCCGGCAATATTGTCTGCCTGAATGTGATAACCGCCCATTACCCGGGATATTCCCGCCATCTCGGCAGTTTCGGTAAAAGTTGGAAAACGCAAGGTCACCGTATCTCCCAAGTTATTGGGTTCCGTCAGAGCACCGGCCACCATTTTTACCTCTACGCCAAATTCCTCCCGACCAGTAAATAATTTTAGTGCCTCTGCACAACCACCACTAATGGTGCTATGACCAGAAACGTAAGAAGGAAACGGAGGGCAAAGGAAAGTCTCGGGAGAATAAGGCCGCCATTCTTTACCTTTCATACTGATAAATCCGCGATCTGGGCCGCCCCATGCCTTAATCATCTGCTCCTCGTAGTACTTATGCACCAAGGCATAAGGGCGCGCGAAGTCATAATACATTTTTGAATCCCAGCAGGCAATAAAACCGTCCATGGCTACCGCTTCTACGAGGAAATACATTTTAACATCCTCATCCAAAGTATGATTGTCCATGACCGACACATCCTGCGCAAAAATCAACCAGTGGCCTGCCTGCTGAACGGATTGCGGTCCATCGCGCATAAACTCTACCAACGCTTTTTGTTCATCGGTTAGGTTGGCCTGTAGCTCCATCACTTCCTGCACCTCTTTTTCCAATTGATCAGAACCCACCATCGGTGGAGGGCCTGGACGGAATTGACTGGCGCTATCCAGCATCAAGGGCTCAACCAATTGCCAATAAGGTGTCAGACAACCAGGCGCATATTTGCCTCCTTTCCCATCGGAAAAATATTTAGGTTGCCAACGGTTGATGTCCGTATTCTCATCAGGAGAGTTGACCGGTTGGTAGCCCGTATAATCAAAATACGGTTGTCCATTCGACCCCTCTACATCTCCGTGCATATTAGAACCATCTCCACGACGACCATCAATCACTGCCTTAGCGGCCAGGTTACCAATACCAACCGGTGTGGTTGGATCCATGGAGTTATCATCCGGATCGTAGCCCAATTCTACCATAAAGTTTCTAAACATAGTAGAATCAGAGTAATAATACTCATTCATGGCTCGGTACGCCGCGTAGCTAATGGCTATTTCCTTGTTTTTCAAGGTCCGCTCCTCAGCAGGACGACGATCTACTCCGGTAAGATGAGTAGGTGTTGCCTTTTCGTCATAACGCGTCCATGCATCAAAAACCGAAGTAAAAATCAATCCGAGGTAGCGCGAAGTAATGGTTGGCCTGGGTTTGAACATTTCTGTATCATTGGCCGTTGCCTTGAGTGCCATCGCCCCCCACTTATAAGCCATGTTATCGGCTCCACGAGGTTCTTCTTGCACCACATTCGCTGTACTTTGTTCTCCTCCTGCATTCTTGCAACTACTCAACAATAGGCCGAAAAAACAAAGTGTAAATAAAATCCTTTTCATATTGGTCAAGTTTTGTTAATAAGATTATAGATAGGCTGTTATTTATGTAATAAATTTGGTTCTTTAACAAATTCCGTGATTCAAAGTCAATCAAAAATATAAACCAACGCTTCTAAAGGCACTTTTGATTTATATTTTAGCCTGACCACAAAATTTGTCAAAGAACGATAAATATTAATCTAAATGAGGCTTGGGGAGGGGTTAAGGTTTAGGGAAAATCTTGAAACCTGTTTGAACAATGCGCCGCTCACTACACTTTTTCTTTTGGATAAAGGGCGGTTTGCTTAAAGGGAATCAATGCCAAAATAACAGCGGGCACATAAAACCTGAGCCGGTTCATCACATTATCTGTCAATAGCCCTGCTGAGCCGGTACTTTGTTTGGAGTTATCCACCCCAAAAACGATATCGTCAGCATGGCCCAATTCGTAGCCTTGATCCAATAATTCCACCACTTTGGGCGGCAAATAGAATCCAGCTGTTCGTGCCTTTCCCATTCTATCCTTTGACAAAACAATCACCCAGGCCATGGTTTCCACGCCGTGCCTCGTAGTCAGGTTTCCTCCTTCAATACCTACCCAATAGTCAGCCTCCGGTTGTACATCACGAGCTCCGCGCACGCGATTGAGTGCTCCCTGATAAGTTTCTTCATCGCCAAGCGGTTGATCACTCACCCCGGAAGGAACGCTCACTCCTGTGGCTTGAAATTCTTTCTTCGGAAACATTTCCTGAAACCCTTGTAGGGCAGCTTCAATTTTCACAGGATTTTTTGAAGCAACAATGATTTTGGTCATCATAACAATCTTCTTTACAATAAAGCTTTCAAGGGTTTTTAACTGAGGCGGGCTAATTTCACCACAAAGATAAACAATGAAGCCAAATTATAAATATTTGGTAATGAAGCCAGTAAATTATCGGGGTGCGACCTTCTTGTAATGCTTGATGGTATTAAAAAAATCAGCGATAATTTCATCTTGGTTAAAATACTCCCAAAGCTTGATCTCCCGATTATTTTCCGGCTGATCGATCCATTCTCCCTCCACTAGTTGTGGACCGGCAATGGTTCTCGATTGCCCCCAATTGGGGTTTTTCACTATGGCTACCGCTGCCAGGTCAAATAAGGCCCGACTCTGAGCGCTGTTGTGGTAATCAATGTGTTTAAATAAATTGACGGAATAGTCACCAAAACTCTTGAAGGTACCGCCATGACGGCCCGTAATCCCCGGAGCAATGCGGGGGCCTCTTCCCGGCATTTCAAAGTCAATTTTGCCTTTCTTCACCCTCACCGCATCCGTCCCCGAATCCTTGCCATAACGAACCGTGACAATTTCAAAAGGAACCTCTTGCGCCAATACAAAATTGAGGGCTGCCGTATCGTTTTCCTGGTTGTATTCTCCTGGATCCGGGTAGTTGGAACCCAGCCAGACAATGCGCACATGGTCAGCAATTGTGGGATCCTTTTTGAGTGCTAAGGCGACGTTGGTCAATTTGCCAACAGCCAGTAAAACCAATTTTTCTCTTTTCATTTTATTGGCTTCCGCAATGATGAAATTCACGGCTTCTGAACCATCAAATTGACCGGATTCCACCTGGCTTTTAATGGCTGTAAAATCACTATTTGCGCCTTTCAGAAGCGGAATTTTGCCATCCATTTCACAAAGGGTCATGATGCGTAAGGCTTCTTCATATTGACTATCAATGTCGCCGCCACTCTTGGTGGCATTGACGGTAATTCCATTGACATTAAAGTGGTCTCCATTAAAAAGCAGATAGGCCAAGGCATGCTGATCGTCTAACTCGTTATTGGCATCGGTGTCAAAAATGACGGTGTGTTTTTTGCCGGTATTCGTTGCCGATTCAGCAGCGGGGTTTTCTGTACAGGAAGAAAACAGGCAGGAAAAGCAAAGGGCTATCACCAATGAAATGCCCACAATGCGGGAAAAATGAACAGGTCTCATTTTTTGCCCGAAAGATAAGAATATACCTTTAACAAGTCTAATATAATAAAAGGAAGGAGGAGGCAACTCCGGCTGATGAAAAAAAGGATGATACGCCTCCTGACCTTCCTACGATGAAATTATCGTTTTGTTTGATTTGCCCCTTGCATCCATTGCTTAAGCATTTGTTTCTGGGCTTCCGTTGGTTGCTGGACGGGCTTGATTGTTGCTTCTCCTGCCATTTTTACTTTTTGAATAGGTGCGGATAGTTGCATATTTTTGGTCTGCCCGTTTTCATCGGTTCTCACAATATCCAATACCAGCAATTCCCCCTCTTTAAAATTGGCTTTCTGTTTGCCAAAAAGGGAAAAGGGTGCTTCTTCTGGAAAAGCCTCTCCGTTAATTTTAGCGATTTCATCACCGGCCTGATACCCCATCTTCTTGCCAAATTCGTTCAGGGAAGCAATAGACGTAATAATCACTCGCCCCTCTTCTGAATTGTATCCCAGTGAAATATTGCCATAGGTAAAATCCATAAAGTCTTGTGCCGGCACATAAGTATAGCCTAGTTCTTGCAAAATGTCATTCAACGGTAGTGAGGCTTCACCGTCTACATATCGCTTGAAAAACTGCTTGATTTCGGGATGGCTCCTTTTGACAATTTCCTTAAATAACTTCCTGTCTTTAAATGGCCGCTCGTGGCCGTAGGTCGCCATCATTTCATTCATCAAATCCATCAGCCCCATCTTCCCACTGGAATATTTGCGCAACAACACATCCAGGCAAAAGCCGATCAGGGCTCCTTTTTCATACACATTGCCATACTCATCCCCATATTCATCCAGGCAATAGCGACTCAGCTTCGTAAAGGGCAACTCATCGGTATAATGCTGCAGGTTGTTGTTGATCTTTTGCGACATCTGTCCCATGAAGTGCTCCAGGTTCGTCAAGCCGCCTACCAATTGGGCATGATGGGAAAAGTATTCGGTCACCCCTTCATATAGCCACAAGTGGCGCGACATTTCCGGATCGTTGAAATCAAAGTACTGAATCTGCTCGGAATGCACATTCAACGGGGTAATGATGTGAAAAAATTCGTGGGCAGAAATGTCTTTTAAAGGTTGAATCCACTGTTCTTGCGGCACATCAGGCAAGACGTATAAAGAGCTGTAATTGTGTTCCAGCGCTCCGGTGCCTATCTGAGTACCCGGTGCAAGAAAATGCATGAGAAAAGCGTATTTGTCTACCGGCAACTTACCGCCCATATAATGCATCTCGGCCTCCAACACTTCCGCATAATTTTCAGCAATGTAGGATGAAGTTACCAAACCACCCGGCGAGTCAATCGCAATGAGTACCTCCGCATTGCCGACTTGCAGGGTAGTGGTATCGGGTTTGGAATAGAGCATGGGCATATCTACCAAAAAATTGAAATTAGCGGCATCAAAAACATCCTTCTTTTCAGTAGAAACCTTTGGTGTTAAGGCAGTTGCTCCGTAAAATTCACTCGGTTTGTGAATTTCAATTTCAAAAGGTTGGTCTTTCATGCCTTCAAAATAGCCGAAGAAGCCATGTCCATTGAGCACCACTCCCCGAGAGGCCTCTATATTTGTACCTGACATGCCGGAGACCGGTTTTCCCGGATTGTCATCAAAAGTATCATCTACCTTGTAGGTAATGGTTTTCAACCCTTTGGCTCCACTAATTTCAAAGGTATTGATGTCTTTACGCTGTACCGCCAACGGCGTTCCACTGGCATCCAATGCCTTAAAATCAGTAATGAACCGCCCAAAATCATATACGGTGTAGGTGCCGGGAATGATCTTGGCGAAATAGAAGTTGATCTTGTTCTTTTTGATCTTGGGCGTAGTCAACTCCACCTGCACTTTATCGTCCTGAATATTGATCAAATCTACGCTGTATTGGTAGAGATCATCCGTCGTGGTTTCTGCTGAAAGTGCCGTCACAAACAGCACCAACAGCAAGCTGGTCATTAATTTTTTCATAGTCGTTGGTGATTTTATTTTTTCTTTTTAAAAGTGAAAAACCCATTCGGAAATGAGACATTGGTTTCTATGCGATGATAATTCATCAAAATGGGTTTCCGGTCACTGGGGATCAACTCCAAAAGGAATGGAAACTGAGCTCCATCCACCAGCCGGTAGTCCTTAGTGCTTGTTTGGAGGTAATCCCTGAAGTATATTCGGGCAAGCTATTCAGG
>CAXHCA010000038.1:0-49674 GCA_964015035.1 uncultured Saprospiraceae bacterium
CTAATCTTTGTAGAGACGGTCAGGAGGGGTATTGCGCGCCAGCGGTGCGCTATCTAAAAATACACAGCAGGAGGTTTTTCCGATGAAATAAATTTTACCAAACCAAAAATGCAGGGCTACAATTCAAACCGGTACGCCAGATAAAATTCATATCCCAATCCCCGGGCTTTCCCAAATGATCCGATATTGTACGAACCCATGGTGCCGATGCGCAGGGTACCGTTTTTCACCAATCCCTTATTGAGGATGGTGCCGAGCTGGATGGCCAGCGTTTTATTCGTGGAAAGATTCAGCGCCGCCCAGAAGGCTTCGTGTTTTTCGACCTTCAGGTTGAAGGTGGCGTTGAGGATATTCACGGCGCTGTAATTCACCCACACCGATGGTTCGATATACAAATCTCCTTCAATAGACCGATATCCGATGGTGGCATTACCGTGAATGGCGCGCTTCAAATTGGCGGGGCTGCCCGTTTCATCAAAGATCAAATTGGAAGGCAATAGCTGATTCACCGCCAGGCCGGCGAAGAAAAAGCTCTTCTCAAAATCATCCTTGGCGTAACTGGTATAAAAAGCACCAAATCCGATATTCGGAGAAAATTTATTGCCCTCTGCACCGGGCAGGTATTCGTCATCTTGATCATTAACCACCACTTCCAGGCCGTCGAGAAACATGTGGTTGAGCATGCCCATGATCCCGATCGAGAGCTGGTCTGCACTGCGGCGCTTGAAGCGGATCTTGTACGCGTAAGTCATGGCGAAGGTGTTCGACTGGATCGGACTCAGATTGTCGTGCATGAAGAAGCCGCCCAGACTGGCATTCTGCTTCAAAAATGGATACTGCATATTCAAGGTTGCGGTCAACGGAGCATCTTCAAAACCGACCCATTGCTGGCGGTAGCTCGCCCCCAATTCCCAATAATCGTAAACCGCCGTCATAGCCGGATTCCAGATGAAATCGGTTTCTGAAAAGGCACTGCGATCAGGAAGTTGTTGGGCCATTGCAAAAAGTGGAAAGCATAGGGCGGCAAAGACCAGAAGGCGAATTTTGAATTGTATATGTGTTTGCATTATTTTCATTTTTAGCTTGGCGCAAATAGGTTTTAATCCCGGAGAATGGTCAGTTTTTGTTTGATCTCGCCGCTGCGGAAGGCGAGCACGTAGTAATAATTTCCGGCAGGCAAAGGTTGCCCCTTGGAGGTCCCTTCAAAGCGTTCGTCATCGGATTGATAGTTGACTTTTTGGTACACCAAATCACCCCAACGGTTGTAGACTTTGAGACTATTTTCGCCAAACTTATGTAAACTGCCAAACTCTAGGACATCATTCTTTTCATCGCCATTCGGTGTGATCAGGTTGATGCCCTTAATACTAGTCAGCGGATCGGAGCCCACCAATACAATGACGGAATCCTGTATCACGCAACCATTTTCATCCGTGATGATCACAGAATACAAAGTACTATCTGTTGGCTGTGCAACCGGATCTGGAATAACGGGATTACTAACCGGAAAATTTGTAGGAGCCCATTCGTAGGCCACCCCTCCACTTGCCGCAAATTTCACCACACCTCCTTCGGCGATACAGGTATCGGCTCCTGCAGTTGCCACAATCGGAAAGACCACGACCTGCAAGTCAGCGGTATCGGCATTACAGCTGTTTTCTACAATTACAGTGTAAGTGGTCGTATCTTCTGGAAAAGCGAGCGGGTTTGGAATATTTACTGCACTCAAACTATTGTTTGGATCAATCCACCGGTAGGTATCTCCACCGGAAATCATCAATTGCAGACTATCGCCCTGACACAATTCCAGAAAGTCATTGCCCACCATCACTTCCGCATCCGGCGAGATCATGACCGTCACCTGATCGGTGGCTTCACAATCGAGGTCGTTGGTCACCGTGACGCTGTAGGTTCCGGAGTTGCTCACGGTCAGAGTTGGCGTAGTAGCTCCATTAGACCACAAATAACTGCTGTGCTGCCCAGGATCCAAAACGGCACTTTCTCCACCACACAGCAACAATTCTCCCCCTAAATCCAATTGTGGTCCATTGGTTGAAGTGACGGTTAGCGTATCCAATAATTGGCAGTTGCTGCCATCCGTTACCGTCAGAAAATAATCGCCGGGAGCCAAATTTGTGAACGCTGGATCATTGGATGGACCATTGCCAATATCATAGGTATAAGGAGTATCACCTCCGGAAATGGAAAAACTGATTGTACCATCACCAATCGTACAATCGGCTTCTCCGATTTGCAGATCGCTTAAGACCAACGGTGGCGGTTCAGAAAGCGTGATGGTATCGGAAAAGATCACTTCCCCCTCGCTATCAGTGACCGTCAGAGCATAATCACCAGCCACCAGATTGTTGATGTCGGCATCGGTAGAAGTAAAACCATTGGGCCCCGTCCAGTTATAGGTATACGAATCGGGATTGGCAATGCTGGTTTGAATGTTGCCGGTAGAATCACCATTGCAACTTAAATCATTCGCCTGCAAAGTGAAGGCTCCGGGCTGAATAATTCGAACCAATCCCGTGTCTTGCACTAGCATGACAGAGTCAAAAATGCCCGGTGTCGTTGTTTCCTGAAAGATTTGAATGACCAGGGGGATGTCAGTAATCTCCACCGGTGTTTCGTCACCAAAATTACCGACTACGGAAAAATTGATGTTGACAATGGTGCTGCCGTCGGGCAAACTCACGCCGATGCCTTCCGGCCCAAACCACGACAGACGCAACTCGCCCTCATCGGCCTGAAAGTCGCCAATGGCGACCTGATTTAGATCGGCCAATTCGTAGGAAAGGTATTCGATAACGGTTTGGTCCCAATTGATGGAAAACTGCATACTGACGATGGAGTCAAATCCTTCCGTAGTAATGCCCACCTGAATTTCTTCTCCGGGTTGGGTATCAATTTCCGGTAGGGTAAGGCGGACGCTCTGAGCAGATAAAAAAGCAAGGCCTCCCACTAGCAGCAGTAGAAAGGTAGATGTTAATTTTCTCATTGGTTGTATGTGGATTGCTTAAAAAGCCTGAACATTCTCATGTGAGAACGTCCAGGCTTAGCGATTAATTGTCGTTGTTCCCGTAAGGGTTTATTTCAGTATTACCATGTTCTTCGTACCTGCAAATTTGCCTGCCGTCAGGGTGTAGTAGTACACGCCGCCTTCGAGCTGCAGATCGTCGAGGGTAATGGTATTTTGTCCTGCGATGTAGTCGCCCTTAATGCGCTTGATCACCTGGCCCAAATTATCGTGGATGGTCAGTACGGCCTCCATCGCTTCGGGTAGATCAAAACGAATTTTGGTTGAGTTATTGAATGGGTTAGGCTGGTTTTGATACAAGCGGTAACCCACGGCCACATCTTCATCGGTATCAGTAGTCGTCAAATCGGTAATTTCCATCACAATATCACTGGCTTCTCCCAGCTGATTGTGGGCTTCCGGCAACAGGTAACGATCACTGATTTCAAGTAATCCTGTCAGATCTTCGATGTCGGTTTCCGCCTGGAAGCGCAGCGTGAAGAGTACTTCATTGGCCGCAGCCGCATACTCATTGCCGTCAAGGCTAAACCAACTCAAACGCAGTTGTCCTTCGTCAGTAGCGTTGGTGCCAATCACCACATTTGAGAGTGCTGCCACATCACTTGGCAGGAATTCCACAAAGCTCATTCGGTCTTCATCATAAGCAATACCAGCCTGATAGCTCACTACTGCATCAAAGTTGCTGCTGGTCACCGGTACATCAAAGTATTCGCCTGCGGCGACTTGCTGATTGCCGGTTTGCCAGAACAACTCTTCATCATTGCGATCATCCACTTCTTCATTCATAAATGGTGTCGGACTGGCTTCCCCCAGAATGTCACCCACCTTCACACCGATGAAGTTCACACTAGTATCATGCATCACCATCATGGATGCTTCGTGGTTATATGGAAAGACATTGTAGGCATCAAAATCCGTAGGCATATTATTGCCTTCCGCTACAAACACCCAAGAAGGGCATTGAGCAAAATCGTCCGTTGCACCAATAATCAATTGCTGGATAATGAACAAATCAAGCGTAGTAAAGCCATTATTACAGTTGGCGTCACCGGCAATAATCTGGTATGGAGAGAAGATTTGTGGTGGCTCCATACCCAAGATAAAGCGTTGTCCGATAAATAAAGCATAAGTAGACAAGCCGTTGCTTGGAGACATATCCCGATCCGCCGTGATGGTATACATTTCCCCCAATTGCAAATCAGGGAGGGTATAGTTACCGTTAGCATTGGTTACTTCTACCAAATTGGAATTATTGCCTTGGATAGTAATCGTTGTGCTTTCCAATGCCTCTCCTTCCCACGTTGTTACCGTACCAGCAATAATACCCGTGGTAGCAATAGATACCTGACCATCCAAAGTGGAATGTTCTAGCACGGTTGGCACCCCATTGGCCATCCCTCCTACTTCAATAACCAGTGGGCTATCAGAAAACATCAGATCGGACTCATCGCCGCCATTGCCGGTCAATTGCACCTGCAAATAGAACAGAATGTCTCCCGTTTGTAAGGACACGCCCTGTCCGGTATTGCTATAAAAATTGAAGGTGCCATTATTCACATTGTACTGCGGTGTAATCACCCCGGGGCTTACGCCTATGATATCGGCTATGTTGCCATTTTCAACATCAAATGAACCCGCCAGAGAAACCATCAGGTTGCAGTTGTAAATATACACCGGCACTTGCACGATGGCTCCGGAACCACCGGCGGCCTCGCCAATATCCAACATCACAATGCTACCTGGCATGGTAGCCTCCACATCTTCACAATAGGTATTCGTGCCACAGGAGTTGGTCACCGTCAGACAAACATTATAAGTGCCCGGGGCTGCATACGTATGGATCGGATGTTCTTGAGAAGAAGTATTGCCATCACCAAAATCCCAATGGTAAGTCCCCACCGCGGATTGATTGGTAAAGGTCACACTCAAGTTGGTGACAGACGCATCAAAGCCAACCATCGGACTATCCGTAGAGCTGTCCAGGTAGAGGCTTTCGGTCCAGGAACAACCTCCGTCATCGATGACAGTAACGGTATAAGTGCCGCCGGACAAGCCGGTAATGACATAGTTGTTGCCGCTTACCGTGGTCGAACCACTAGACGGGCCATCCCAGCTGATATCAAAGTCAGGCGTCCCTCCATTCACCACCAGTCCGATAACACCAGATTGGGTACAGGTTGGGTGTAAAACCGTTGGATAGACCACCAGGTTGTTGGAGGTATTCAAGATTTGCACACTCAGGTGCTCTTCACAACCATTGACATCGGTAATTGTAATTTGATAAATACCGGTTGGCAGGTTGGTCAAGGTATAGTTGTTGTTATTGGTAATTTGTGTTCCAGAAGAGTTGGAGCTGGTCCAGCTGATACTGAATGGCGCCGTTCCACCGGAAATACCGAAGTAAATTGACCCGGGCACCCCACAACCACCATTATTCGCCTGTAAACTTGCATCCAGATTATCAATGACGGTGGTGATGACAACTATTTCTGTAAAGATACAACCATTGATATCCGTCACGGTAATCGTGTAACTACCGGTTGGCAAGTTCAGAATATCGTAAAAGTTCTCATTAGTAGTGTGTGAACCACTCACCGGACCAGTCCAGGTGATGGTATAGGTTGGTGAGCCACTATTGAAATCCAACCAGATATTCCCCAGGCCGCCGCAAGGCCCATTGTAGGCCGTAAGGTCCACATCAAGTGAGCCTTCCGGTGCATTCAAAGTGACCGTCGCAACATTGCTACAGCCATTTGCATCAATTACTGTGATGGTATAAGTTCCCGGCATCGGATTTGGAATGTCAAATCCATTACCATTCTGAGTTGTACTTCCCGAGGTTGGTCCGCCCCATGTAATGGTGAATGGAGATTGTCCCCCTACAATATTGACATGAACTGATCCGTCATCACCACAATCACCAATCATTGGCACCGCATTGACGTCCAAATCATTTTCTGTAATGGTAATTACCTCCGTTTCACTATCATCACAACCTTCCGCATCTTCAACCGTGATGGTATAAGTCCCGGAAGGTAGATCCAGAATTTCGTATTCGTTATTATTAATGGTTGTAGAACCAGATTCCGGCCCCGTCCAGGTAATGGTATAACTTGGTGATCCACCACTGACTTCTACTTCAATGGAACCATTTTCATCACAAACCCCATTATTGGCAGTGGTATACACATCCACATCGCTTTCTCCTTCAGTCACGATCGTGCTTTCCACATCGGTACATCCATTGGCATCCTGGAGCGTAATGGTGTAGTTACCAACAGGAAGATTTGGAATGGTATAGAAAGTATCACTAATGGTGATGGAACCAGATGATGGTCCTGCCCAACCGATCTGATAATCAGGTGTACCTCCGGTGATGGTCACTTCTATTGCTCCATTCTCATTACACAATCCACTGATTGGATTCAAATGTAACAAGTTCATCGGTGCAGGATAAACGACAATTTCCACAGTATCCATACAGCCGTTGGCGTCGGTTACTTTTACCCAATAAGTACCCGGAGGTAAATCCATGATCTCATAGGTGTCGCCGGGAGGAGTTACTGTTCCAGATTCCGGGCCAGTCCACATAATGATGTACGGGCCTTCTCCACCAATAATGTCCACCCAGATGGTGTTGTATTGGCCACACTCATTGTAGATCAATGAGGCGTGGATTTCTACATTGCCATCATAAATAAATATCGTCAGGATGTGGGTATCAGAACAACCATTGCTATCCGTCACCGTCACGGTGTAGTCGCCGGCTGGTAAATTAGGGATACTGTAGTAATCTTCATTTACGGTAATTGATCCGGAAACGGGCCCGTTCCAAGTAATAGTGTAAGGGCCTTCTCCGTTGTAGATATCAATCCAAATCGCACCATTCTCACCACAAATACCGTTCACAGCATCGGTGCTGATGTGGAAGTCACCTTCATAAATGTAAACGGTACGGGTTTGCGTTACCGAACAGCCGTTGCCATCCGTTACGGTGATGGAATAGGTGCCTTCCGGCAAATTGGTAATGCTGTAATAATCCTCTGCAAGGGTTACTGAGCCTGAAACAGGTCCGGTCCAGGTGATGGTATAAGGTCCTTCGCTTTGATAAATATCAATCCAAATGGAACCGTTTTGTCCACAGACACCATTCACCACATCGGCGCTGATATAAAGATCACTTTCGTAAATGTAAATATTGAGGTAGTGGGTTACCGAACAACCATTGTCGTCCTCCACGGTTACGGTATAATCGCCACCAGGCAGGTTGGGAATGTTGTAATAATCCAACGCAATAGTCACACTACCGGATACTGGTCCGGTCCAAGTTATGGTATAAGGTCCTTCACTTTCGTATATATCCACCCAAATGGCGCCATTCTGCCCACATTCGCCATTCACCGCATCCGTACTGATGTACAGATCACTTTCGTAAATGTAAATATTGAGGTAGTCAGTTTCGGTACAACCGTTGTCATCCTCCACTGTTACCGTATAATTGCCTCCTGGTAGGTTTGGAATACTGTAATAATCCTGATTGATGGTCACTGAGCCGGAACTTGGTCCGGTCCAAGTAATGGTATAAGGCGCATCTCCACCATAAATATCTACCCAGATGGAGCCATTCTGTCCACAGATACCATTGACTGCATCCGTACTAATGTAAAAATTACCTTCCTGAACATATACGGTGACACTGATACTACCGCTACAATCATGATAATCCGTGACGGTAACCGTGTAAGTTCCTCCAGGCAGATTTTGAATGGCGATGCCATTGTTGTTGGTATTTAATGATCCACTCACCGGACCATTCCAGGTTACGTGATAGGGGGCGCTTCCGCCGATAATATCCAGCCAAATGCCGCCTAATTGTCCACAAACACCACTCAATCCTTCGGCATCCAGATCGAGAGATCCGCCCTGAGCATTATTCAAATAAATCGTAATGATATCCGTGCAGCCGTTGGAATCCGTTACCGTGATGGTATAGTTTCCGGTAGATAGGTTTGGAATGATATAGTTTGGAGAATTCACACTTACGGAACCGGAGCTTGGTCCGTTCCAAGTGATATGGTAGTTAGGACTTCCTCCGTTGATGTGCACATATATTGAACCAGGTTGACCACAATCCCCGGGTGTCGCATTGGCTTCAATATCTAAATCTCCACCACAATTAAGTACAACCGTTTGTGTAGTAGAACAATCGTTATTATCTGTTACGGTAACGATATAGGTTCCACAAGGCAAGTTTGGAATATCCGCTCCTGAATTGTAAGTCGTCGTAGAGCCGGAAACCGGCCCTGTCCAAGTAAAGTGATAAGGTCCTGCACCATGGAAAACATCAATCCACAACGATCCGGTTTGGCCACAATCCCCCGGTATTGGCAGGATCACCATTTGCAGTGTACCACTAGAATTTTCCAGTACAACCACCTGATAATCCGAACACCAGTTGCCATCTTCCACGGTAATCGAATACGTACCGGAAGGCAAGTTGGCAATTTCATAGCTATCACTATTGGTGACCTGCGATCCGCTCACCGGTCCACTCCAGCTAATGGTGTAAGCGGGAGAGCCTCCATCAATATCAATCCAGATGGAGCCGGGTTCAGCACAGGAGCCAGGATTGGCCACAGCCGTTAAATCCAGGTTGCCACCAGGGACCACAATGGTTTCCGTATGGTTACACCAGTTGCCATCTTCGATGGTTACCGTATAGGTGCCTCCAGGCAAATTGATGATGTTAAAACTTGAATAGTTTGTAGTCGCAGAACCGCTTGCCGGTCCAGAGACTTGAATATTATAAGGTGGAATACCGCCCCATGTTTCAATATGGATGTATCCCAATTCCCCACAATCACCGCCGTGAGGTGTGGCGTAGTAAGTAAAGCTGCCTCCGCTTTGATCAATGGTAATGGTATTATAGGAAGAACAACCAAACGCATCTACCACCTGAACCGTATACGGTCCGGCAGGTAGGTTGGGAATATTAAAATTAGAAGTATTGGATGTCAATACCGTATTGACCGTGCCCGACAGGTAAATGGTATACGGTGCTTGGCCATTCTGAATATTGAAGGCGATCGATCCACCTGAACCACAGGAGGCATTCGAATCATTGAGGTAGGTAACCAAGCCACCATTACTCGGCACCACCACCGTGATGGTATCAGCACACCCGCTAGCATCCACTTTGGTAATGGTGTAAGTTCCCGCGGGTAAGTTATAGATCGTACAGTTATTGCTATAGGTGTAAAAACTTCCCGAAACGGGTCCGGAATAGTAGACCAAATAACCAGGATTGCCTCCCCAGGAGGAAACAGTTATGCTACCATTAGAATGGCCACAATCAGCTGATGTGACATTTGCATTTTCTAAACCGAAGTTACAGTATGAGGTACAATTGACCAGGAGGTCATAGTTACTGGTCGCTCCATTATACCCATCCACCACCACATAGTAGGTGCCCGGCGACAGGTAGGCTGAAATGTGTTCATTTCCGTTGCCGGAATTCTGGCTGTAGTCCAGACAATCACCGCGATCGCAAGACGCCAGCAGAAACAATTCCAGATTGGCAGAAAGATTACTCAAGTAAATATCTACAGGTCCGGTTTCTGTTACCGTAAAGGTATGCACAACTTCCGGGCCGTTGTTTTCTACATTCAATACGTTGCCACATCCATAAAGAGAGACATCGTCATTGCCATTGATATTATTACCTTGATAGATCTGCCCACAATTCAAGGCTTGAGCTTCGCTACAATCAAGGTAACCACAATTGACTTCCATGCGATAAGACCCGGCAGCGTTAGAAAACTGTCCATCCACCACGATATAATAGATGCCAATCGGGGCATCTTCAAGAATGATGCCTTCGTTATTGGTCTGGCTATTATTGGTCGTACTAGAACGTAAGCAGCTCAATTGATTACAATTGCCGGACAACAAGAAGATGTCGAGATCAAGGCCAGGGGTAATAATTTCCAAGCCGATTTGCAAATCACCGGCCGTGGTTTTATTCAATACATAAACCCGATCCGGTCCTTGGAATGCATAAGGAGAACAACCCGGATAATAGGTAATTTGGTTGCCTGCTCCTACGTTTGACTCATTGGCTAAAAAGTCGCCACACTGAATCGGTGTAGCTTCTGCGCACCAGGGCGAACTGCCGCCACAAGGGCCCGGAGTATAAGACACTACCCCTGCCGCGTCAGCGAAACAATCATTGGAATAAGTCACCCCATTACAACCACAAACGGGATCGTAAATGGTGGGGCAAACTGCATCGGGCTCCATCTGACTCGCATCCACACAAGTATTGTTACAAGGCCCTTGTGTATAGTAGGTAATGCCACTGGCTTCCGCTTCACAAGGATTCGTATAAGTAATGCCATTACAGCCACAAACCGGATCTTCAGAGGTGGGGCAATTAATAGAAATTTCGCCATTATCTTCATCCAATTCCGTACCGGCGCTGGTCAGTACCAGGGAAGGACTGTAACAATCGTTATTGCCGCTACAGGGGCCTGGCGTATAGCTCAACACACCTGCTTCTTCGGCGTAACATTCATTGACGTAAGTTACATTGTTACAACCACAGACTGGCTCATAATTGTCTTCACAATCCGGAGTGGCATCGATAGCCCAGGGATCAAGACAATCGCCAAAACAGGTGCCACTGGTATAAACCGTTTGCCCATCGGCTTCGGCCCAACAACTGTTGAGGTAGGTCACCCCATCTGGGGTACAAACCGGATCTACAAAGTTGGGACAATCCGTGGTGGTGAGGTTTTCAATGATGGCGACTCTAATTTTTTCCGTGGAGAGGCGCGTGACCTCCATGTCCTTATTTACCACCATCATATCCTCAATGCCGATTTCAAATTGTGCAGGCAAGTTGGCGGCATTCAAATCGGCAAGCTTTATAGAAAATGTACCAATGACTCCCGACCCGGAAACATTTTGCTGGTTGATCCGGGTAATGGCTACTTCCATCAGTCCATCCGTTGAATTGTGGTAGGTCATCATGCGCACCTGTCCGGCACCCGGGCCAATCCACCAAGCGGGCTCTTTTTCAAAGGTTGGTACCCCTTGTGAAAGCGCCTCGGTATAATTGATGGTAAAAACCATGCCATAAAAGTCATTCACCGGAAGCGAAGAAGTACCCAAGCGCACCTCAAAATCGAGCTGAGTGCCAGGAGTAACCTGATTCACCGCTGAAATGAGGCTGATCTCTGGATTGATACCTTCAATGCCTTCACCCGGAATATTATCGGGTGACACAAAGCCGTGTGTTTCATGGAGGTTTTGCACAATAGCATCGTCCATATCAGAGGTGTTAATTTTGCCATCGCCATTTGCATCAGCGTAAGCGAAATTGATCCCCCCTGGTAAGTTTTGTCCCCAAGCTGTCCCCATAGCTTGTGCTTCCCAATTTGAAGATGCATTGGGTCTTTGAGGGCCGGCCGTGCTGTATCCAATTCCCCAATACAACAAATCAACGCCGGTTACCTCGCCGTTGTTGTTGATATCTCCCGGCCAAATCATCTGACATTGTACGGTCCCTGTGAATCCCAGGAAAAAGAATAGCACGAAAAAGATAAGTGTAATTGTTTTGCTCATATTCATGTACTGATTTATCTCGTAGTATAAAGAAGAAACTCTTTTTAATACTGTAACTGTACCTCTCTCCAATGAGAAAGCTACCTATAACACACGCTTACTTATGATCTGTTCGGTCCACTAATTTTAACCTTGGCTAAATGCCAAAGAAAAGGGGAGTTCAAAACAAAAAACAAGCATTGGTTTAGGTGAAACAGGTAGAAACAACAGGACCACTAACAAGAACGGTCAAGTCCATAGTCATTCCTTTACCAGGGTAGATAAATTAGTGCAGCTGATTTTTTAGAAGGGATTCTCAGCTAACGGATAGGGGGGGACACCCATTATTCATGTAAAGTTATAAAAAACATCATTCATAATTTACTAAACGGATCTTTTTTTCCATCTTATGGTACATATTGATTAATTTAACGGTATGAATGCACAACTGAGAAATCGATTTCCGGCACTTCTACGCACCGTTGGAGATAAGTCTTTAGTATTTCTAGATGGGCCGGCAGGGGTACAAGTTCCAGAAGTCGTCATTGATGCTATTAGCGGCTATTACCGACAGTCCAATGCCAATACGCATGGTGCTTTTCTCACCAGTAGAGAGACCGATCAGGTGATGGCCGCTGCGCGTCAAAAAATGGCGACTTTTGTTGGTGCACCAGCTGCTTCCTGCATCTCTTTCGGCCAAAACATGACTTCGCTCTGTTATGCCTTGAGCCGTGCCATTGAACGAGGATTGCAAGTAGGGGACGAGGTATTGATCACTCAGTTAGACCATGAGGCCAACCGAGGTCCCTGGTTGAGTTTACGCGATCAAGGCATTGTTGTCAAAGAAGTTCGGCTTTTGGCAAATGGATTGCTCGACTATGAAGATATGGAAGCGAAGATCAACGATCGGACCCGGGTGGTAGCCATTGGTTACGCTTCAAACCTCACCGGTACGATCAACAATATCGCGCTAGCTCGACAACTTTCGTATCGGGTTGGTGCCTGGTTGGTGGTTGATGCCGTGCACTATGCCCCACATTTTTCGTTGGATGTGCAAGCTATTGGGTGTGATTTTTTGATGTGTTCTGCCTATAAATTTTACGGCCCCCATGTTGGCATTTTGTACAGTCGTCCGGGGCTATTGGATTGGATCAACCCCTATCGCTTGCGCACCACTGATCAGCATGCGCCCTACAATATTGAAACCGGCACGCTCAATCATGCTGCCATCGCCGGAGTGGGTGCAGCGGTGGATTTCATTGCCAGTTTGGGCGAGGGCAATAACCTGAGGGCGCAATTGGTTTCGGCCATGCATCGCATTCAAACTCATGAAAACAAACTTGCCCGGAAATTGTATCAGGATTTATCAAACATTAGCGGATTAACGATTATTGGCCCCAGCATGGAGGTTGAACAGCGGGCGCCGACTCTTTCATTCACAATTTCAGAAAAGAGAGCTTCTGAAATTTGCCGTGCTTTGGCAGAAGATAATATCTTTGCCTGGGATGGCCATTTTTATGCATTACGTGGCATCGAAATATTAGACCTTCTTGAAATCGGCGGTGTCACCCGGGTAGGAGTTTCTGCTTATACCGTAGAAACGGATATCCAACGTCTGACCGATAGCATTCAGAAAATCGTACAAACTTAAATTATAGTGGACCAAAAGCCTGTACAGGAAACACAGCGGGAAACGGCCTTACGGCTCAATGGAATTATTGAAACAGCAACGGACGGGATTATCACCATCAATGCGCAAGGCATCATAGAATTGGTTAACCCTGCTGCGGCGACCCTATTCGGCTATGCCCCTGATGAAATAATTGGCAAAAACGTCAGTATTTTGATGACAACTCCCCATCGGGAAAATCACGATGAATACCTAGCTCGCTATGCCCGTACCGGGGAAGCCCGCATTATCGGCATTGGCCGGGAACTGGAAGGGCGTAAAAAGGATGGCACTCTCTTTCCATTTAGGCTAAGTATTAGTGAGGTACAGCTCAATGAGCGGAAAATTTTCACGGGTATCCTACACGATATTTCAAAGCAAAGAGCGGCCGAACGTCGCATTCAGGAGCTCAATGCAGAGTTGGAAAATCGAGTCAGAGCTCGCACAGAGGAACTGGCCGATACGATCAACCACTTGTTGGCATCCAAGCGGAGCCTGGAAAAAGAGATCAAAGACCGAAAGGCTGCCGAAATTGCTTTGCTCAACAGCCAATCCGAGCTAGAAAAAGCCTTGGCCAAAGAGAAGGAATTGAACGAACTCAAAAGCCGGTTCGTTAGCATTGCTTCCCACGAATTTCGCACCCCGTTGAGTACTATATTGTCTTCTGCCGCGCTGTTGACCCATTATACGCTCAGTGAACAGCAGGATAAACGCGATCGACATATTCAGAAAATAAAATCTTCCGTTGAGAACCTGACGAGTATTTTAAATGACTTCTTATCACTGAGCAAACTGGAGGAGGGCCGAATAGAAGTCAATATCGAACCTGTTCCGCTGAATGCTTTTTGTCATAAATTGATCGATGAAATCGAAAGCCTCTGCAAAAATGGACAGTCCATTGAATTGAAATTATTGCCCGAAGAGCAATCCTTTTTGATGGATGAACATTTGTTGAAAAACAGTTTGATCAATTTATTATCAAATGCCATCAAATACTCCAAGGAAGACGACGTAATCACGCTAGCCTGCCGAGTAGAAGGAGATCAACTGATTGTTGAAGTTATAGACCGTGGAATGGGTATTCCCCATGCAGACCAAAAATATATGTTTACCCGTTTCTTTCGGGCTACTAATGTAACCAACATTAAAGGAACAGGCTTGGGGCTAACCATCGTCAAGCGGTATGTCGACTTAATGGATGGCGAAATTAGTTTTAAAAGTCAGGAAGGAAAAGGAAGTACTTTCACCATAAAAGTACCCGCAAATATTGCCCCAAAAAAGCGGTCCTAACCCCATTTGGGTTTTATCTTTAGCTTTGTACAATAAGAAGTTGCATAAAAAATGGCCATGAAAAAAATTTTAGTCGTAGAAGATAACCCCGACGTTCGGGAGAATCTAGTGGAAATTCTAGAGCTTTCGGATTATGATGTCATCAGTGCAGAAAATGGCAAAATAGGCGTTGACCAAGCCCTTGAACACAAGCCAGACCTGATTTTGTGCGATGTAATGATGCCACAGTTGGATGGATTTGGGGTCTTGCGTATTTTAAGTAAACGGCCGGAAACGGCAGATATTCCCTTTATTTTCCTAACAGCAAAATCAGAAAAATCAGATTTCCGAAAGGGGATGAATCTGGGTGCCGATGACTATATCGTAAAACCGTTTGACGATGTGACTTTGCTTGATGCCATTGAACTACGACTAAAAAAAAGTGAACGATTGCGCCAGCAATTTGATGGCACCAGAGCCGGATTAGATCACTTTTTCAATGAGTTAAAGGGGTTCAATGCTTTTCAGGAACTTTCAAAAGACCGCGAAACCCGCACCTACCAGAAAAAGGATCAGATTTTTGAAGAGGGCGGCTATCCACATCAGGTCTTTTTTATTGAATCCGGCAGTGTCAAAATTTACAAAACCAATGAATTTGGCAAAGAACTAATCATTGATATTCTTACGACCGGCGACTTCTTAGGCTATATTCCCATCATTCAAAATACGCCATATACCGAAAGCGCTGAGACTTTGGAGGGCTGCAAGCTGAGTATTATCCCCAAGGATGATTTTCTGCAATTGTTGTATTCCAATACCAATGTAGCGGCCCAATTGATCAAAATGTTGGCCAATAACATCGTCGAAAAAGAAGCTCAATTGCTTAACCTGGCCTATAATTCCGTACGCAAGAAGATTGCCGATGCACTCCTTCGCTTAGCGGAAAACCAGACAGGAAGCGGTCCGGTCACCATCAAAATCAAACGGGAGAACTTAGGCAATATGACGGGCACTGCCAAAGAAACGGTGATTCGTACCCTCTCAGAATTCAAAGCTGATGGACTGGTGGAAATTAACGGCAGTGAAATCACTCTTCTGCAAAAAGAAAAATTAGCGGTTTTGCCCTATTAGTGCTTGCGACTATTTCTCATTCCCGCAGGAAGAAAGCTTACTGGTCTCATCCCCTTTTCGTGAATTCCCTTACATTTGCGGAGCAAATTTGCCGTTATGAAGAAGTGGATACTCAAGGCCGTTATTCAAAAATTGATTTCCTTTTTGCCTTACAAGCACAGGATCAACTATTTATTTCAAAAATACATCACCAAAGGGGTGCAATTGTCAGACGCCTACTTTGAAGATCGGCTGATCCATTTGGGACACCACCTGGCTTTTTATCGCAAATACAAGGGAGAAAACCGGGGTGTTCAATCCTTGGAACTCGGCACGGGCTGGTATCCGGTAGTGCCCGTAGGTCTATTTTTGTCTGGTGTAGCCACCGTTTACACTGTTGACATTAGCCGTTTGATGAATAAAGAAAGGGTGCTGACCACGGTTAACAAGTTTATTAACAACCGCAAACATGAGCAACTGGAGGCCCTAGGAGAACTGGTCGATGCGCGATGGGATAAATTGGAATACCTCCAACAGCATGGTGCTCAGCTTTCTTTTGAAAAAATTTTGGAAATACTGCACATCCGTTATTTGGTTGCCGATGCTCGAAATTTATCCCTTCCCGATCACAGTATTGACTTAATCACCTCTAATAATACATTTGAACACGTCTATCCGGATATTTTGCAGCAAATTCTAACCGAGTTTAAGCGCTTACTCAAAGCCGGTGGTCTCATGTCTCACTTTATCGATATGTCCGACCATTTTGCCCATTTGGATCACCACATTACCATTTACAATTTCCTGCAATTCACACCCCAGCAATGGCACCGAATCGATAATACGATACAACCACAAAACCGCTGGCGAATCAATCAATATCGGCAGCTTTATCAGAGGTTAGAAATTCCCATCACCGAGGAATTAAATCGCCCCGGAGATCTGCCCGCACTGCGGACGGTTACCTTAGCCACACCTTTCTCGCAAATGCCGGAAAATGACGTGGCCATCAGCCATAGTTATGTTATTTCGGTTCTTTCTAGCCTTGTATAAGTGCTTGCTTTGATTAATCTTTAACCCAAAAACATCCAACCTTCGGACGCAGTAGCCCCTGTCTCAAAGTTGATAGTTGAAAGACCATCCCCTACCACTCAATTTCCCATATCCAGTTTTTTGATCTCTCCGGTGGGTGTGATCAGGTGGTATTCTTTTTGTGGTTTCTGCTGCATTTCAGGCGGCCGTTTGATCACCATATTTACTTCATAGACCACTTGAATGACTGGCTCTACAATAATCGGATTAATCACAAAATCAAAATCCTTGTCGAGCACAGGTTGATAATACTGAGTCATAGATTTATCCGCTGCATTCACCTTACCCGACTTATTTAAATTGAGTGATGCACTGGAGAAAGCTTGGTAGGATTGGTACATTTCCACGGGATATATCACACGGAAACCGTCCACCATGTCTTTTTTATAAGCTGAATCCACTTTCAATATTTCCCGATAATGCGTCATTTTTTCTAAGAGCAGTGCCTTGGCTTTTTCTTTTAATTTGGCTTTTTCCTGCTCCAGATTGTTGGAAAAGTAATCCACCTTCACCAGGTCATAAATTTCCGCTTTCGCGCAATTGACGATGAGTGTTTCCAAAAACTGCGGGTCGGTGTATCTGATGTGTAGGTTCTTTTTTAACTCAAACCCTTGCGGCACCTCATTATAGGTTTTTTTGCTAAAAACCTTCTTTTCTACCTCGTATTCATATACCGGCACAAAAGAAATCATATCGACAAAAAAATCAACGTCATTGTTATTACCTATACCTTGTTTCACCGTTGCAATACGTTCGTTGATGAGCTGATTGACCTCTTCGGCTGTTTTACCCAACTGGGTAACGTTAAAAACTGCGACAAAAGCATCGGCTTTGAGGTTGTGCAGCCCCTTTACGGCGACAAAAATCTCCCCCTCTATGGGCCGACCAACATTGGCTGTATAGTTTGACAGATAGGTTTTGTTTTGGTAATTGGCATTGCCCGATACCTGGGCCAAGGTGGCATTGGCAAAAGCCAAAAACAAGACAAAAAGTACAATTGGTTTCAACATGATACTGGGTTTTAATAGACTATCTGGAGGCCTCTGATTATCTCAACGAACAAGGCCCCTCCTCTGGCATCAGTTGATCAACGATAATTTCCTGTCCATTATTACGAAACTCCCCGGTCAAGAGGTTATAATCTTCAAAAGGTAGTCCCGGATTAAAAGCAAAAGGCAGATTCCCGGCGGCGTACTGTGCAAAGTCGGCTGCTACTCTAAAATTGGCATAAAAGCGATCGCCCTGTTGCCGGTAGATACCAAAGCCACGGCGAATTATCGGGTTTTGAGCGCCGTTGATGTAGATATCCTGTTGGCGAAAAATGGAACCCGTTACCGGAAAAGCAAACGGCACTTCACGGTGTACAAATTCTACTGCATTGTCTTCATCGGAAGCCGCCTGGATATTGATAATGGGGCAATCATAGTTGGCTTGTACCTGAGGAGGAGCTTGGGTATTGAGCGTATGACCGTCACAAATACAAATCATCTGCGGGGTTGCAAAGGCAGCCACCAACCCCATTTGTGGCATGATGGAAGTAGTGGTTTCATCCAGTCCTTGCGGAAACGGCATGGTCGGCCCACCGGGCATCATCAGGCGAATTTGATCATTGGTGTAGGTATAGGTACCATCAAAAGCAAAATCATCATGGGTATCGGTAGTAAATAAAGCCTGCATGGTTCCATCTTCGCGAAAGAGGAAAAACCACAGCAATTGCGACCCGGAGCGCCCGCATTGGTAGATGGCTTCAAAAGGCTGATTGGCGGAAAAAGGAAAACGATTGTTCATTTCCTGAAGCCATTCGGCTTCCGTTTGGGGCTGCTGACCAGGTTCAGGTCCATCGCCTTTTTTGCAACTGGCAGACGAAAACAGGTTGGCAATGATCAATATAATGGCCAGCATCTGAAAAAGTGGCTTATTCATACGTGTAGGCATTTTGGTTCTGTACACAAAAATAGGTCACCCTGGAAGGAAGCGTTTTGTGCTATGTAGCCAACCTTTGCCTTCATGTCGCAAACGACTGTATCTCCCAAAAAATGCGTATCTTTGCGCTCCTAACCAAGCGCAACCAAACCATGGAAAAGATAGCACCTTATTCACCACAAAATAAAGTGCGGATCGTCACGGCCGCATCTCTCTTTGACGGACACGACGCCGCCATCAACATCATGCGCCGCATCATGCAAAGCTCTGGCGCAGAGATCATTCACCTCGGTCATAACCGTTCCGTTCAGGAAATTGTCAACACCGCCATTCAGGAAGACGTACAAGGCATCGCCATCACCTCTTACCAAGGGGGGCACAATGAGTTTTTCAAGTACATGTACGACCTACTGCACGAAAACGGAGCCGGACACATCAAAATCTTTGGCGGCGGCGGCGGCACCATCTTGCCGACAGAAATAGAGGAATTGCATGCCTACGGTATTGACCGCATTTATTCTCCGGATGATGGCCGAAAATTGGGGCTACAAGGTATGATCAATGATGTCTTGAAGCAATGCGATTTTCCCATCGGATTCAGTGTAAATGGAGAATTGAAAGACTTCAAAAAGCAGGACCCACACGCCATTGCCCGACTCATTTCCGCCATTGAAAATTTTCCGGAGGAAAACCGACAATGGATGGAAGACTTGCGCAAAGACATTACAAAAAAGCAGATTCCGGTGCTTGGCATTACCGGTACTGGAGGCGCGGGTAAATCCAGTTTGGTTGACGAGCTGGTGCGGCGTTTTTTGATCGACTTTCCGGATAAAACGATTGGCATCATTTCTGTAGATCCCTCTAAGCGCAAGACAGGAGGCGCCCTTTTGGGCGACCGCATCCGCATGAATTCGGTGATCAATCCACGGGCTTATATGCGATCCCTTGCTACACGGCAGTCAAACCTGGCTCTATCCAAACATGTGCAAGCGGCGGTAGACATTTTGAAAGGTGCCAACTATGATTTGATCATCCTGGAGACCTCCGGCATTGGCCAATCAGATACCGAAATTATCGATCATTCCGATGTTTCGCTCTACGTGATGACGCCTGAATATGGTGCGGCTACGCAGTTGGAAAAGATCGACATGCTCGACTTTGCGGATATAATTGCGTTGAATAAATTTGACAAGCGTGGAGCACAGGATGCCTTACGGGATGTCAAAAAACAATACCAGCGCAACCACCAATATTGGGATACTCCTGTAGAGCAAATGCCCGTCTACGGCACCATTGCATCGCAATTCAACGATCCCGGCACCAATACCTTGTACCGCCATTTGATGAATAAAATATCGGAAAAAACCGGTGCATCATTAATCTCCAAGTTTGGCAGTGTTGATGGCGAAAGCGAAAAGATTTATATCATTCCGCCCAGTCGTACCCGCTATCTTTCCGAGATTTCAGAAAACAACCGCCAGTACGATCGCTGGGTAGATCGGCAATGCGAAATTGCCCGACGTTTGTTTGGGTTAAATGAGGCCCTTGAAGCCGTCAAAAGCCAAGAAATCCCAGACAAAGACAAGGTTTTAAAAGGGCTCCAGCAAACCTATGATGATCTGGCACTTGACCTGGATGGGCGGTGCAGCCGCATTTTGGATAGTTGGGAAGAAAAGAAGGCAGCTTATACTGCCGATGAATATGTCTATCTGGTTAGAAACCGAGAGATTCGGGTACCTACTTTTACCAAATCGCTGTCGCATTCTCGCATTCCTAGGGTTGTATTACCGCGCTTTAAGGATTGGGGGGAGATTTTGCGCTGGAGTCTGCAAGAAAATGTGCCGGGTGAATTTCCCTATACCGCCGGCGTTTTCCCATTCAAGCGCAAGGGAGAAGACCCCACCCGAATGTTTGCCGGAGAAGGTGGGCCTGAACGCACCAATAAACGTTTCCATTATCTTTCCCTGGACACCCCTGCCAATCGCCTATCAACGGCCTTTGACTCGGTGACCCTTTACGGGGAAGATCCCGATCATCGACCAGATATTTACGGCAAGGTTGGCAATTCCGGAGTAAGCGTCTGCTGTTTGGATGATGCCAAAAAATTGTATTCCGGCTTTGACCTTTGTGATCCAAAGACATCGGTTTCCATGACCATTAACGGGCCAGCAGCGACGATCTGCGCCTTTTTCATGAACGCCGCTATTGATCAGCAATGCGAGCGGTATATCAAAGAAAATGGCTTGGAGCATTTGGTCGAAGCCCAATTGAAAGCCCGTTATGACGACAAAGGGTTACCCCGACCACAGTATTATGGTGACATTCCTGAAGGAAATGATGGATTGGGGCTGATGCTTTTGGGGCTTACCGGTGATCAGGTATTGGAACCGGAAATCTACAACCAATTAAAAGCAAAGGCTCTATCTTCTGTACGCGGTACGGTGCAAGCCGACATTTTGAAAGAAGATCAAGCCCAAAACACGTGCATTTTCTCCACTGAATTTTCCCTCCGCCTCATGGGCGATGTGCAAGCCTATTTTATTGATCAAAAGGTTAAAAATTTCTACTCGGTATCTATTTCCGGCTACCACATTGCCGAGGCTGGCGCCAACCCGATTACCCAATTGGCTTTTACCCTGGCAAATGGCTTCACTTTCGTGGAATACTACCTTTCCCGCGGCATGGACATTGATGACTTTGCACCTAATTTATCCTTCTTCTTTTCCAATGGCACCGATCCGGAATACGCCGTTATCGGCCGTGTAGCCAGACGCATTTGGGCGAAAGCCATGAAACAGAAATACCAAGGAAACGATCGTTCACAAAAACTGAAATACCACATTCAGACTTCCGGCCGTTCCTTGCACGCGCAAGAGATTTCTTTCAACGATATTCGCACCACTTTGCAAGCGTTATATGCCATTTACGACAACTGCAATTCCCTACACACCAATGCTTATGACGAGGCCATCACCACGCCGACGGAAGAAAGTGTACGCCGGGCGGTAGCCATTCAGATGATTATTAACAATGAGTTGGGATTGGCTAAAAATGAGAACCCGTTGCAAGGAGCGTTTATCATTGACGAGCTGACCGACTTAGTGGAAGAAGCTGTATTATTGGAGTTCGACCGCATTACCGAGCGCGGCGGAGTATTAGGCGCCATGGAAACCATGTACCAACGCGGTAAAATTCAGGATGAAAGCCTGTATTACGAAACCCTCAAACATACCGGAGAATTGCCGATCATTGGGGTGAATACCTTTCTCAGTAAGGACGGCTCGCCCACGATCATTCCCCGCGAGGTCATTCGTGCCACCACGGAGGAAAAAGAAAATCAGATTAAGACGCTGGAAAACCTAAAAAAGGCCAATGAGGAAAAGTCAGCCGAAATGCTACAAAAATTGCAGCAAGTCGCCATTGAAAATGGCAATACTTTTGAGCAGTTGATAGAAACCACCAAGTATTGTTCACTGGGGCAAATCACCAATGCACTGTATGAGGTAGGCGGGCAGTACCGGCGGAATATGTAGCGGCATTTTACAAGCCCCTGCTTTTAATTTCCTTTTGCAGATTGGCCAATTGTTGGTTGAGGTTATCAATGGCTCGTACATCATCGGCAGTTAATATGCCCTTATTCTTTTTGCGTTGCAGCTTGTAGAGGTTTTTCCTTTGTTCCCGGGCGTTTTCCAGCAGATTTGCATCTGATTGCTGTTGACTTTCCGCCTTTTTCTGATTTTTGGATTTTCCAGCCTCAACGATAGTAGACAACCGATTAAGTCTTGGATTTGCATCCATATCTTCGAAATCTGCTCTTTCGGCGGGGCTTAGCGTCGCCTGAAAGGCACGCGATTTGGCTTTGGTCTCATCTATTAAGTTGGTCAGCTGTTTTTGCTCGTCTGGGCTCAGTTTTTGAAAGATTATTCTATCGTAATTAAACTTACTTTCCCGGAGTCCGGTTTTCACTCTTCGGTCTCTAAATTTCTGTGTCCAGGTATTCAATAAAAAGTTCTTGGAGTAAGCGACAAAGGCCGCTTTTTCCTCCTTCGTCTTCAGTCCAGCGGCAAACTTTTTGATTTTGTTTTCCTGCTCAGTGATCATTTGCTGGATCTTCTTGTACAGCTTTGGGTTTTTCTCTTTCAGGTCTTCAATTTTCTTTCGTTTGGCTTCAGCCAGTTTGTCCTGTAACTCCCATCTTTCTGCCTGTTCCTTTGTTGCGGCTGTATCTGCACTGTCCCCTGCTTTTTTTTCATTGAAAGGAGCGTTGGCGTCATCACCACCTGACAGCCTTTTTTTAGTACGATCTGTTTCTTCTGCGCTTCCTTTTTTTTCCTTGGTAGAGACTTCCTCGTCGGTTTCTTTTTTAGGTTTCTTTTTCCTTTGCGTAGTGTCCGTATCGGTATCTGTCCCGCTATCGGCAGCGCCTGATAATTCCGTGGTGGAAGAAGGGTTTTCCAGGTCCGCAGCAATTTCTGTGGCAGTATCTTGTGTCTTTTTTGGGGCGCCACTATCTGTGCTGCTTTCCACGCCGGAAGAAGTGTTGCTATTGGTCGTATCCATATCTCCAATTTCAGCTTGGTTTAAACTAATGCCCTTTCTCTTCCTTGGCCTTCTTTTGCGGTTGCGTCTTTCTTTACGTTTTTTCTTGAGAGATGGAGCATTATCACCAACAGAGGGCCGGCTACTGGTACCGGAGGGGGAAGTGGAACCCGTGTTGGCACTTGCCGTTGGAGTTGTACTCATGGTCCCAGTAGATGAGCTACCGGCCCCTTCCAAGCTGGAGCTACTAACACTACCGCCATCCACAGAAGTAGGGCTGGCACTCAGCGAAACGCCTTTTCTCCTTCGAGGTCTGCGTTTTTTCTTTTTGTGTAATGGCTTTAGATACTTTTTTTTGGGCTTCACTTCCTGAGGTTTTAAGTTCGAAAAATACTTTTAAAACTACTGCCTTCACTTGGTGGTAGTGGATCTGCAAGACCGTAGCCAGATGTAGTTCGAAGACGTTCAGTACCGTCTTTGAACAGCCCTTCTGCTTTGAACATCAATGCGAGCATATTGACATTGCGAAGTTTGGCCTTCACTTCCGCCCCATATCGTTCTTTTGACTTTTGATCACCTTCCAATTTTTTAAAGCTTTGATAATACCTTAACTCCTGAGCACCGAGATACTCTCTTTTCTTCAACAGTTCAATCCTTTTGGTGGGAGAGCCTACTGATTTCTGACTAGCTCTGCTCTTCAAATAGGGCGTTCGATCCAATAAGTCTTCATTGTCATCCTGCATCCCTAGTTTCCTTCGTATCTGAAGTCTTAATAATTCATTCATTACTTGCTCGCCACTTAATTTTTGCTCCAGGCCGTTTGCACTATCCTCCAGCAGGTCCAGACGAGATTTCATTCCCAAGAACTCCAGGACAGCTCGTGTCCGCTGGGCTCCGGTAGCGCTGTTACCGGTTGCTTTTGACTCTGCCTTTGAAATCCCGTGTTTTAAAGCTAGTTTTCCTAAAGCTGAAGCAATCCCTTCTCCTCCCTTTACAGCTCCTTTTGCGGCCCATCCACTCACCAACGCACCGGTTGTGGCTGGTATAGCCGCAGCGCCGAGTCCGGCAGTAACTGTAGTAAGACCCGAGCTAATTCCCAGACTAATACTTTGTGCGGTCTGTTCTTGACGACGACTGGCATATAGTGGCCCTGCCATTGTCGTAGCCGTTGGGTTTGGACCATAATCTTTTATCGCTTTTAAAACTCTTTTTCTGGCCTTCTCACTCCCCCGATCCGAAATAGTTTTTGCCATCCCGACTATCGGCACGGCCCCCACCGCGGTCAGTGCCAGATTTCTGAGTTTTAACTCCTTGAGCACTTTCTCCTGAAGCCGTTTCATTTTGCCAATATCCTCATCTTGCTCATAGGTAGGTCGCTGTAGTCGAGCCTCATAAATGGAACTAAAATCTGAATCGTGAGCAAACCACTTAGTGGCAGCTTCATAATCCACTCCTTTTTCCTCAAGATCCTTCAAACGCCGCCGATACGTCTGTCTGTCGGCATCACTAATTTTAAATCTAGCTATTAATTCTTCATCAAGCTGCCCCTCACTAGCATCTGGCGGAAGGAAATCTTCTCCGGCGCCCGGTGGCGAATAACTGTCGGAATATGGATCATACGGACTTTCCGGTTCGACAGCCACTTCGGCTCCTTCGACCTCACTTTTTGCTTCAACCGGAACAGACTCCTGCAGTTCTTCTTCCCCCACCATAGGTCTTGATCGTCGTCGCCTTCTGGGGCCATCAACGGATCCGTTATCCTGATCGTCATCACTTGCTTCAACAGCTTCATCTTCCCTTCTGTCTACTACCGGAACTTCCACAGGTTGGCCCTGACGGTTTTCCTCAAGTTCAATGACTTCAATATCATCTTCATCATCAATCGGTCCCGTTTCTTGCTGATCAGCCGTTTCCAGAAATGGTGCCACATCATCAATCACTTCTCTTACGGCGTTATCTTCAATTTGTTCTTCCTCCGCCCAAAGAGATTCAGCTAATCTATTCCTTTCCCGCCAGGTTTCCCGGGGATCATTAGCGAAAAGGACACCGAGCTGTTTCAACCTTTCATCTGCTTCTTTTCTCTCAGCCTCAGTTAGTATTCTTTGTCTGGTTCTTTTCGTTTTTTTCTCTGCCTCATGCTCTGCTTCCGCTTTTTTCCTTAAGCCAGGGCTTAATTTTTTCGGCGGTTTAATGCGAGTAAAAGGTACCTCCTGTTCGGGAGGGAGCACGGTTTCTGAGGCAGCAGCAGCCTGAGCTTGACCATCCGCTTGCCTGTCCTCATGCTCATCATCAGATACGTCTTCTAACACCAGTGTGTCTTCTTCTCTAACCGCCCCGGGATTAGTGCTACTCTGTTCTTCCCCATCAGGTCGCAGATCATCGGTGTGGTCAGATATGCGCCTCCTGCTATTACGTCTTCTTTGTGAAGTATGTCGGGTACTGCCTCTTCTTGGGGCGACACCATCTGATTCTATTCCGGTATCATCTGCACCCCTGGAAACAGATGCATCCATTCCTTCCTCCTCATGGTCACTACCCGAGGTACGGTCATCATTTCCTCCGGAGTGTTCTGTTGTACCATCTACCATCACATCGGCCTCGTCAGGTGCATCCTGACCACCTCCTATTCTTGACCGCCTTCTTCTCCTGGTGCTATTCCTACCTTCTGGCATTGGCTTCCTGTTTTATCGTATTTTGCCTACTCAATTGCTACTTGCGCTTGGGAAAAGCGTATTGTTCTTTATCAGCTGTTCTTTGCTGTTCCAATTGCTTAATTTCTTTATCCAGCGCTTCAATCTTCGCTCTGTTTTCCGGGGAAGTTACATCGACTAAAACACCTCTGAAGGGTCCGACCGGCTCAGCGTATTTAACGAGTCGATCTCTTTCTCTTTCCAGTTGCTTTTGTTCGATCTGCCTGGTTAGGACGTCTCTTTTTGTCCCGGAAATTTCCTTTTTTAATTGTTGCTTAAGCACATTTGTTCCCTCTTTTTCCCTTTTCAGTTGTGCCTTAAGGGCGCTAATTTCTTCACTCAATTCCGCTGCTTTAGCTTGCTTTTCTTTCGGTATTGTTTGAATTGAAACACCTCCCCTAACTCCGGCTACGACACTTGTTTCAACTAAGCTATTGTATTCAGCTTGTTTCACCTCTATTGCTTTTTGAATTGGACTTTCTCTATCCAATAGCTTTATATTGGCCTTATACCCTACTTTTTCATCCAGCAGTCTACGGAAACCTTTCGTTTTTCTGAATCGATTCTCCCCGTCCAGAAACAAACCTTCTGTTTTGAAAAGAAAAGCAAGCATATTGGTGCCCTGCAAATCATCTTCCAATTCTTTAGCTTCTGCTTTTTTAATATTTTCAATTTCCGTCTCAAGGTCCTTAATTTTCTTTCTGGTGGCCTCATCCTCGGGTTCTGCTCTAACAACTGTAGCTCCCCCTTGCGCACCCATGGGTATTATTTGTGTTCTAAGTCCACTTAATTCCGCTTCCTTTTTTTCTATTAATTTTGACTTTGATTTGGTTACCTTTTTAAGTTTATCATACGCCTGTAATTCGCGGTCTGTTCCTGCCAAAAACTCTTGTTTTTTGGATAGCTCCGTTAACTTGTCCTGAAGCTCACCAACCGATCCAGGTAATCGAACAGCATTGATGGCCGCCTTGGTCGTTTCCCGGTCTTTCTTGTAGGATACTCTATCCAACAAATCTTCATTGTCATCCGTCATCCCCATTGACCGCCGAATTTCGAGCCGCAATAGTTCTTTCATTACTTGTTGGCCTTTCACAGTCTTAGATAAAGTTCCTTTTTTCTCTTCCAGTAGAGGCACCCGTGATTTCATACCCAAAAATTCGAGAAAAGCCCTGGTCCTTTCCGTACCCGTGGAGCTGATGCCGGTAATTTTTGAATCCAGTTTGGGCACTCCTTCCTTAACGCCCAGTTTGGCCAGTTTGTCTGGAATTTTACCGACTTGGCTTACCACTTGTTCTGCTGCCAACCCTGCCACTCCGCCCCCCACGGCACCTGATGCTTTTTCGCTTGCACCGGCAATCAAGCTACCAGCCGCACCACTAAGGGTAAGAGGAACAGAAGTGACGTGCCCCCCTATTCCTTGTGCTGTGGAAACCACCCCGCCAGCAGCATTGACGGTTGCCGATAACTGTTCTTTACGATGTTTGGCATAAAGTGGACCACTGATTGCTCTTACGATCGGATTAGATTCCAGGTTGGCTAAAACTCTTGTGACTCGCTTTTTATCTTTGGCAGTGGACCTTTTCATGACCGCCTCTGCTACACCCATAGCAGGTCCCACTATTGGCACCGATTTTACGGCGGTTTTTATCGCATTGGCGGCGGTAATTCCGCTTTTTACACTTGCTAAAAAACGGTCTGCCTTTCCTTCGCTTTCCTCGGCATCAACCGGTCGTTTCATTCTATCTTCAAAAATCTCCTGAAAGTCGGGATCATCACCAAATAGCTTCATGGCCATTTCCCAGTTGACCCCCTCACTGCGCACCTTCTTTACCTGCGTTTCCAGTGCTTCAATATCCTTATCCGAGATTCTGTAATCATCTCTTAATGCATCAATTTGTCTTCGATCATTTTCAGATAGCAACGGCCTTTCTGCACTCGGGTCAGCTACATCTTTTTCCTCATCACCGCCCTGTTTCTTTTTCTTTTTTTTAGCTTTTGTACCGTCACTTCCTACTACCGTAACACCATCCTCGTCATCATCATCACTATCCGAATCCGAAGCATCATCATCCGGGGCGCCGTCAGCACTCTTTGCTTGGGGCTTCTTTTTCTTTGACTTCTCATCACTTTCTTCTGCTTGCCTTGCCACCGTTATGGGTTCAACATCATCATCCGGTTCCTCATCAGCTGAGGAGGAAGATGCTGCGTCCGTTTTTCGCTTTCGATCACCAGTATTGATTCCTACATGGTCCACTTTCGGTTCCGGACCATCTTCCGGCTCAGCGGGTTCGCTCAATGGTCCCCGCACATCTTCCGTATCATCAGCCCCTTGTTTTTTCCTTCGTGCACTTAACAGCCCATCTACATCGACTTCCGGTTGTTCCTCATTTTGACCAATTCCGGAAAAGGTGTTTCGTCTTTTTCTGGGAAGTCTGGGAGCACTGGGCTCATCATGCTCTGGTGTTGCAGATGAAGCCGCAGCAGAAGTTGCTCTACTTTCCCCTGTATCAGTCCCTGGCTCTCGATCATTTGATGAAGGCTGCACACGAGCTATACTTGTTGCTGAGTGGGGGCTACTTACATTTCCACCTGTTTGAGGTCCATCCAGTGGTTTTGGAGCCTCCGTAGTTCCTCTGTCAACAGCCGCTTTCTGAGGATTCGCTGGTAAAGAGTTGGATCTTTTTCTTTTTCTGGCATTAGCGGCAGCTCTTGATTTCGGATCAGCCATAATGATTGTTTTTACTTTTTACAAAAAAATCACACAAACGCTATACTGCTATCGGTCTACCTCAAAACAGCCTGATACGTAAAGATCAACTCTACATTCTTCAGATTAGCCTTATCGCCATTCAGAACAAAGGTCCAAGTTGCACCATCTCTTGGCAATTTCAGACCACTGGTCGCCATCAAATTGCCATCGGTGAGTTCCTGACCATCCTGCTCCTTGAGCATCAGGCCCATGCTGCCGGGTTCGAAGAGTTCGTATTTGCACAGAATACCATCAATTTTGTTGCCGCGAATATTTGGAAACATACTGGGCTGCAAATTCAGTTTCAGTTCGTCATCCTCACTGACCAGGAAGTTTTTCCAGGCATTTGGGAATCCGGTCGCGACATTCACCATCTGGGCAGACAGATAGGGCTTCAGGGTACTTTTGACTTCCCCACCAAATAACTCACCACCCTGATAAGCCGTGTAGTTAATAGTGATGCGTACATCCGTAATTTCCTTTAAATCAAAATCTTCCCGCAGCCCCGACAAGTCCAATCGCCAATCGGAAACGGCTCCGGTGCCTTCAAATGGAAGGTATCGCTGATCGTCAAACCGCATTTCAAACAAGCCGTTATCAACCCCCGAATACTGGTCTCCCATTGACAAAACCACCTGCTGACTGCTCCGCCAATTGCCCCGAATGGAAGTCGGCATTTCTCCCTGTGGATCCATCAGGTACTTTACGGCCTTGATATCCGGCTCCATGATGATTTTGGAATTCAGTTGAGTCAGCGTAGCATTTACAGAACTTAAAGTCTCATCGCCTGCTTCAAATGTCACGCCGACCGACTTGATCTGGCGACGGTAGTGGCCTTGGAAATCGTAGTTAAACAGAGCCTCCGTCAGACTGAATTCACAGGTACGGTTTTGCTTGAGTTTGACCAACGCAACCGGGTCGATGGCAAACAGAGAAACTTCTTTCTTGATTTCGAAAGCTCGTTTGTCGGTTTCATAAAACGACTTTTCCATCCGCTGCAGGTCCAGGTTCAACTTGTCACCCGCCAACAATCCTTTGCGCTGTGAATCCCAGTAACCGCCACCAATAAAAGTGGCTTCACTTTCCTTAATGCCTCGTTCAAACTGAAAGGCCTTCTCCGCTGATTTGGCCAGATCAAAGGCATTCTTGTATGTTTGATAATAGATGGCCGATAGTTGGCTTACCATCCAGCTGTACAATTGCTGATTGGTGAATTTGCTCCGGTAGAAGTCCGCAACGTCTTGGTTGTGCTTAATCTGTTTTTTCAAAATATCCATCTGATACCCTGCCATGTCCTTCTGCAATTTGGCGGCCGCTATCTGGTGCTCAAATTGTATAATATTACTCTCCGCAGTCTTTAGCTGTAGCTTCCAGTCCTGCTTCTGGCGTTCGTGGCTGGCATAAACTCCGATGATCTCTCCCGTCAGGCTCGTCACCTGTGCAACACCTTGGATGGCCTCCGATATTTTGTCCAAACCATTGGCTACCATGTCACCACCAACCTGGATACCCATTTTAAAGGGCCCAACATCCACTTTTGGGAAGGCGTAGGCTAAGGCCGAACCAATTTTCAACACTCCGGAAGCGGCATTCAATACATTGCTCGTAATCATCAATCCAATATGCGCATGTTCGTGGGCGATCAGACCGTCATCGATCAAATTTACATAGTGCTCCTGGCGCGCCCGGGCCTCATTGAGGTTTTCTTCGGCAGAAAGTAAGTTGAACTCCGCTTCTTCAATCTGAGCCTGATTGACCTTGATGGTCAAATCCAGAATTTCTCCTTCCTGGTTGGTCTGCATTAGTGACAACACCTCCGAATCTCGTTTTTCCAGGTTAGACAGCAGATCATTACCAAATTGATTGACCTTATCAGCAAGCTGTTTGGCCTGCTCCAGCATAAACGTAAAACGATAATGCGGTACTTTCATTTGCCCGCCCGCCAGTGCGGCAGCAAGCCCTCCACCGCCAGCGACGGCATTGACCAGTGCCATCGGATCAATAGGGGGCTGGAAGAGTGGCAGTGCTTGTTTAATTCCCAGAATATTCAAACTCTGGCGGATTTTAAACAACCGATCCTCTACGCGCTTCCAATAATCCATGAAGTTGTCATTTTCAGGAATGTAGAAGTAATTGCCGCTGTTGGGTTGGGAAACATCACCGCTGAGCATATTGAAGTCATAAGCTTCCTCAATATGTTTGAGGTCATCAAATTTCTGGGTTTCCGGCAATAATAACCGACCTACATTCTCCGGTTTTTGCCCCAGTAGGTCATAAGCCAGAATATAGTGCATACGCGCCTCATTAATGCTTTCCATGGTATATTGACGGAAAAGCATATCGCCCCAATCCAGCAGATTGTCAATGTATGACATGACCACGGCTTTGCGGTAGGCCACTTTTCTTATTTTGGCTATTGAATGTGGATCAAACGGATCATTGAGGTAAGCACGAATCTCAGCCTGATTGGAACTCAAATTCATGACACGGGCCTGCAATTTCTCAAGTACATAGCTAAGTTCTAACAATTGTGCCCTTTCCCTTTTGATAATCCTGTTGCTGACATTTTTTTCTTCCTTACCACTTCCATCCATACTCACTGTCAGGTTATTCAATACTTCTCTTAAGCTGTCCAGGTTATCAAAAAAACCAGCTTCCTCTGAGCCTCCAAGGTCAAAGACCTTCTTCATTGTCTCACTATCCACTTTGTTGTTGATCACTGCTTGGTCCAGAACTTTTAGTCGCGCCATTAACTTCTGATCGGTACCATCCATTCCAATTGCAGTTTTGACTTCTGCAATATTTGGAGCTTTGACTTCCTCGAGTTGCTCCACAGAAGAGGTGATACTATCAATGATTGCACCAACATCTACATTTAAGAATGGCATAAACCGCCAGTATTCTCCTATCTGCATTGGATTGAATACGAACCCGTACCAACGGTTGGCCTCATCAAATTTTTGCAAATTATTGTAGGTCTGGGCAATCAATAACGGAACGTGATAAAAGATTTCCCAATAGTAGATACCATTAGCACTATTAAAATCAAGATGCGAACTGATCGGTAGTTCAACGTTAACATCTGATTTTTTCTTGACGATGATCTGATCCTGTTTTTCTACAGGACGTTTATCGTCTTCTTGAATCCTCGCAAAAGTGGGTGATTCATCCACACTTTGCGTATCAAGACTCAATAGTACATCAATTCCTCCTGCAAACAATTTCTTATTGAGCGTTTTACCGGTTCCGGAAGTCAGGCGAGTGATTTCATAATACCGCTCCCCGGCCGGCCGCTCTTTAATGCGGTGGTTACCTTCCCCTGGTTTATCCTCAAAGGTGATTACCTGATTGCCCTTGAACAAATAGATTTCTTTTTTATCCAGATCATTCAATGCAGCATCAAATCCTGTTTCAAAATCTTTATGAATATTCTTCAGTCCGGTATTGATATCCATCCAATTTCCTGCAAAATCGGCCAGATTTAAAGCTGTTGGATTATCGATTTTTTTAAAGCTGCCCCCGGCAAATAAAAAGACCTTGTTATCCAATACACAAGCCGCCGTAATATGCTTAGGAATATCGATGGGATAATCATCGTTTAAGGTGAAGGTCGTTCCAGAACTATTGGCCGTATGTTTATAAAGTTTTTCCCCTGCAAACAGATACACCGCATTGCCTACACAATATGCTCCGTCCACATCATTGATGTTTTGTTGTTTGTTTTCTTCCCGCTCTCCCCAGGCTTTAATCTTTTGGTCCGTTCTTGTCAAATCATTTGAATGGACCCAGGTACTATTTTTATTATTAAAATAATAAGTGAGCTTATCCGCTCCGGTAAACGCTGCACCGATGGTAAACTTAGGTAAGCCTTCCACATTGGTGCTCAGTTTTTTAGGATACCCCAAATCTATTTGACTATAATCATCCGTTGAATACACCACATAGTCATCTCCTCTGCTCATGTATAGTTTGCCATCCTTGTACCAGGCAGCATCTACCTTACCATCGCTCGAAATCTTTGATTCGATTCTTTTGGATGAGAATGAAGACTCGTCGTCCCAATTTGAGGCATGAAGGGTATCTCCCATGTCAGAAATCATTGGCGCCACACTCCAGTCAATCGCGGCCAGGCGGTCAATGAATTGGGAGGCACTTTCACCATTTTTGAAGGGAAGTGTTTGATAGGTTAACCCCGCGAAAACGATGTATTGCCGGTTTACTTCATCTTTGATGATTCCTGAGATTCCCGACTTAAGGTCCTCCTTTTTCTGCTCACCATCGAGGAGGATTATTCCAGTTGCAGGATTTCCCTTTGCAGAAAATCCAATCAGGGCGTTATTATAGCTGTAGGCAAATCGAAATGACTGGCTCGTCGCTTGTTCTCCCACGTCCTCAAAGATAAGCTTACCGTCGGATTTTTTCACGTTGATGACATGATGATGATCTACCCCCTCTACCAGGAACATCCCTTCGCCTTTTGCGTCAAGATAGCCCCCGAGCACTCTCCTATCCTTCCCTGCTGGCATTATAGTTTTAGAAGTAGTTCTAAAACTTGTGTTTTTGATAAAGACATCGAAATTAGTAATGTCGATATCATTGGCAATATTTTCTAATGTTGGTATTTTCAAATTTAGAGAAAGTGATCTGCCTACCTCATTTTTTGTTATTTTAGCATACCGATAATCTCCTGCTACCTGAGGTAAGAACAGTCCCCCAAGGAACAAGAATGTATCTCCATTAACTTGGAATGTCCAGCCGGCTTTTCCGGTTCTTTCCAACCTGAAGCCCCAGGTCTCTTTTATTGATTTGAGCACATTTTTTCCACCATTGATCGTGTAAGCATTATTGTAAAAATGGTATAACTTCTTAGCTTCACTATTGTGGAAAGCGGCGGTTAACCCCGTTGATCCACTATAAACTTCTTCTTTAGAATATGCGCTACCGTACTCATCTTGGCTATAACTATATTTTTTACCATTGGCTATTAAATAAGCCGTTCCATCTTGCAGCCAGGCTGCAGCAATCTCCTGTGTATCGCTAAATGCGCCACCGTACCTACCCCAAACTGCCCCAATAGGTACACCTTGGTTTTTCTTGAGGTCGGTGTTATTTTTATAATACTGATCTCCAGAAAAATAGTGGTTTTGTTTATTCAAATGAAACGCCGCATCAATCCTGTTGATGTTTTCATTCAGCAGAGCATTCTTTCCGGGAAGCTGGATATTTGTCCCGTCCCCCTGAGTTTTTGACCTAATCAGGAAACTTCCGCCTTTATGGTCATAGCTTACCCACAAATCCGTGGGGGCACTATCTACTTTATTAAGATGAACAGCACGCTTGTCAGATGGTCGATCTCCGGGTTCACTAAAAATTTCATTGTACCAGGCATTGGCCCTTTCTCCCGGAGGCTTTGCCAGTTCCTTTGTTTTATCATCGGTATATAATTCTGGCCATAATACAAAGGACCGGTATTCACCCAGGTTCTTGCTACGGGTTTCATGATCCAACACCCTTTTTTCGTGTTTATATGGAATTTTTATGTGGCTATTCTCACTAAAATAAAAGTCTCGAAAATAAATAAAGTCAAACTCTTCTGAGGCATATTTATTGACCTGATCAACATCATACTTGCATTGTATTAAAATACTTTCATTTTCTTTGCCTTCAACTTCTTCTCTTTTTGCTACGTAGAGTTTGATCGTTTCCTCTAAAATGGTAGTCTCTGCGCTTGTTCGATTGTATTTGATATCCCTTCGATCTCCTATATTAGTGACATATTCTTTTTTCGTCAGGGAGTCAACCTGAGCACTAGACCTCAACTCTACGATTTTTTGATCCAACAATTGTGGGGTAGACCATTCTTTATTTAGATTATAAAAAGAGTAGTAGATCTTGATGACCGAGCGTACATTCTTTCCTGAGTTTTGGGCACTTTGGGTCCGGCTACTGGTTTGGCTCACCTCCACCGTAGCTTTTTCCGGTTCCACAGCTTCTTTTTCCAGGGTCCACCAAAACACAAAGACACGGCCAAATGCGTAGACCGGATATACCCGATCCGCATCTATCTTGATCTTTATTTCTTCCCATGGATGCCAGATGGCAGAGTTGTCTTCTTCAATAAAGGTAGCCGTGCGATAGTAGTACCGGCGAGGATCCGTTTTGGTACGACCAAACAGGATCAACTCTTTATCTTTGAGGTTTTCAGGGTTGTCATAAACAAATCCACCAGCGATGGTCAACCGTGAAACCTCCGTATATTCATCCAGGTACTTCTTATAGATTTGAGCGATGGTATCATCGTTCATATCTCCCTGTAGCAACTCATTGGTCAGGGTATCAAAGGCCGGTGTACGCAAGTCCCGCAGCTCGGGTCTTACATAATTTTCCGGATACAAAAACACCTTCCGATTGGCCTCCCACACCCGGTAGTTTTTCAACCAGCGCCACTGTTCCCGCAAGCCTTCTTTTGCAACTTCTTCGTCTTCATCGTGTGTTTTAAAATCTTCAATCTGCACAAAATACCGATGCATGAACAACTGTGCCGCAGCAATCAGCTCTTTGATGCGGGAGGTTTTGGCCTCAACGCCCATCTCCACGTCAATGAGCAACTTACCTAACAAATCCCTGGCATTTTCCACATTCGGATCTTTCGCTATAACAAAAGGCAACATGGCATTGCGCTTCAACTCACTGAGGTAATCATTTATTTTAGTTTCTAGCTCCTTCCATTCCGTTTTGTTCTTTTTGGAACCAAGAATTTCAGACAGCGTTTCCGCCACATCTGAAAATGCTCTCGGGTAGGGAATTGTACTCTGGTACAAACGAATCCATAGCTTACTATAAATAGCCGAAGGCTTCCGATTAAGGCGTTTACACAAACTGAATATCTCATCCATCCTCAATACCAACTCCAGGTTCATATTCTGCTCAAAGCGGCTAGTTTCTGGCAAAAAGGCATTCTTACGTTTTAGCCATTTGATTTCATCAACTAGCCAGTTAAAAATACCCGCCAATAAAGTAAAAGAATCTTCACGATCGGGTGCATCAGGATCAAAGAAGTCAATCAATGACTCTGCTTTGCCCCCACTTTTCTTAAGCAGGGCCTTAAACTTAGTGGCGATTTTCAGGTCCCCTAAATGAATATCATTCCAATTACCCCAACGATCTCTAATTTTTTGTGGATAAATAGAATCCATCTGCTGGTAAGCGTCATCCGAATAGCGGATGTATTCCCCCTCCTTTGTTTCTTCGTTCCACTTAGTAAAATAAGTGACTCCATCAAGTACAAACGCTCCGTTAATACCCTCTTCAAAAGACAGTGCCATATCGCCCCAATTGTCTTTAATCGGGCGTGGATATCCGTCATCGATGTACTCGCTTTTAGAATTTTGGTATCTGACGTACTGTTTTCCATTGAACACATAAAAATAGCCATCCGGAGAAAGGAAGGCGGCCTCAATATTTCCAACTTTCTCATCAAAGGCATTGTCTTTATTGCCTAATAACGCTGTAATGCTTTTAGGTTCTTCTACCATACCACCTGCACTTTTTGCAGATTGACTGCCTTTGGTAAGAACCACTCCATCTGGTGTGACAATGATGCCATCAATACCCTTCTCAAACGCTTTGGGCACCTCAATGCCTTCTTCTTCTTTTAGCTTGTCTTTGATCAATTTGGGATACCCTTCATCTACGTAGCTCATATCCTCCTCGGAGTACCGATAAAATTGGTCTCCGGAAAACAAAACCAAATCCCCATCCGGATTGACATAAGCGGCATCGACCCTATTGCTGGTCTGGAGATTATTGCGATGCTGCCCCAGGAAGTCTAGCGAACGCCTGCCCGTAGCCTTGCTGGAAACAATATGAATATCACTGCCCAGAAAAAGGATATGGTGACGTCCACTCTGTAAAATGGCATCGACTTTACCATTGGTTTTTATTAATTCATCAAAGCTTTCGGGCAGGTTTTCAAAACCTTTCTCACTCCTGAGGTTTTCAGCAATGGCTTTGGGATAACCCGAATCCACAAGGTCGTAATCCGTACCCGAATACCGGATGTAATTCAATCCTGAGAATAGGAAAGTTTGCCCATCGTAAGAAACAAATGCGGCATCAATCTTACTGGAGTTACTAATGAACTCGCTATGCATAATTCCCCATCGGTTTTTTACCGGAAGAATTTCATCGGCCTTACCTGATTTTAACGTTACAAATGAATGTTTGGAGAAAAAGAACAGCTCACCGTTTGGACCACTCAGCAGTGTTTTTATATCCTCAAAATCCGCAACGTTGAGGTTGGTTTCGCCAATGGGAAGATCATCCCAAATGCGCTCAACGGGCATTACCGTAGTCCACTGGTTGATGGAAGAATTGTATTGAATAAAGGTATTTGTGTTAAACAGATAGAGGTTGTCTTCCTCTACATGAACCGCTGTGACCTGGTTAAATCCCTTATCCACAAAGGCTTGGGGAATTTGCCAAAAAGAGAAATCTGCTGTCTTTGGGAAACCTTCGTCCGGCTTACTATAATCTTCCGAAGAATAACGGATGTAGCGAAAATGTCCACTGTCATCGGGCTTTTCCATCAGGTAGGTCTTGCCTTCATTGACATAGGACAGAAAGACATGATTCAAACCGCCCCAGGTCTCTTTAACAGCTCCCGGGTTGGCATCAGCCAGGAAGGGGATGGTTTTTGTGCCTCCATCTTCCGTTATGGTATAACTGATAAATTGATTCCCGGAGAACAGGTAGATTTTTCCATCTAGGCCATAAAACCCGGCATCAACCGCATTATCCGTTAAGAAATTATTGCTGGCAAGCCCCCAGGCGTCTTTTGTTGGGTAGGACTTTTCCAATGCTACATTATAGCAATATCCGTTTTGAAAGATGTAGGTATTGCCATCCGCGCCCTGAAGAATCGTTTCCAATGCATCGATATAATTGGCAGGAAACTTCTCTACCAGGGCAGGGGTTGCTTGCTTACTCAATATGTGAGGTTGCTCCAAGGCTCCAAACCACTTCCACCCGCCGTTGGCATAGTAATAGTTGGCGCCATTTTCCTTCAGTATAAATTCTGGTATTACTCCACCATCCAGCTTGGAAGCATACGTCTGATACAATGCATCTGAATAGATATGCATCTGGTTACCTTGGAAGATATAGACATTCCGATGGTCGGCCATGGCCCCATCAATCGCTTTTGTGAAGTCTATTTCCAGCCCCGTGAATCTAGGCTCAGTTTTGAGGTCTTCCGCAATTAACTTAGGATAACCGGGGTCAATAAAATCCGGAGTTTTAGAAGAACCTTCTGCCACGGTATACCGCACATACTGCTTACCTGCAAACAGGTAAATGTGTTGGTGTTCTGTTATTTTTTCGTTTTCATCTTTAACCCTTGAAATCACTTTCAAGGCTGCATCTATTTGGTTTTTATCCCCGATCGTATTGTCTACCTTTCCAAAAAGATTGGCAGTCTCCTTAGGAAAGTCTGCATCAATCCTATTGTAATTTTTATCTGAGTACCGTACAAATTGTTTACCTGAAAACAGATAGGTATTTCCATCTTTTCCGATAAAAGCGGCATCGACTTTCTGAAAAGGCAGACTATCCCATTTTGAGGCCAACTCCTGTGGCTCAGACCACCAGCGTTGTAATCTGTTGAAGGTCACAAATTGATTGCCCAGGAAAAGGTGCGTATCTCCGTCAAAATCCTGGAAGATGGCATCAGGAGTATTAAAGCCTTCCTCAACCAGCGCAAAGGGTAGATTCCACCAATTTTCGGCATTTTCAACACTATAATCCTCGTCTGGCTTATTATAATCTCTGGTAGAAAAGCGAATGTAAGCATCCTTTTCGTTTGCATCTTTGCCAAAAAGGTAGGTCTTTCCGTCTAGCACAGTGGCCGCGTCAACTCTATTTAATCCACCCCAATCCTCAGCAATAGACCTTGGATAACCGGGGTCAATAAAGGTGTAATCTTCCTTGGAGTAACGATAATACTGCTTGCCGGAGAAAAGATAGATTTTGCCATCCAGTCCATCCAGTGCTGCATCAACGGTACCTGCTGTTTCCAGGCTATTATTATTTTTACCCCAGCTTTCATTGATTTTCTTTGGATTTCCATCTTCCGGTTTGGGTCCGACACTCATCATTTGCCCCTTTCCAAAATAATGGGTATTTCCGGCAAAATCGGTAAAGGCAGCGTGTACCTTCCCACCAAGTTTTTTTAGAAAATCTGGCTCAATTTTATCCAGTAATTTCGGAGATCCTGCATCTACCAGTAGCCCGTCGTTTTCAATATCATTAGAGTATTCCACCATCTGATCTCCGCTGATGATGACCGCCTTTGAATCCTGGAAATAAGCGGCGTCAATTTGCCCGAGGTTGACAAAGTTATTTTTGACTTTACCCCAGAAGCTATTTACATCAGCAAATTTTGTAAAATCATCAGATGTGGTATACTTATCCTTTTTAAATACATAGCGTTTGCCATCCTTCGCCAATACGCTTGATCCTGGACTCTCCACAATTGCCGGAGGTAAGGATTGTTCAATGTCTTCCTTTTCCCAATTCCCTGCAATGTCCTTTGGATAACCGGCATCCATGGTAGGGAGCCCATTTGTATACCTGGCATATTGCTCACCGGTAAAAATAAAGAGGCGTCCTTTTTCATCAACAAAGCTAAAATCAACCTCCTTAGGCTCACTAAAGTCATTTTCTATTAAGCCCCATTTTTTCTCTTTCTTCTCCCATTCTTCTTTTCCTACTTCACGCACAATGGAAAGCTCTCCCTGAATAATCCATTCATCACCAGATTCATCCCGATAGGCTGCAGTAATCGGCTGGTCAGGATTCAGTAAAGCTGATAATTTAGCAATGCCTTGTACTCCCTCTTTTACACTGTAGTCAACACCTGAATACTCGATGAATTGAGTTCCCGAAAACAAAAGATAAGTGTCTTTATTGGTTTCCAACAGAGCATCAATTCTGGTAATACCTTTTGGCAAGGCTATTTTTTCTGAAAATTTTTGCAACAAATCCTGATCAGTCATCAGTACCTTGGCGGCCCTGGGGTCCATCTCAAGTTTGCTAAAAACAGATAACAATTGCCGCATTCGGAGATACGCATTGTTAAATTGCGAGTCCTCGACTTCCTCAATGATTCCTCCTTTTTCCAGAACAGAGGAAATAAGTGGCAACAGGAGTTGATGTGCCAGATTGTCGTCTTCGGCATACAATTCTTTAAAGATTAATTCTATAAGGTCCGCCGACAATCCAAAGTGCTCCTGAAATAATGCAAAGAGGGTATCATTCTGAATAACTGCCAGGGCATTTAGTGTATTGATGATTTCACTCATTGCCTCATCCGTTGCCTTTGCAACCAAATGTAGTGCCGCAAATACATCCTTATTATAATCTTCAAACCCTGCCAGGTTAAACCCTACTGCATTGTTTATATTGAGAAAATAAGGCAACTGGTCTTTCGGAATGGCATTGTAATGGGTGATATACCCCATTTCAACCAGCAAGGACCTGAGTACCTGCATTTCCTCTGCATTAAAGCCGATCTCTTCAAGGGTGAAGTTATTTAGTAGAAACCGATCTGAGGATTTTATGACTTGCGCAATGGTGTCAAAAACTATATCACTTGCAGCCGCATCAAAGTAGGGGTCAACGTAAAAATCTGGCTTATTGGCTTCCTCCAAAAAGAAAGAATGGAATTCTGTTTTAACGGGGCCCGCCGGAAAGTATTCGGCCTTTAATGCGTTGAATGCCCGATCTGCGACAATCTTATTGGCCACTTTCTGAATGATTTCGCTATCTAAAGCAAAATAAGTTTTTTTGAAAGTGGCTATATAATCCTGCAGGGCTTTGAGGATCGCTTTGCGTTTTGGGTAAAACGCCAATGACAATAATAGATCATCAGCCGTCAGTTTCAGGATTCCCGCTTTATCCACCACCTTGTGCTTTTCGGTTAGGTATCCGTTAAACACCAGGTTTTCCATCAGGTCTTTAATCTCGTGCCGCTCAAGCCCCAGCGTAGAAAAAGCACTTTCAGTGAGTATGAGATCTTCCTGCTCAAATTCCTTCATACTCATGGCCAATTGCTCATAAATCTGAGCAGAGAAGGTTTCTAGTCCAATATTGACCTCAAAGGCTTCCAAACCATCGTCAAAAGCAAACATGTAGGGCGCAATCAATACACCTTCTTTAGTAATCACCTGGTTAAAAATCAGATTATCGTACAGGGCCTGAGTTTTCGCTTCCGTCAATCCCAGAGTGGCTAGATCCGATTTATAAATAAAGGTATCCATCTCACTGATTGACTCCAAGTCAATCTCAACATCCTGCTCTCCCAGTTCTATCAAGCTATGAAGCGTTTGCTCGCGGATGATATTAAATGTGGCGATCTGATAATCGGAGAAATCAAAATCAATGGAAAACTGAGCAACATCTTGAGGGAAATTCTCCTCAATAATATGATTTTCTTCACTTAGGTAGCTCTTCTGGATGAGGTTGTTGATGATCTTATTGACCATTTTTTCCTCCAGTTGCAGATTCATAAATTCCTCGGCATTGATCATTTCCAGATCAATGACGGAATCATAGGCAACCTGCTTTGCCGAAGACTGGTCTTTTAAAACAAGGCGGTTATCTTTAGGGGAAACCAGCTGATAATGCAAATTTTGCACGGTATCCAATATAAGCTTGGCATCGCGCTGATTGAAACGTGCTGAGGTGAAGTGTGATTCTTGTAAAAAATAAGGCTTGTATGCAGTCAGCAACGTATTGAGAAATATCAACTTCTCTTTTTTTGCCTTTTCTGCTGCTTTTGCATCTTTTTCTTCTCCACTAACCCAAAAACGTAGCTCATCTATGCTGATCTCATTTTCGCTGATCCATTTGGATAGAGCAAAGCAAATTTGAAGAAGCCAAAGGTTTTCAAATCGCTCTTCATTAAAGATAATTTTGTAAGGGCTTTTGTACTGGTAGTAGGCTTCTCCGCTTTTGGTTTCAGTCAGAGCAAAAATGTCAAAGAAATTGTGGTTGCGTAGGGTGGGGTCCGCCTCGATAATATCAAATAAGCCAAGAAGTTCCGTTAGGGACAGTTCGCAAACCTTAGACAACAATTTAAGACGATAAAGTACCGTAAGTGATTCTAAATCAGAACCCTTCTTAAAGAAAGCGGTTTGAGTTGGCAACAAATCTACTTTCTCACGAACTTTTTCCACTATTTTCTTAAAATCCGCTTCCTTTATTCTGAGCGCATGTAGTATATGGTTTCGACAGTCCTCACTACTCTCTAATAAAAGGTCTTCCTCTTTAAATAATGATTCGTATCCTGCAAACTGCACCGGAGGTACATAGTCTGTGCCAGTGCTTACATATTTTTTATAAAGATTGGAACTTTTACTATTAAATATCCGATTAAATTGGTCGGCCGGAGTAGCTTCATCACCTCTTCCAGTCGTTGAAATACTGAAGGCAAAAACCATTACCTCTTCGATGGACAGCCCTGTCGTTTTGCTTATATTTTTGATGACCGGAATAAAGGAAACTGCGTCTTTAAATGGAAGGAAATCTGGAAGGTATCTTAATATATGGTCAAGGTCTACATAGGAAATATCCGATTTCTGCTTGATCTTAATAAACCGATCTACTTTTTCAAACCATTTGAAAGGCACATCTCCAGTAAAATCCGGCTGGTCGACTTTCTTCCAAACGATTTTATTTTTTTCTTCATCAATTTGCGGATAACCTTTTTGGGTTCCTTTGTTGATCCAGAATTTACTGGCGTGCTCTGCTTCATTATTATTGCGGAGGCTTAAGTTTTGATATATAATTTCGCGTAAATCTTTTTCTGAAATACCAGTACATTTTAGAAAAACTTCCAGATATTCCAAAGCTTTTAACGGTTGTTGAACATCCAGACTTTCTACTTCATCATCGGGTATTAAATAGAATTTTGAAGAGATGTCATAGTCGCGGATAAAATCTTTCTCCGGTTTTTCTCGGTGAAAGGAAACAAAGTCTTCATCCGACCACCCCATATCTTCAGTGGCCATATATAAGGCTTCACTGCTGTTTGTCCCTTCACCGTAAGCCTCCTGCTGGCTGAAAGCTTTTAGGATTTCTCCCCAAGATACCTCAAGCTGTTCCAGTAAATGATTGGCCTTTTTAAAATCGAGATTAAAAGGCAAATTGAGTGGATAGGACTGTTTATTAAGGACCTTTTTGTAAGGAATTTCTTGGTAGTTCCCCTCTGGATTATCGGAGCTTTGGGTGATGTTTTTTTCTAATAACTCATTGACGATAGTCAGGTAAGAAAGCGTGTTGTAGGTATTCGCCCCATCTAAGTCTATCTCTTTTGCATCCGGCCTCCTTGCAAAAAAGCCATTCTGTTTCCAGGTTCCATCTTCTTTATTAAAATAATCTTCAATCAACTGCAATAAATCTGCTAAATATGCAGCAGGAGAGTATACGGAACGTGCGCTATCACCTTCTTTAAAATCAAGTTCTCCAAATAGTTTTCCGTAGTCAATGAAGTCATTTTTCATAATGTTTTCGTTTAGGTTTTAGTTGTTCCATTGCCAATTACCTTGCTAGCAATAGCTACCTAGCAATTTAAGAGGATCGGAAAATAGATCTCTTTTTTCAGCCGTCAATGTTCTGAATGGTAGCTCTCGTGTTCTGAATGGTAAAAAATGGAGGGATGCAAGATAAATTTAGAGGGTAAGTATATACGGGTGTCGCTGGAACTTGTTCCCAAAACGAATGCAGCTATAAACATTCTACGTTGCCAATCTTGCTTTTTGGATTTTCTAGATTACAAATATTACCAAGCGTATGGGCTTTAATTTGTTGGTTCTTTATCAATGTTTAAATTGGGAATTTTGACTATTTCGAGCGTAACTGAAGCCAGTTTCACCTTTCCATCTGTCTCTTGAATGGCTTTTCCTATTTTTTCATTTAAGAGGTGCTTTGTGTACCTTCTTTTTTTGTAATCTACGATGTACCGAATATTAAACTGGATCCAATTGTCGGTCATGGTGATTGCCAAAGTTGGTTCTACTTGTGCGTCTTCTATATAATATTTATCAACAACCTTTTGCCAGTTTGATATAGATTGGGAAACATATTCCGATAGGGTTTCCGAGGCGATTTTAATAACTATCGATTTGGCAAGTTCAATATCCGAACCATATCTTATTGGCAGATTGAATTCGTCCCACACAAAAGGAAAATCTTGTGAATAATTATAGATAGCGCCTTTAAAAACAAAAGAATTACTTAGCTTAACTATTCTACCACTATAATTATCACTTGAAACCCATTCACCAATTTCCATCATTGTTGTATAGATGCTATCAATGTCAATGATGTCTCCTTTAATTCCATTGATTTCGATTCTATCACCAGGCTTGTATACCTTAACAAAAAATATATAAAATGACCCCGCTATACTCAAAATTAACTCTTGAAGTGTTACGGCAATTCCTGCGGTCAATAATCCAATGGCAAGCGTAAAGTCCTTAACATTTCCCGTGAAGTACGAAATTGTTAATAGTATTATTAAAATATACCCTAAAATTTCAACCCCTTTTTGGGACTTGTATCGAACGGAGCTATCTGGAAGACTTTTTTTAAGGATTCTTCTAAGGAATGAAATTACCAATATTATTGCAACTACCCAGGTTAGATACTTGACGATGCTCGTTGTAAAAGGGTGTGTTGTAATCCATTCCCTTATGTATTCCAGTATTTCCATTATTTGTCTTTAATTACAAACAACTTAACCATAGCCTAAATTACAATTATTTCACCAATTGTCTTAGTGCTTGTTTGGAGGTAATCCCTGAAGTATATTCGGGCAAGCTATTCAGGCTGCAAATCACAGGTTTTGGGTTCTAAAGCACCACCTCCAAACAAGCACTTAGAAAAGGTGAGGGGCACAGTTGCCCCCCAGAGCTTATTTAGTATAAAATCATGTTTGGGTTAATTCACAACCACTTTTAGAAACGTATTATCCACCCTGACGATATACATCCCTGATGCCCAATTCGAGGCATCAATGTGTGTATTTTCAAAAATGGTGTTTTGATAAAATACGGTTCCATTTAAATTGTATACAGAAACCAATCTTTCTTTGGGTGCCTCACCGTTTATTTCCAAATAAAAGGAATCATCTGCCGGATTAGGATAGGCTTTTAAAACAACTGAATCCGATATCACATTTGTTGCACTGGTCGTTACGCTATTCTCCGCGTTAAAGGTTGGATTCATGGTTTGAAAATCGCCTGTTCCGTTCGGAAATCTGCCATAGGAAATATCGGTGGTTTGTTCAGGGTAGCTCACTTCATCAAGCACGGTACCCGAAGCATCCAGCAAAAAAATAGATTCACCGGAAGCCGACAACTTGAAACTGGCATGAAGCCCCGACTGGTCGTCATCTTCATCTGCCCAGATAATCAGGTAGTCGTTTGCTGCTATTTCCGTACCTGCCGGAAAAGTCCACTGCATCAAATCATCCGCATCATCGGAGAGGAAGTAGCCCTCCAGGTCAATGGTGGAAGAACCATTATTATACAGCTCAATCCAGTCATCATAATCCCCGTCCTGATCCGCTGCAGTCGCATCATTGGATGCCATAAATTCATTGATGACCAAGTCGCCAAGGGTAGGGTTAGTAGTGGTGGCTGTAATGGTATAGTATTCGTGTTCTGCCCGTACCGGAGAAAATTTACCGATATCATCATTTTCTGCGTAAATATAATACTGTGTCAATGCATTGGTGATTTCCAATGCTACACCATAAGTGCCATCATTGGCTGCACCGTCATTATGTGCGCCATCATCAAACATTTCCACTCTGGTAAATGGGGCTCGCGTTGTGATGCGGTAACCGAGATAAACGGCATTTGCATCTGAGATAGAAGCGGTAATGGAAATCGTTTCATCAATGGTCGGAGTGGTATTTGATAAAGTAATATCGGAAATAGTAGGCTCGGTCTGTGTGAAGTCGGAAAGTCCCAACAGGTAGTCATTTCTACCATCCATTAAATTGGTAATACCGGGAGTTGACATTCCACCGCCCGGGCCGCCACCGCTATTAATATCTGAATTCAGGTTAGAGATAAAATTATTGTAGGTATAAAATTTATTATTATCGGCTTGAACAGCAGCATCAATTACCCCCTGAAGCGAAAGCCCCGTATCATAGTAAGTGCCATTGTCAAAGTTTTCCAATAAAATGGTCTTAAAATGAGCAAGGTACATGCGCTTATACATCGGGACACTCAGTAATTTTTGGACGAGTGGCCAATTCGCATCGTTTTCATGCAGCAAATGCGTCATCTGCTGTTTGGAAGCTGTATTATTGAGGTTAATCGTTCCGGTCTGCGAGAAAGTACCAAAGGATTCATTTAAATCCCAAACCACCGGCAAAAACCGTCCATAATCATCTCTGTACAGATAATAATTTTGAGTAAATGTGCCAATGTAGCTGTCCAGATTGACGATAACATTATCAAAGGCAAGCATCCACAACGCCCTGTCCACATCCAGGATATTTTCAATGGCATCGGTGTGGTTGGCGAGGGTATCACAGAGGTCGATCAGTTCCTGCCAGCCCGCATCCGATTTGATGTCATAAGCATCGTAATAATCTGTACTGTCCTGTCCCAGATAAACCAAATTTGGATAATCATTGGATTGGGGCCCGGCACCATCCGGTGGACTACAATCGAAGTAAGCGTTGGATTTTGAACCAAAGCGGTTATCGGCAAATTTTTTGGAAATAGATTCCGTATTGGAATATAAACCAATCAACGTCCCGTTGACATACAGATTGGCATAATTGGCAAGCGGTGCATCCATATACTGCCTCACTATTTGGTATCCCAGCACATCACGGAGGAAGGAAGGATCTTTAGCACCGTTGGCTAGTTTGATGTCCGTATATCCATCATACTCATGGTCTTTATAAGTATCTAATTCGATGTGCCAAGGGTTTTTGACTTGATTGGCGTTATACGAACTATTCCCTTTGTACTTGACGCCAACACTATCAAATGTTTCTCCATTTATAGTGACGCTTTGTGCCATAATATAGCCTGCATCCGCTGCATAGGCATTGTCCAAAAGCTGGTCCCAGTTGTTTTCGGCAAAGGTAATTTCTATGGTTTGGATGGTATTTAAATCATAAAAATCCTGAGCAAAAACCACTGTTGGCAGCAGCGCAAAAATAATGTTAACTAAATGCTTCATTATTGTAAATTTTAGGTTAATTCTTCCTTTTAGTGCATGTTTGGTGGTGCTTTAGCAGCGAAAATTGCAGATTTTGGGTTCTCGCAAGGCCCATTTTTTCGTTCGTCTCGGCTGAGTCGAGACGGACGAAAAAATAGCCGAAGAAAGGTTCCAAAATTCCGGTTTTACCGGGACTGAATAATTACCTCCAAACATGCTCTTAGACAACAGGAAAATCAAAATCCCTCGCTGAACCTCATTTTTTTTTAGAAAAAATCAAAAAAATGTCAGGCAGAATTGCTTCCACCCGGCAAATCATCCAACAAAATATTCCTTTCAGGATGTCCAGGAACCAAACGGCTGTTTTTCAAATTGCATGGTTCCATCCTGGCCTTTAAAGATATTGATCCATGCCTGCCAGTTTTTGTCATCCAATTCGGGATAGTCCAATCGGTAATGACTACATCTACTCTCTTTGCGCATGATCGAAGCTTTAAGTTTCATTTCAGCAGTAATGATCATATTTGCCGTTTCATGGGCCAACCTAAGTTCGTGCAGATCTGCGGCCCGGAGCATAGGCAAATGGTGATCCCTTAGTTCTTCAACATATGCCAGTGCTGCTTTCAACATGGATTCCTTCTTGATGTACAGAACGAAATTGGGAATCATAATGCCTTGCAGGGTTTGGGTGACCCATGCCGGACTATACCCTGCTTCCCTTTTCAGAGGGGCTAGCATTTGAGCTTCAATTGTTGATTTTGTGGAGGTTGAAATCGTAGGCATTTTTATACTTTGGCAATACCTGGCAGCCGCTTCTCCGGCCACGGCACCCTGAACTGCTGAACCAGCCAATGACGAACCAATTTGTGTGTAAATAGCGCCGGCCATATAAGATCCAAGAGCATCACCTGCCGCATAAAGTCCCGGGATGTTCGACTCGCATTTTTCATTGATGGGTACCAATCCTTCTGATTTGTGGATCGACATCCCGGCCGAAGCCCCGCCGGCAAGTGTACCCTGCATTCCCGGAGGGCCTTCTCCATCTCTTGGTGGTCTTGGTGGCCTGTCCTGGCCTTCACCATGAGGGCCTCTCCCCTTTATCCCTGCCTCACCTTCCGGGGACCCCGGACGGCCTTTTCGCTTGAATTCCTCCGGCACAAAAGGGCCTCCTGCCAGCTCTTCTTCACCCTGCTCTGCACCGGGAGGTCCCATTTGAACCGGATTTCCCCTTTTATAAGCCTGATAGTTTAAGTCAACGCCTAAATCATGGTGTATTTCAATTTGTACGGTACTTGGCTTTTGATCAAACATATCGCCCCAGCCATCGTAGCAGGCAGCAGGATTGGTTGATCGCCCCGGATGTCCGTCGTTCCACTCTTTTCCCGTGACTTTAGCACCGATCTGATAAGCCATCACCGTACCGTCGTGTGTGAGGTCACAGACCGGAAAACCATTGGGCTTAAAGCCCCCGGCTCCGGTGCAGAGTATTACTGATTTAGCAGTGAAAAAATGGACTTTTTGTTCATCCAGGCTAAAACCTGCTGCACCGGCAATTTTTCCGTTTTCTTTGATCAGGTTTGTGATCACGACTCTCTCAATCAACGGAATATTTCGCTCGGTAATGGGTACATTGAAGGCCTTGTTGTATAGATTAGATTCAAAAAAGCCCCATTCCTTCAAGTCATTTACTCTTGCCTGAGAGTGTTCTGCCATTTGTCGGGTATAAACAGGATTGTTTGTACCTAATGCTGAACGAGACACCATTTCGGTAAATTCATCCAGGGAATATTTTGATGTCTTTTCATCATAAGCAAAAATGCCCTTGGCAAAAGGTGTCAGCCCCGAGGAACCCAGTCTTCCTTTGGAAACCATCATGACTTTCGCACCGGCATCATGGGCTTTCACCGCCGCAAATAATCCCGCCATGCCACTCCCGATAACCAATACATCCGCTTCATTTTCCTGATATTTAAAATCGGCAGGGTCTACCTCTCTTTCATTCTCTTGATAAGCAGCCATTAAACCCAAAGATCCTAAAGCCGCCAGGCCTATTGTGCCTCCGGTTATGGCCACAAATTGTCGGCGAGACAAGTGGTCATTTTTATTTGATTTATTCATGGCTTAATTCTTTTTTAGATTCGAAAAAGTAGGTTAGGAATAGATGAATAATACCACTGACCGCCATCAGTACGATATAAATAGCAAAAGGCCTACTGGTATGGCGACCGATATTGATGACATGCCAGGCTGCTGCTACAATAAATAGTACCGATAAATAGCCATGAAACATTCGCCCTAGTCGATATTGCAAATGAAATTTGTTTCTAAAAAAAGTGGTAAGAAATAGTACGACCATGATTCCATAAGCGGTCAAGCCCAATACGACTCCCAAGCTATCAAACTCAGTAATTAAAGTAACAAAGGCATCCCATGGCTCAACTCCTGCCTCGAAAAACCTTGGCAGCACGATAAAAAAGGGGTGTAGCACCAGCACCGCAATGAAAATGTATCCGATGTACCGGTGTATCTTGACTACCATAGCAAATTCGCGCCCTTTGCCAAAATATCTATTATGCCGGGTGAAATAAAACTGAGCCAGCATGAAGCAAAAAGCCAGGATGGTGAGCAAAGAGAGCAACTCTTTAAATATCGATCTCCTTGGAAAGTCTCCTAACCCCCAAAACAACAGAGGCTGTCTCTTATACACATCTGACGCTGCCGACGAAGCCAAGTGTGT
>CAXHCA010000039.1:0-49361 GCA_964015035.1 uncultured Saprospiraceae bacterium
ATTTTTGTCTACAAACGGCCTTGTTTATTTGTTTGTAGACAAATCTCGTGATTTAAAAAACAGAAAGCCCCGTTTTGGTGGTGAACAACTCCAGTGCCTTGATCCCCGCCACCGAATTTCCATGATCGTTCAATTCCGGACTCCATACCGCAATGGCCAATTTATTGGGAATAATGGCTACCACTCCACCACCTACCCCACTCTTCCCTGGCAGCCCTACCCGAAAAGCAAATTCTCCGGCCTCATCATAGAAGCCGCAAGTGAGCATAATGGCATTTAAGCGCTTGGCCTGATTCGTTGCAATAATTCGCTTCCCAGATTCGGGCATCACCCCATTGTTGGCCAAAAAAAGAAAGGAATGGGCCAATTCTACACAAGACATTGCCATCGAACACTGATGAAAATATACATCCAAAATCTGCTCGATAGGGTGATTGATATTTTTGTGGCCACGCATAAAATTGACTAGCGCGGCATTGGTGTATCCTGTTTCTCGCTCTGAGGCCGCCACCCCATAGTCGTAATAAAGATCATCTACACCCGCCAAAAGTCGAACAAAATCCAGAATTTCCGCCTTGGGATTCTTTAAATGATCCAATAATACATCAATGACCACCAACGCACCGGCATTAATAAAAGGATTGCGAGGAATGCCTTTTTCGTACTCCAGTTGAATCAGGGAATTGAAGGGGTTGCCGGAAGGTTCTAGCCCGACCCGTTTCCAAAGTGCATTGTCCTCCCGGATCAATGCCATACCTAAGCTATACACCTTTGAAATACTTTGCACCGAAAACTTTTCCCGGGAATCTCCAATCTCGTAGAGTTGGTTGTCTAGTGTGACCAAGGCCATACCAAACTTGCGAGGGTCTATCTTGGCCAAAGCTGGAATATAATCCGCTACTTTACCCAGTCCCAAAAAAGGTTGGATCTCGTCTTTGATCTCCAACAGTATTTTCTCAAAATCCATCGATCAATTTGTTGATAATAAGCTCAAAACCCCTGCAGTCATACTTTTTACACCGGCACGGATAGCGGGAGTTGCATCGGGCGCAAATTTAGAAGAATGAAGAGAAGGTAGGTTCATTTCTCCCTTTTTTGCTGCATCAATTTTTTCTGGTTCTACAGCCCCTAACCAATACATGCAAATTGGGACTTTAGCTTCTGTTCTCCCGTAGCGCCCAAAATCCTCTCCCCCCATGACCGGTGGCGCCTCCAGCACATTTTGGGGACCAAGCACTTCGCGAAATACACCAGCCATTTTTTCAGTTAACACCGGATCATTATATAAAGAAGGGGTAAACTCCTCCCGCAAGTCCAATTTTGGATACTTCTCTTCCGGAAGACCTGCAGCCATTGCCTCCGCCTTACAGATACGCGCGATTTTATCAAGAATCGCCTGGCGCACCTCATCGGTATAAGAACGCATGGTCAGCTGCATTTTGACTTCATCGGGAATGACATTGCCCTTGGTTCCTCCGTGGATAGCGCCTACCGTGACCACGGCCGGTTCTAATGGAGAAATCTCTCGACTGACAATCGTCTGTAGTGCCATAATAATACGGGCAGACAAAACCACCGGGTCTTTGGTCGTATGCGGATAGGCACCATGGCCTCCTTCGCCATACACGGTGATGTCCAGCATATCCACATTAGCCAGACTATAGCCTGCATGATACCCGACCGTACCTGCTGGCATGCTGGCATTTACGTGTAAAGCCAAAGCGTAGTCAGGTTGTGGGAATTTATCGTAAAGACCATCTTTCAACATCGCCTTGGCACCGCCACTGCGTTCTTCGGCAGGCTGCCCAATGAATACCAAGGTTCCTTTCCAGGCATTTTTCATTTTCACCAGTGCACGCGCCGTTCCCGCCCACACAGTCATGTGAATATCGTGTCCACAGGCATGCATCACATTCACTGTTTTACCTTCTTCATCGAGGGTAGTCACCGTACTGGCATAACTTTTTCCCGTTTCTTCTTTCACCGGTAAGGCATCCATATCTGCTCGTACCATCACGGTCGGGCCTTCTCCATTTTTCAAGACACCAACCACTCCTGTTCCACCAAAATTTTCGGTTACTACAAAACCCAATTGGCGCAATTCCGCAGCCATGCGTTTAGCCGTTTCTATTTCATAGAAAGACAGTTCAGGATGCTGATGGTAATGAAGGTACAACTCTTCTAAGTAGTTGATATCTCCATTGACCTGCTTCTCCAATCGATTATTTAAATCTTTCTGTGCCACCATCACAGCACAAATGGCCATCAAAAAGGTTAGTAGGAATAGGTTCTTCATGCTAAAAAATGAATTTGCCACTAATATACATTTATACTTGGCATTCACAGAAGTGGTTCACTGATTATTCCAAAACTTATCACAGTACCCTTAAACTTTGGATATCTTCACAAGCGACTTTCTAAAATCCTGGCAAAAAGGGTAAATTGCAGCAACATCACCAAAATCAAAACACTTGCAAAAAAACGCCTTCATTCGCACCGGTTTCTTTCTACTCGTTGTGGTCTTAGCCACCATCGCATTTATCTGGTTAATCAAAGACTTTCTCTTACCCTGTTTTTGGGCGGTGGTATTGGCTTTGATTTTCAGAACAACCTACCGAATTATACGCTTCAAATTGCGGGGGCGATCCAATCTGGCTTCCTTTTTAACCACCATGATTATTTTATTGGTGGTCATTGTTCCTATAAGTTTAATCAGTTTGGCCATCGTAAAGGAAAGCACTCAGCTCTATGCTCAATTTCAAGATGGGGAACTCGACTCGGAAAAAGCCGTCAATTTTGTTGAACAACAGCTCCCCCGTTTGGAAGCCTTTCTCAATCGTTATGGTGTAAAAACTGCTGAGATTGAAAATCAGGTAAAAGAAACCATGATTAACATTACGCAGTTTTTTGCCAATACCGCAGTTTCATTTACCCAAAACACTATTAATCTAGCCATCCAATTCTTTCTAATGCTCTACCTGCTCTTTTTCTTTTTGCGGGATGGTCAAAAAATCATGCGACTGATCGTCAATTCATTACCAATGGGTAATAAACGAGAATGGTTGATTTTTCAGCAGTTTGCAGTGGTTTCCAGGGCAACCTTGAAAGGCACCTTGATCGTCGCAGCGGTGCAAGGTTTTTTAGGAGGGCTTCTCTTTTGGGTTATGGGCATTGAAGCCCCTGTTTTATGGGGTGTTTTGATGACTTTTTTATCCTTATTACCCGTTGGCGGAAGTGGCCTGGTATGGGGGCCCGCTGCAATTATTTTCCTGATACAGGGTGAAATTCTCAAAGGGATTATTATTTTGGCGGTAGGCTCACTGTTAATCGGTCTGGTAGACAATCTTTTACGACCTTTGTTGGTCAGTAGAGAGACCAGTATGCCCGATTATTTGATATTATTGACCACCCTTGGCGGAATTACCTGGTTTGGCCTTTCAGGATTTATTATTGGTCCAGTGATTGCGGCCCTTTTTATCACCTGTTGGAAGATAATGGGAAAAGAATACGGCGGCCAAGATGCCTAATTTACCGGTCTGTATAGGAGACACTAGCTAACTAAACCCAACGAATGGACACTATTGATCAAGTGCGGATTAATTTTAATCCGGAACAATTGTTATTGCTGAATATATGTCTGGCCTTCCTCATGTTTGGGGTAGCACTAGACCTGCGTATTGATAATTTTAAGGAAATTCTGAATCGTCCCAAAGCCCCCTTGGTGGGATTGTTTTCTCAATGGATTTTATTACCCATTCTGACCCTTTGTCTCATTTACCTTTTGCAACCACCCACCAGCATCGCACTGGGCATGGTCCTAATTGCGGCTTGTCCAGGTGGCAATGTTTCCAATTATGCCGTACACCTTTCTGGTGCCAATGCGGCATTATCCGTATTATTAACGTCAATTTCCACCTTGGCAGCAATCATCGTTACGCCCCTTTATTTTACCTGGCTTACGCCAATGATACCCGGCTACGAAGCTTATCAGGCAAGTATCTACGTGGACCCAATTAAGATGTTTAGCACCATCTTTCAGCTCATTCTTGTCCCTCTGTTTTTGGGTATGTTTATCAATACGCAGTACCCTGTTTTTACGGATCGCATTCGGAAAATTGTCAAAATATTGTCCATGACGATTTTTCTATCGTTTGTTGCCTTTGCATTAATGGGCAATTTTGAAAACATTCAAAAACACCTTCATCTCGTCTTTTTTCTGGTACTTATCCACAATAGCCTCGCGCTGGTGATGGGCTTCTGGTTTGCCAAAGCCAATAAACTGCCCAAAGGAGACTCCAGAGCCATCTCCATTGAAACGGGTATCCAAAATTCTGGTTTAGCCCTCATTCTCATCTTTAATTTTTTTGATGGGCTGGGTGGAATGGCTATGATTGCTGCCTGGTGGGGCATTTGGCACCTACTTTCAGCCTTTAGCCTGGCGATGTGGTGGAAACAACGCCCACTACCGGCCTTACATTAGAACTATCGCTCCATTATTTTTGCAACAGGAACCAGAAGGTATGCGACATTTCTAGCGAAAAACGTGCAATTTTCGTTGAAATTCCTTATTTTATACCTGCCTTTGTTTGTTTCGGTATACAAGAGATTTTCTAAGAAACTTCAGCTGCTTATGAAGTATTGCTACTTATTGCCCCTCTTCCTTCTATTGTGTAGTTTTTCTCAGGCCTCTGAGCCCGCTCGAGGTTATCTCATTACCAAGAATGGGAAAAAGCTCACCGGTAAAATTGGCGAAATCTACTTTAATCAAAATGGAAGCCAGCTGATTTTTATCAATGACTTTGGCACTGTGTACAACATTCACTCAGCCCTGATCAGGGGGTTTGCAGTACAGCGAGGCCCTAATATTGTCTTTTACGAAAGTCGCTACCTCCGCAATCGCTGGAGCTTCTTATTGGTTGTTTACAAAGGAGAACAACTGAGTTTGTACAAAGCTCCGGAATTAGAATATGAAGATTTTGGGCCTATTTCTTTGATCAAATACTCGCACGATGAACCAACTCAATTTTGGATAGAAAATCAGCACTATCGCCTGTCGAAAATCAATCGAATTGGCTTCCGCCGAAAAATGCGAAAACTAATGAATATGCAAGCCCCTGAGTTGGTGAAAAAAATTGGCACTCCCGGCTACCGTTACAGAGATTTAGTGACTATTGTAGATGAATTCAATAAAATTTGTCGGAAAAACAGAAAGCTTTTATAGCATTAAGAGATAAGAGATTTGCAGCCTGAATAGCTTGCCCGAATATACTTCAGGGACTACCTCCAAACATGCTCTATAAGGGCTAACCTTGAATAAAAACAAGCACTAAACCGAGTAGTAAAAAGCTACGGCCATGGCCGCTGCGGTAGACGGAGCACCAGCCTGCAATTCTTGATCTATGTTATCAGCCTTGTGCATAGGATAGGTATCTTTAAAGCCGTACCGACTCATCAATGCCAGGCTATCCTGTCGCACCCGATCGGCAAGTTCATACATATCGTATCGCTCCAGCCCCTGATAAAGTATCCAATTCATCACAGCATTAATTTTGCCATTGGGCTGCACATCAAGGCTTTCTGTCGGGCAAAAGAAATGGTCCCCTGCTCCTCCATACGCCTCACTTTCCAGCAAAAGAAGCATGGCTTCCGCTTGCACTTGAGTAGGCACCTCTCCAATCATCGGCACAAATCCAGATAATCCCTGCGAAGGGACTAACCTTTCAAGCTGTAAATCATAGGCATTGTAAATGCCACGATCCTCATCCCATAGCTTTTCATTCATGCTATAAATCGTCAATTCGTGCCAGTCCATCACTTCCTGAAAGTCCGCCTTCAACAAACTTCCTATCTGGATGAGACATTCATTTGAATAGGTGAGCAGGCCGTTAAATAATGGATCTAGTATTTGTTCAGTATTTCCTCCTTTTTCAGTCCTCCTCCCCATTTCCAAGGGGTGATCCACCACCAACAAACCTTCATCTAATGGGTCTCTAAAGGCGTACAAATACCGGTGAAAGGCTATGATTTTGGGATAGAATTCCTGCAATAATAATTTTGCCTCGTTTTTATTTTTGGCGATCTGATAGAGCTCCCAAAGTATAAACCCATAAAGTGGTGCACAGATGATCTCCCGATCGGAATTAGTCGGCATAGAGGGAACGCCCCCCACATCACTAGGGAATACTCCTGATTTAGCTTTATAATGATGGGATTGGTATAGGGCACCATTAGTCGCCTGCCGACTAAACAGCGCACGAAAAAGGGACACCGCCCGATCCATATCCAAGTGCGCGTATCCTAATGCCATCCAACACAAATCCCAATCGGATTGTGTGCTACATGATTCCTCCTCGTCATTTAACAACACTGCTCGGGCAGCAGCCAATAATTGGGTCGTCAAGAATTCAAGTTTTACAGCTCATGCAAAATAGCTGATAGCCAATGCAATAGCCTTGGCATCAAAGTCGCAGTCGTACTTAATGGAGGGATTAAAATATGACGTTACATGTCATCTGAGTGCTTGTTTGGAGGAAATCATTCAGGTGGCAAATCACAGGTTTTGAAACCTCTCTTCGGCTATTTTTTCGTCTGTCTCGGCTGAGCCGAGACGGGCTCAAAAATAAACCTTGCGAGAACCCCAAATCTGCAATTTTCGCTGCTAAAGCACCACCTCCAAACATGCACTGAGGGGTGGCGTCCAAAAGAACGCTACAAATATACAAATAAAGTAGAGAGTTGGTTTAAAAAATCATATTACTTTTAATCATCATAGGAATCTACTTCTTCTGGATGGTGAAAATTTAAATCGAAAGTAACGCCGATCTGAGGCATCAAAATGGTAGTTGGTGATTCCCGCTCTTCAAAAGCTTCCCGCGGGTTATTAAAATCGAAGATTGCGTCATCTTTTCTCACCAGATAGGAAGCATTATTACCAGGTAGATATGCACAGCGTAGATCTATCATGATTCCCGGATTGCGAAAAACCGCCAGTTGCAACCCGATCGCGCCACCATAACTAAATGCCCAATCGCCTTTAATGGTCTCGCTTTCGCTAAAATCATTGTCCTCATCACCATAAAGATCTTCTAGTCGATTGCGGGTATATAAATTTTTAAACCCCGCCATCCCGTCAACATAAGGCCGTAAAGGACCATCTACGGCAGGTTGTATGCGCATCACCACATGGCCAAGAAAAATATTACTGCTGGTCGTGAACCTGAAATCACTCCAAAAGCCGGCAATATTGGCGGAAAAATCCTGCGATTCCGTAGCGTAGGTCATCACGGAAAACTCAGCCCCCAATGATAAGGGAACATCTCTTTTTATCGGAATAACAAAAAGACCTCCCCCTCCAAATCCAGGCACATTCAAATAGCTCTTAAAAGACTCAATTGGAATGCCCATCTGTAAATTTCCATTGATGTACATGTGCCCCCATTTTTCCTTGCTCACTACTTCTTGAGCCACTAAAACGGTAGGAATAATCATGTTTAGACTCACCCAAAAAAAGAACACTTTCCTCATTGATTTTTTTTTGTAAAGATAAACTTTTGACTTCAATTCATTTATCCCCCCAAAAGAGAATTTAACTCCCCGATATGTGTGCTTTAACCAAATTATACCCTGCTTTTTCTAACCGCTCTGATTTTTTTTATAATTTTAGCCGGTAAACCAATTTTTTTAATGGCGAAATACTTATCTCTATGAAGTTTGAAATTTTTCAGAGTGAAAAGAATAATGAATACTATTTTCGGTTAAAAGCTAAAAATGGTCAAGTCATCCTATCCAGTGAAGGATATGCTGCAAAGTCTGGTTGCAAAAACGGCATTGAGTCAGTAATGAAAAATGCCAAGGATGATGCCAACTACGATCGGAAAGTAGCCAAAAATGGCAAGTTCCACTTCAATTTGCTGGCCAAAAACAAGCAAATTATCGGAAGTAGCCAAATGTACGCTTCTAAAGCTGGCATGGAGGGAGGTATTGAATCCGTAAAAGTCAACGCCCCTGCCGCTACCATAGTAGAACTTTAATAGTAGCGTCACGAAAGGATGAAATTTCGCCTAAGGTAACATCCAATCTGCCTTTTGTGCATTGCCACAAGTCCGGAATTTCGTCCTTTCTTCTTTCCACGAATTGATCTTTTTCATCTCCCTCAAGTATTCTTGTCCTTGACAAAACGCATCAATCTTTGGTCTAGTCCACGCAATATTTCCACCGCGATCATGTACTCCTTTGCCCAAAGGCATGATACTTCCGTTGTCGATGAACCTCTTTATGCCCACTACCTAACCCATACCAATACCGAAGCCCTTCATCCCGGTACAGCCGAAATCTTACAAAGTCAGCAGAATGATGGTGCACGCGTGGTGCAGGAAGTTCTTTTTGCGGACTACCCTACCCCGGTGGTGGTATTTAAACAGATGACGCACCATCTGATCGAAATCAATCTGGATTTCTTATTCCAGATGCACAACGTGCTGCTGATCCGCGACCCGCGATCCATCATTGCTTCTTATAGTAAAGTCGTGCCCAATCCAGCTATGCACGATATAGGCGTTAAAAAGCAGTTTGAGTTGTACCAAATGCTCCTAGCCGCAGGCACACTCGATGCCATTGTCGATACCCGAGAATTACTGCTTGACCCGAAAAAAGTACTCACCCGTTTGTGCGCCCATTTGCAGATCGAATTTCAAGCGGACATGCTGCATTGGAAAGCAGGTGCCCGACCGGAAGATGGCGTTTGGGCAACCTATTGGTATGACAGTGTGCACCGCTCTACCGGTTTTATGCCCTATCAGGAGAAAAAGATTGTGCTGCGCCCCGATCTAGAAACATTGGCTGAGGAATGCCTTCCTTATTACCAACCGCTTTACGAAGTAGCAATAAAAGCTTCTTAATATCCAAAATTATTTCAAATCCTGTTTCGATCCTGATAATGGTATTGTAGCTTTGCGCAAAAAAAAAAATGTTGCAGCAATTCAATCCAAAAAACGAGAACATCCAGGTTTTTGTCAAAGATAAATTGGTTCACCGCCAGGAAGCGAAAGTCTCTGTTTTTGATAGTGTAGTACAAGGTGGCGATGCCGTTTGGGAAGGTATCCGGGTTTACAATGGTAAAATATTTTGCCTAGACAAACACCTGGAGCGGCTACAAAACTCGGCCCACGCCTTGGCATTTACCGATATCCCCGATAACGAAACGATCAAAAAAGCCATCTTTCAAACCCTCGAAGCCAATGGCATGAGAGACGGCGTACACATTCGGCTAACCCTCACCAGAGGTGAAAAGATCACTTCCGGTATGGACCCGCGGCTCAACCAGTATGGGCCAACCTTGATCGTATTGGCTGAATGGAAACCTCCGGTATACCCACCATCCATCAAGCTGATTACCAGCTCTATCCGTCGCAATTCTCCCCAGTTTTTGGATTCCAAAATCCACCACAACAACCTTTTGAACAATATCTTGGCCAAAATTGAAGCCAATCACGCTGGCGCAGATGCCGGACTGATGCTAGACAAAGACGGCTTTGTGGCAGAAGCCAATGGCGTAAATGTTTTTTGCATTCGTAAGGGAAAAATTTTGACACCTTTTGCCACGAGCTGCCTACCCGGCATTACCCGCAGCTTGGTTCTGGAAATCTGTGAAACCCATCAGCTCCCTTTTGCGGAAGCCAACCTGTCCTTGACCGAATTTTATACGGCCGACGAAGTGTTTACAACCGGTACCATGGGAGAACTGACTCGCGTAGAAGCCATTGACGGCAGAAAAATCATCAATAAGCAAGATGGTTCTATCTTGACAATCATTAATGAACATTTTAAAAAGCTCACAGCAAAAGAAGGGGTTGCACTTCCATTTTAATAGGCCTATTTTAGGGGCATGAATTCTTTGATTTACACCGACCAAATGGGGCGCAAGATTGTACTAGAGCAACAGCCCAAACGCATCGTTTCTCTAGTACCGTCCCAAACGGAATTATTATTTGATTTAGGGCTAGATGAAGAAGTCGTTGGAATTACCAGGTTTTGCATTCATCCCCATCACCAATTTAAAGCCAAAACACGGGTTGGCGGCACCAAACAATTGTACCTGGACCGGATCAGAGCATTGAAACCCGATCTGATTATTGCCAACAAGGAGGAAAACAACAAAGAACAAATTCTTGAACTTGCCAATGATTTTCCGGTATGGATCAGTGACATTATCGATTTGACTGATGCACTGAAAATGATCGAATCAATTGGGCAATTGGTACAGCGAGAAGCCGAGGCCATCACCTTGGCTAGGGAAATTGCCATCGCTTTCACGCAATTACAGCCACAGCCACTAGCAGCTCTACCCTCCGCTGTTTATGTAATTTGGCAAAATCCCTGGATGGTCGCTGCCAGTGATACCTTTATTCACAACATGTTGCCATACGCCGGTTTTCGCAATTATTTTGCGGATCAACAACGCTACCCGGAAATCAACTTATCGGATCTGGAAAACCGCCCGCCTGATGTAATCTTGCTTTCTTCCGAGCCTTTCCCTTTCAAACAAAAACACCAAGCTGCTCTACAAAAACAGTTTCTCAATACAACAATTGTCCTGGCAGATGGCGAGTTATTCTCTTGGTACGGAAGTCGATTATTGCATGCTGCAGCTTATTTCCGTAATTTGCGCGCTAAATTTTCGATTTATCAGTAACTCCAAGAAACAATAATTAAATGGTGTCGTTTTCTTTTTTTGAGAGCATGTTTGGAGGTCGGATTTGCTGGCGAAAAGCATCATTTTTTTGATAAGACAAGGCTTTTTTTGAAATGCATCTCGGCTGAGCCGAGACGGATAAGAAAGAGAACGATGCGTCACCAAAAAAAGTTTTGTTTTGTAGCCCAAAGTTTGACCTCCAAATATGCCCTGAGTAAGCCTGTCGACGATTAACAGATACTAATGCGTTCAAACTATACAACTATGTCTCAACATATTCTGGTGTCAATTTGCGTATTATTCACCTTGGTGATGACTAATCTTGGCGCCCAATCTAATGCACAAGATGATGGTCTGATTCCCGGAGAATTGATCGTAAGGCTTTCGCCAAATGTGCAAGTGGAAAACTTTGTCAGCCAATGGGGCAGTCAACGAGCAACGAACTTGTCTATAAAGCGACCTTTGGGCAAAACCCACAATATCCATTTGCTACAATTTGATGATCAGGAGGTCAATGCAGCAACGCTTTTACAACGTATTCGGGAAAGTCGAGATGTAATTTCTGCTCAACTCAATTATACCGTTGATTTCAGGGTAACGCCAGATGATCCTTACTTTGGCGATCAATGGGATATGGCCAGAATTGGATTACCCGATGTGTGGGAAACGACGACTGGCGGCTTGACAATCAATGGTGACACCATTGTAGTAGCAGTTCTCGATAGCGGTTTTGACATAAACCACCCCGATCTGAAAGATAATATTTGGCAAAATCATGCTGAAATCCCCAATGACGATATCGATAACGATAATAATGGATATGTAGATGATGTTTATGCCTGGAATTTTCGCGACAGCTCAAATGTGCACCACATCGATAGCCACGGCCATTCCTCGGCAGGCGTGGTTGGGGCCAGAGGCAATAATGGGCTAGGTGTAACAGGAGTTAATTGGCAAATCAAGTTGATGGTATTAGACACTAGAGCCATCAGTGATATTATTTCCGCTTATGAATACGTGATCGATCAGCGTAACCGATACAACCAGTCGAATGGTGCAGAAGGGGCTTTTGTAGTAGCCACTAATGCCTCCTTTGGTAAGGATCGTAAATTTTGTGATGAATACCCGGTTTGGGGTGGGATGTACGACTTGTTGGGTGAAGTGGGGGTACTCACTGGCGCCGGTACTGCCAATAGCAACTGGGATGTTGAGGAATTTGGAGATATGCCCACCACTTGCACCAGCGATTACATCATTACCACCTTAAATACAAATGAAGCCGATGAGAAACACTCCGGTTCGGCCTATGGTGCTGTTTCTATTGATATTGGCTCTCCTGGACAAGGCAGTTTCACGATAGCACTCAATGATGGTTATGGCGATTATGGAGGCAACTCCGCGGCAGCTCCTCATCTCACCGGTGCCATTGGTTTATTGTATAGCATTCCCTGCCCAAGCATCGCGGAAGGCGCCATCAAACAACCGGCTCAAACGGCTCTTTTTATCCGCCAAATGATCTTACAAGGTGTAGATCCACTTGCCAGCTTGCAAGGACTAAATGCCACCGAAGGGCGGCTCAATGTATTTAATAGCCTTCAATTGATCCAGGAAGAATGTGGAGGAAGTACAGGAGATCTGGACATTCTAACCATCTTCCCCAATCCGGTAGCCACTGATCTCTTTGTAAATTACGAAACACCTGATTTTGGAGACTATTCGGTGCGGGTCTACAATGCATTGGGACAATTGGTACACCGCAGTTCGGTGAGCCCCCCGCGATTCGGACAGAAGCAATTTTCTGTAGATACTAGCAATCTGGCTCAAGGCGTTTATTTCCTCACGCTGGAGCAAGGTGATAATCGCATTACCCGCAGCTTTGTTGTAGGCCGGTAGTTGGCCCCTTCCATTAGAGAATCGCAAAATGGGGAATTTTTTCTGATCTAATCTTGTTTGTTTAAAGAAACAATACTACATTTGCATTCCATTTGGCAATAATCCACACCACAAGCGTGTGTTTTCAGCCAGAAAGATCGTTAAAGTGCGATTTTAAAATACTAAAAGTCAATACTTTATACGGCTCCGTAGCTTAATTGGATAGAGCACCTGACTACGGATCAGGAGGTTAAAGGTTCGAGTCCTTTCGGAGTCACTTGTTTTTTTTGAAAAGTAGCTTAATTGGATAGAGCATCCCGATTTCACATCGGGAAGGTTAAAAGTTCGAGTTCTTTCGGAGTTACTTGTTTTTTGAACGAATTGTGTAGAAGAGTATTTCAAAGATTGTAATCATGTCAAAGATTTGTCAACTTAGCGGAAAGCGTCCGATTTCGGGAAATAATGTTTCTCACTCTAATCGGAAGACCAAGCGTCGTTTTTTGCCTAACCTGCAAAAGAAGCGCTATTACATCCCTGAAACGGATCAGTGGGTAACCATGAAAGTATCTTCTCACGCTATGCGTACCATCAGTAAGTTGGGGCTTTATGCCTATCTGAAAAAGCTGGAAAGTAAAGGCGTGGATACTGGCGTAAAGTTAAGTAAGTAATTTTCGGATTCTTTTAATAAGGAAAAATGGCTAAGAAGAGTAAAGGTAATCGGATTCAGATCATTTTAGAGTGTACAGAGCACAAGACAAGTGGTATGCCTGGTACTTCTCGGTATGTAACTGAGAAGAATCGCAAAAACACTCCTGATCGTCTGGAGTTGAGGAAATACAATCCGATTTTAAAGAAAGTAACAGTCCACAGAGAAATCAAATAAGATCAGCACTTGCATGGCGAGCTGCGAATGATTAAATTTGAAGCTGAAATTTTTCTCTGGGTATAAAAATCTAATACAATGGCAAAAGTATCTAAAAACGCAAGGGTCGCTCAACGTGCTGCTAACGCAGGTTCCGGTCGTGATTTTGTTAAGATCGTACAGAGTGTCAAAGATCCTAAAACTGGAAAATACTCTTACAAAGAAGTAATGATACACAAAGATAAAGTGAAAGAATTTATGGAGAAGAAGTAATCTTCTTTTCTGTGAACATTCTAATTCGTCAAAGAGGCTTTTCTGTCATAAGGAAAGCCTCTTTGTATGTTATCCCGTACCTATTAAATCAGGCAAACAATGAGTTTTTTTAAAAACTTTTTCAGCAAAGAAAAAAAAGAAGATCTGGATAAAGGTTTGGAAAAAACCAAGTCCAACTTTTTCAGTAAACTATCCAAAGCCGTTGCCGGAAAATCAACAGTGGACGAGGAAGTGCTTGATGAACTGGAAAACATACTCATTTCATCTGATGTTGGGCTGGATACCACAGTAAAGATCATCGAGCGAATAGAGGCTAGAGTAGCACGAGACAAGTACCTCAACACCAATGAGTTGAATCAGATTTTGCGTAGCGAAATTGTTGAACTACTTGCCGAAAACAATACGGTTGATCTGGAGGGGTACCAACTTCCTTCCTCTACCAAACCTAGTATAGTCATGGTAGTAGGCGTAAATGGTGTTGGCAAAACGACCACCATTGGTAAACTGGCCTATCAGTATAAAAAACAAGGCAAAAAAGTGGTATTGGGTGCAGGCGATACATTCCGCGCAGCGGCTGTAGACCAACTGAAGATTTGGGCCGATCGTGTAGGCTGTGATTTCTATAATAAAGGAATGCACACTGACCCGGCGGCCGTGGCCTATGAAACAACCCAATACGCCATTCAAAATAATTGTGATATAGCTTTAATTGATACAGCCGGGCGCTTGCACAATAAGATCAACTTGATGAAAGAGTTGACCAAAATTAAAAACTCGATCAACAAATGTATGGAAGGTGCGCCCCACGAGGTGCTGCTGGTCTTGGACGCCACCACTGGTCAAAACGCCATTGAACAAGCGACTCATTTCACCAATGCAACCGATGTCACCGCTCTTGCACTAACAAAACTAGACGGTACCGCTAAAGGTGGGGTTGCCATTGGTATCTCTGATCAATTTAAGATTCCGATCAAATATATCGGCGTGGGTGAAGCCATCGACAAGCTGCAGATTTTTAATAAAAAAGCCTTTGTGGACTCCCTTTTTGACCAGTAGCCTAATTTTCGTATTTTAACCAAAAAAATGTTGTCCTCCAAAGCAAAAAGGCGGGGCAAAGGGTGGTTGGGGATGCTCAATTATGTCATTGATTGGGTAACATTTCCTCTAAAACGCCTATTTGGCTTGAATGCCAAGTCTCGCCTGATTATCAGCCCTTATCGAGGATTTGGTACAGCGCAACACGCCGTTCTGAGCGGCCGTATCCTTAAGGATAAGTTTATTCACAGCAATCAAACTGACAGCACTTACCGCAACCTCATTAATAATGTAAGAAGATTCCGCAGTGACGAGATTCCTGGTGCTGAAATCATTATCAAAATTGGAGAAACCGAATTTAAAAAAACAACTGACCCCGAAGGTTATTTTAAACTAGAAGCAACACTTCCTTTAAAACCATTCTCCTCTGATAATACCTGGATTCCTTACCAGGTTAATTTACTGAAAACACCCTGGCAAGACGTTGATCTAAAAGCCAGTGGAGAAATTCTTATCCCTGGACAGGTCGACTTTGGCATTATCAGCGATATTGACGATACGATCCTGCACACCGGAGTGACCTCTTTCCTAAAATGGCAGGCCATTTATCGCACCTTACTGCAAAATGCGGCAAGCCGCAGGGCCATTAAAACCGGTAGTGCTTTCTATCGAGCCTTGGAAGCCGGCAACAGAAACCCTAAAGCCAAGCGTCCTTTCTTTTACGTATCCAATGGCCCCTGGAATTTATACGATCTTCTGGTCGAATTTTTAACAGTCAATGGCTTTCCCAAAGGCCCCATCCTTCTGCGTGACTTTGGCATCCCTTATGAAGAACAATCGCCGGATTACCGCGGACATAAGTATGCCCAAATTGCCAGGATATTGCAAACCTACCCCAATCTCCCTTTCCTATTGGTTGGTGATAGTGGTGAAAAAGACCTCGACATCTACCTGTCTATCGCGGAAAACTTCCCTTCGCGAGTACCCGCCATTTATATCCGGGATGTTGCCAATAAAAAAAGAGCAGCCCGAATTAATCAAATCATTGAAATGTCTCCTGCTGACCCAGAGATCTTATTCGTAAAGAACTTTGCAGATGCCGCTGCACATGCGATTATCAGGGGATGGATCAATGATGATTTTAAAATGTGACCCTAGCTCTTTTTTTCGTCTCAAAGGATGAACGGCAATAAGCATAGAAATGAAATTTTATATTTTATTCTATGTGCAGACAATAATTTGGATTGGCCTGTGGTTATAAAAACAATTCTAATTCTCCAGTATGAACATCAAATGGGCGATTAACACGCTGAACCCCAGGAGAATACTAACCTCATAACCATTACCAATCACAATTTACCCTCCATTCTCTGCGAACATTGCTCGTTTGTGAGCTTTAAACCTATATTGATCACATAAATCCAATTTCATGAGAACGTCTTTTTTGGCCATTATCCTGATCAGTCTATTTCATCAAATTATAAGTGCACAATCCCACTTTGTCAGCCGGGATTACAAAGATTATTATGAATGGTATAATCAGCGCTCTCAGACGGCCCAACTGTATGTGGGAGGAAGTAAACTGTACATCTTTAGCAATGAGGCTCGTGTTTATAGTTGCCCTTCGCTAAAGGCTACCGTGAAAACTTCTTTGCCCATTGGAACCGCAGTAACCAACATCGGTTATCCGAATTACAATTTCCCCACAGATGAGATCGGAGGTTATGGTGATATTTGGCACCACATCAAGGGTGTGACCCCTTCGGGGCAGTCTTTTGACGGCTACATTTGGGGGGGAGATATTGCCAAAAGCTGGGCTTTCAATGACTTGACTGGCGACCAGCGTAAAGAATTAATATTATTAGGTATTTCTTCTGAAAAAAGAAGCAGTCTGCCCGATATCAAAGCAGACATTCGAATCGTTTCCAATGGAAAATTAATTGCGCAAACCACAGTACCAGGTCTTTGTGTTTTCGAAGATTGTGACGCCAGTAATTTGGTCAGAGTACTAGAAGATCAGCCTTATGCCGGAGTACAAATTGTAGAAGTTAGTACAATGACTCTTGGCTGCTATGCAGGCATCGAAAAAGCATTTTATTTCTGGAATGGGCAGCAACTAGAACCTGTCTTCCATGCCGAATATACCATTGATAAGACCTGTGATAGTCAAGCATTTGTATATCGGCCACAACAGACCAATCAAACCATGCTTTGCCGATATGATCGCGAAGACAAAAATTATAATCCAGTGTGGAAGTGTCAACCATTGGAGGGTAAAAATGTTGATCCAAATAGAACAGTCAAATCGGCTGTAGCCCTGCAAGGTCGCAATAAGGCAAAATGATCATAAAATGTCGATACCCACTAAAATGCGAGCCATCCATATAGCAAAATATGGCGGCCCGGAAGTTTTGGAAATCACAGAAGCCCCTACCCCACCAATCGGTGCCCAGGAAGTCCTGATTCGAACCGCTGCCACAGCCCTCAATCGGGCGGATCTCTTACAGCGGATGGGTAAATATCCTGCTCCCAAAGGGGCCAGTCCCTTTCCCGGATTGGAAGTCGCGGGAACAATAGTCTCCAAGGGAGATCAGGTTAGTCGGTGGAAAATAGGTGATCGTGTTTGTGCACTACTGCCCGGTGGCGGCTATGCGGAGTACGTGAGCATCCCCGAAGGCATGCTGCTCCCCATTCCTATTGGAATGAGCTTTGAGCAAGCCGCTGCGATCCCGGAAGTTTTCCTTACCGCCCATCAAGCCATTCATTGGTTGGCCGATCTCCAATCAGGGGAACGAATTTTGATTCACGCAGGGGCCAGTGGTGTCGGAACAGCAGCTATCCAACTGGCAAAACATATTGGAACAGAGATAATAGTCACTGCTTCATCGGGCAAACATGAACTGTGTAAAAAGCTAGGTGCCGACCTTTGCATCGACTATAAAAGCGAAAGCTTTTCAGAAATCATTGCCGAATTCACTGGGAATAAAGGGGTTGATGTAATCATCGACTTTATCGGCGCGCCTTATTTTCAAGGCAATTTAGACAGCTTAGGCATTGATGGCCGGTTGGTTCAATTGGCCTTCATGGGAGGAGTCCATCCCAAAGAGGTCAATCTAGGTCCCTTGTTGCGAAAGCGACTAAAACTGATGGGGTCGACGTTAAGGGCACGTAGTTTGGATTATAAAGTGAAATTAGTCAATGATTTTCGAGAAAAATACTGGCCTCTTTTCGCGGCAGGCACCATTGAAGCCATCATTGATTCCGTCTATAATTGGGAAGCAGTAAGCGATGCACATCGGCGCATGGAAACGAATCTAAATCAAGGTAAAATTGTGCTAAAATTATAGTATTTTAAATAGGTGCCCCATCTGTTGTTCTTTAGTCCGCAGGTATTCCCTATTGTCGTCATTGGGCTCAATGATCAACTCCTGGCGACTAAGTACTTTAATGGATGATTGTTCAAAAGCCTCTATTTTTTCCGGATTATTGGTTAGCAAATGAATATTTTCAATGCTTAAGGATTCCAACATTTCTACGGCGATATCATACTGACGGGCATCTACCTCTAAGCCCAGATGCAAATTAGCATCGATGGTATTCAAGCCTTTATCTTGTAAATTATAGGCTTCCAATTTATTGATAATCCCGATTCCTCGACCTTCCTGACGCAGATAGAGCACCACTCCTCCTTCTGCCGCAGTCATTTCCATAGCTTTGTGTAATTGTTCACCACAATCACAACGTCTCGACCCAAAAAGATCTCCAGTGATACATTCCGAATGAATCCGTGTCAATACAGGTTGAGTGGGATCGAAATTTTCATGAACCAATGCCAGATGAGGCATCCAGTCTTCCTTTCCCTGGGAAAAAGCAATCATACGAAAAAGGCCCCAGGGAGTTGGTATAAGTGCTTCTGCCTGCTTTGATATATTTGAATTTTCTATTTCCCTTACCATTTTAATGTTGATCAGATCTGAAATATCAGCTGTCCGCCCCATTGACAGTTCAGAAGGTCATAATAATGCCAATTTAACAATTATTCTTTCCAATAGTTTATTGGGAAAACTAAAGACTTCTTTGGCGGTAAAAAGAAGCACATAAATACCAAAGATTGAAGGTTTTCGGGAAACCATTTAGCCTAAAAAAGAATTATCCTAGTCTCTCTACAAGAAAAACTAGGATAATTTTCATCGGTTACATTTTATGTTTAGTAACCAGACTTACCTGTGCTTCCACCAACAGGTGGATCCATTTCGTAATCTTCAGGAGTAGCTGCCCGAAACTCAACCCGACGATTCATATAGCTGGCTGACTTGGGCACCAGCGCATCTGCCTTTCCTTGCCATTGTAGCACCAAGCGTCCTCTTCCAATGCCGTGATTGGTTACCAGGTGGTCTATGATGGCCTTTGCCCGTGAATAGGAAAGTCTGTCATTATAAGATTCATTACCGGTCTGATCAGTGTGGCCTGAAACCACTAGTCTCAAACTGGGATTTGACTTCATCATACGAGCAATGCTAGCCAAATTACCATAGTCAGAATACTTGATGGTGTAGCTATCGGTAGCAAAGTGAATCATTGGCAAGAACCATTCAGCTACAGAGTTATTCTGTTCTGTTACCCGATATTTATCCAAGGCCTGATCAATCATTTCTTGTACGCGATCCTCAGTTACGCCGCCACCGCCACCACCTTGTGGTCCGATTGGATTTATAACTACGCCGTCATTGTTGATACGCTCACCGGCACGTGGTGGGTAATAAGGCTCTTTATCTTTATAATCAGGAATACCATCACGATCACTGTCCAGGGTACGGCCTTTGGTGTCAACGGGTGCATCAACCGGTGTATCCGGTTCTTGATCCAGTGCATCGACCACGCCATCACCATCCGAGTCAATCATAAAATCGTCTTGACGTTGTTTAACCTCCGCAATTTCGTCCATCACATTATCCAATGGGTTGACCCAGTAAAGTGGCTCAGATTTATTGGAAGCATTGCCCAGGTTGAAGTTGAGATTTAAGCGTGTAAAATTAAAGACGTCTCGGAAATTTGAACTATTAGATACCTCACTACCGGTGCCATCCAACAAGTCTGCCCGATTACTAAAAAGCAAACCTGCTTGGTGTTCCAACCCGATATTGAAGCGCTTGGAGATACGGAAAGCCATTCCTAACCCTAGTACCGCATGAGGGGCAATTTCCTGCATGATCTCCGCTCTAGGAGCCGGCGGGCGGGCAGTGTTTTCGTTGTAAAACTCCGTTTTAAAAGAGTTGACACCAACCCCTGCCAAGGCATAATAGTTGACTTTGCGAATGCCCTTATCAAAACGAAAATTATTTAAACTCATCAACCCCACAGCGGAACCTGACATCCAGGTCATATCAAATTCACGAGAATAATTTGGGGTCTCTCCCGAGGCCACTCCGTAGGTCAGGTCTAATCTCAAAGAAAAGACATAATCCAGTGCTTTACGCACATGAATGCCTCCTGCATAACCGGGTTTTTGTTTGACATCGCCAGCTACAAAAAAGTAACCGCCATTTACGCCCAATTCGAGCATATTACCTGGTTTTGCTGCTTTTTGTTCTGGCTGAGCATAAGCCGCAGTAAATAGTCCCACGCAGAAAAGGACCATTAGAATTGTACGTGTTGTCATCGCCATAGGGAATAGATTTAAATCAGTTCATGGAATGTAATTAATGAATAAAAAAGGTTTGGCAACTAAGAATCGCCAAACCTTTTTTACTTGAACCTGGCACAAACAAAGGTGCCAAGCCAATATGTTTAAGAGACATTAGCTTAATGATTGTCTTTAGTTTTCTCAAAGTACCTACCTTTCAACAAAGTTACCGGTAACCGGCTTTCTCATGGTATGATGGTTATTGCCTCTCTATATTTTACCATCGATAGTTTTTTCCGGTACAAATTTATCGTTTATTTTAACTTGTCCCAAAAAAAATTACCCTAAATCGGGTATAACCCCAAAATTTTTGTGAAAATTTCATGTTTATCCCCTTGAATGCGTGCCATTTACTGCGCTTTAAGCGTCTCTGGAGCCGTATCTAATAACTTGTGCAAGGACATCCTCAAAGCAGCCTGAGAAACGCCTGTGGTCATTGGGTGTATTTGGTGAACATCCGCCAAGGCCTGTCGAATGGTTTCTGACACATCTCCAAAAATGGCCTCATCTGTCATTTGTGCTCCCGACTGCATAAAATAAGCAAAAACCCGAGCCATTCCACAATTGGCAATAAAATCAGGGATCATTGCGACCTGTTCATCCGCAAATTTGGCCGTAGGGCCAAAAAAGATGCCATCATCGACAAAAGGAACGTTTGCTCCACAAGAGATCACTTCCAGCCCATGCTCAATCATCTGATCCACCTGTCCTCGTGAAACCAGTTTAGATGCGGCCCCCGGAACAAAAATATCTGCGCCCAGGCTCCATATCCTCTTGTTGACTTCCTCAAACGAAAGCAAATTGTCTGCAACTAACGTATTGCCCTGTTTATTGATAAACAGTTGTTTGATCTCTTCTACACCAAGTCCTGCTTCGTTAATCACTCCACCATCCTTATCGATGATTCCCAGTATTTTCACGCCCATCAGTGTGAGGTAAGAAGCTGCCGCGGAGGCTACATTTCCCCACCCTTGGATAATCGCCGTCTTTCCGACTGTTCTTTCTTTACGGAAAATGTGGTAAAAATGTTTCACTGACTCCGCAACTCCATACCCGGTGATGAGATCAGCTACCGCATATTTATAGGGGCCATCCGGTACAAATTGGCCATCTTCAACAATTTTGGCACAGCCAAAACGCAACTGACCAATAATGTTGATTTTATCTCCCTTTGTCGAATTGAAATGTCCATTAACAATGCCTTCTTGAGGATGCCACAGCCCCAATGCCTCCGTTATAGGAATCACATCTTTTAATTCATCCACATTCAAATCACCTCCTGTACCGTAATAATTTTTTAAAATGGGAAAGGCCGCTTTGTACCACCGGCGTAAAACATCGTTGCGGCGAGGATCTCTGGGGTTAAAATTGATGCCCGACTTGGCACCGCCTATATCAGGACCACACACAGAAAATTTAATTTCCATGACTTTTGCCAGAGAAATGACCTCTGATTTGGTCAATCCTTCCCGCATTCGGGTGCCACCACCAGCAGCACCGTTGCGCAATGAATTAATGACGATCCACCCCTCAGCATCTGTCTCTGGATCTTTCCATTCAAAGACTATTTCAGGTCTTTTAGCTTTGTACTGTGTTAATAATTCTTCCATTTTGGTTAGGCTTAAAACGATTAAATTTGGTGGCGCAAAGGTATAATTTTTAAAGGCACATTTTTACACAGATAAGCGGGTATTTTGCAGGATTGATTATTTTAGCAAAAATTTAGTGCATGTTAGAAAACTGGTTGAAACCAACGGACAGAAAAGAATTCAAAAAAAACAGCTACAAAGCTCACCAACTGGGTAAATACCTCATTAAACCACAGGGTCAACTTCCGGAACTTCAATCTACTGGTATCGCAATAATTGGGATAGATCGCCCTATTGCCACCAGTATTCGAAAGCGCCTCTACGATTTAAGTTACCCATTTTCAGGGCCCGCACCAGTGGATCTAGGCGATGTGCGAAAAAGCACTATCCCCTTTTTGATACCACTCTTCAAAGAATTGATCGAACACAATATTGTTCCCGTGCTTCTTGGCGCTGAACCGGAACACATTTTAGCACTATACAAAGCCTTCCGGGAAATGGTCAGCCTAACCATCGTTGATGAGCGAATCCCCATTGGAAATCCTGAAGAAGCACTTGCCGAAAATTACCTGGAAGAAATATTTTCTGCAAAACGCAGTCGCTTGTTCCATCTGGGATTGGTGGGTAATCAAGTTCATTTTGTGCCTCCAAAGGTCTTGAAATGGATAGAAGAAAATAACTTTGAATCGGTGCGGCTGGGCAGAGCCAAAGCCGATCCTAATGAGTTAGAGCCCATTATTCGAGATGCAGATCTTCTAAATTTCAACCTTCGTGCCTTAAAGCAGAATGAAACACCAGACCTGATCTCTTCGCCAAGTGGATTTACTATTGAAGAGGCTTGCCAAATCTGTCGGTATGCCGGTATGAGCGACAAAATGCGGGCCTTTAGTCTGGTGGGGTTTCAGGCCACTGATCCAACCATACCTTATACCAGCCAAGTTGCAGCACAAATGATCTGGTACTTTTTAGATGGATTTTTCAACAGAAAGCAGGATTTTCCGGTATCTACCGAAGGGTTGACTGAATACATCGTCGATTTCCAACAGAATCAGATCGTATTTTGGAAAAGTAAAAGGAGTGGTCGCTGGTGGATACAGGTTCCTGTAAAAACACGTAAAAAATATGATCGTCACCGTCTAATTCCTTGTTCTTACAACGATTATCGGCTAGCCTGCCAGGAGGAATTACCTGATCGATTACTCAATGCTTTTCGGAGATTTCCTTAGGCAGAATTTTTTCAAGTGCCATACCTCGAGAACCTTTCACCAAAATAAGGCTTTGTGCAAAGGACTGGCGATTAAACCAAGTCCTCAACTGCTGCACATCCATAAAGTGCTGAACACCAAAAAGTTTAGCCGCTTTAGAGAAAATCGGGCCGACCAATACCAGCCGTAGTTCGGGCATACTTTTTGCCAAAACGACGATTTCATGATGAGCCTGCTCACTTTTAGCTCCCAATTCCAGCATATCTCCCAGAATCGCCAGCTTATGCTCCCCCTGCATGGCCTGAAGCGCTAACAAGGCCTCTTTCATACTGCTCGGGTTGGCATTATAAGCATCCAAAATTAAGGTATTGCTTCCGATCTTCAATAACTGTGAGCGGTTGTTGGCCGGGGCATAACCCTCAATTGCTTTTTTAATCTTTTCGCAAGGCACTTTAAAATACCAGCCGATCACAATGGCGGTCATGATATTATTAAAATTGTACCTTCCGATTAGCTGACTTCTCAGTTCAATCAATGCTCCTTGTTCCCCCAAAAACTCAGCAACGACAAAGGGATTACTTTCAACCAATTTCGCTGTAAAATAGGGCCCCGAATTGCGGCAAACTTCACCTTGCTTGTAGAAAATCCTCTTGGTGACCGCCTCTGATAATTCGAGTAAATGTGGCTCACTTAGATTTACAAATGCAACCCCTTTATTTTCCGCGAGATATCGATACAATTCCGATTTTCCCTTTTTCACGCCTTCTTCTCCACCAAAGCCTTCTAGATGAGCTTGACCAATATTGGTGATTAACCCATGGGTTGGTTCAGCAATTTGACACAATTGTTCAATTTCTCCCTGATGATTAGCCCCCATCTCAATGATGGCTACCTCTGCATCAGAACTAATAGACAACAAGGTAAGCGGTACCCCAATATGATTATTAAGGTTTCCCCGAGTATATTGCATTGGGTAATGGCTTCCCATGACCGCAGCCATCAATTCTTTAGTCGTTGTTTTGCCATTGGAGCCGGTAAGGGCAATAATGGGAATATCCAGTTGTCTGCGGTGATGACGTGCCAAATCCTGGAGGCATTGCAGCGTATCCTCTACATAAATCATCTTCTCCTGTCCAACCAGCTGCACATCGTCAACCACAGCAAAAGCAGCGCCTGTGTTCAATGCAGCTTTTGCAAAACGATTGCCATCAAACCGATCACCTCTCAAGGCAAAAAAAAGATCGCCAGCTTGTAAGCTTCGAGTATCCGTACAGATGGAAGGATGGTTTTGATAAATTTCGTAAAGCTGATCAATCGTAGTATTCATCATAAGAGTATTCTCTGGCCAAAACAAAAAGTCTCTACATTGACTAAGCAATATAGAGACTTTTCTGATTTCACCCTACTGAGGAAGGATGGAAAATATATTATTTAAAGCGACGGCTACTCTTGCGCTTTTTAGTCTTAAACTGATTGCCACTTGCCTGGTCATTTCCAGAAGGAGCACCTACGCGAATCATCGCACAGCGGAAACCAATAGAGCGGTCCCCTTTGTCTTCTTCTCTGTAACGACGAGTACCAGGAGACATCCAATATGCACGATCAGCCCAAGATCCGCCTTTATATACGCGAGCTTTGTCACTAATCAAGGTGTGTGCTCCATAGTCGTAGTAAGCTTGTGATTCCTGGTCACCATCAAGGTAGTTATATACTTGGCCACGCTTGTAGTTTTCGCGGTCAGCTGCCTGATCATCATCGATGTAGCGGTAACGAATACGACCAAGGCTATCTTTCTCAACAGGAGTACCATTTTCGTCAAGGATACGCTCTTCAAATTTGTTACCACGATATGGGTTCAAATCCTGGTTGTCCACGTCAATCAACGTAGTACTGGTCAATGGACGATACAAATCCAGTGTCCACTCGTTTACGTTACCAGCCATGTTGTACAGACCAAAATCATTAGGCAGGTAAGAACGAATCGGAGCAGTAGGACAAGCGTTATCATTCAAGCGACCGGCCATACCCATATAGTCACCCTTCGCCTTTTTGAAGTTGGCCAGGATTAGCCCCTGCATTTTATCTCTTCTTTGATAGCGAACGGTATTGCCATCCCATGGATACAATCGACGATCAGAGATCAATTCGTCCTGTCCGCCAATCTGATTTCCCTGGAGGGCCAATGCTGCATATTCCCATTCAGCCTCCGTAGGCAAGCGATATTCTGGCAACAGAATACCATCCTCGAAACGTACTCGACGCTCCCCACCCGTCTGGAAGTCTTTCAGGTTTTTGCGAACATTACCTTCGTACTGACCAAACAAATACGAATCGGTATCGAAGTTGTCTTCGTCTTTTTGATCTGGATTGGTGTTAAGGATACCTTTTTCGATCAAAAGCATCTCATTTACCCGGTTTGTCCGCCATTTACAGAATTCGTTAGCCTGCAGCCAGGAAACCCCTACTACTGGATAGTCATCATAAGCAGGGTGACGGAAATAAGTTTCTACCAATGGCTCGTTGAATGCCAATTCCTCACGCCATACCAGCGTATCAGGTAGCGCATTGAGCACGACTTCTGGATAAGATTCTCCAAATACCCGGTCAATCCAGTACAGGTATTCACGGTAGTGGTTGTTGGAAACCTCTGTCTCATCCATATAAAAAGAAGAGACCGTTACTCTTCTAGGAATGTTATCCCAGCTGTATGTAACATCTTGTTCGGTAACTCCCATAGTGAAAGTACCACCTTCAATCAATACCAGATTTGGGCCAGCGATTTGGCCTTCATAATCCAGCTTTTTTTCGAAACCACCCCATTTCTGGTCGTTGTATTTCCAACCAGTAATATCGGAGCGTTCCTTCCGACTACAAGAACTGAGTACAACTACTGCACCCATCAGGACTAAGCCAAGTTTCAACAGATTTTTCATTATCCTTAACGAATTTGTTTTTGAGAAATGACCAACAAATATAGTGAAATTGTCTTTGTTTGCTATTGGTCCAAAAAATTTAACACTTACAACACCAGTTACACTTTGATAACCAGATTATTATCTAATTAAACATTTTGAAGCAATCATTGTAACGCGAAGCTTTTCGCCGGCGTTTGAAGTTCTGACCGTCTTCAAAATTAATACTCAATGAAATTTCGTGAGTGCCTCCCGTTCCTCCAGGGGCAGAGGCTAATTTGGAAAGCGTGAGATCGTAGCTATAACCGATTCGGAAAATACCTTCTCGGAACCCCACTAGAGCAATCACGGCATCGGGATTAGAAAAAGTATGGCGATACCAAAGTCCACCGTATATTTTTCCCGCTCCTGCGTATGCACCACCATTGATTTGTCCGAAATCTCCCTGTTTGATAAACATGATATTCGGAGATATAAACGATGCCCCACTACGATTATTGCCCCGCTCCAAAACAAATTCATAACCAGTGTGCAACGTAAGTCTCATCGGAATTCCTGCGCTTAAATTTTCATTGACAGCCAGGAGGTCCTCATCCGGTGTATTTAGGTGTTTGAGCGATAAGCCGGCGTAAAAATGCTCACTATAAGCCAGTATTCCAGCGGATACATCAAATAAACTTTTATTGAGAGATTCGGGCCGTTGCTCTTCTGACAATTGAGGATTGCCACCACCATCTATAGGCCCGGTGATGGGATCTAGCTGATCGCCAAAAGTTAAGCGATCCCAATCTACGGTAGTTTGAATCAGTCCTGCTTCTACTCCGAATTTAATCCCAACATTATCATTTACTTTAACCTGATAACCATAAATGGCACTCACCCGCGTACTTTGATACACCTTATCCCCTGCCGCATCCGTCATCAGGATTAAACCGAAGCCACTATTGAGCTGTTCTACGGATTGCTCATACGCTGCGGAATAGGTCGCATAAGCATTGGGCCATGATGGATATTGATTTCGATAATTCAAAGTAATGCGTGGTGCATAGGTCACCCCTGCAAATGCCGGATTCAAGTGTAATGGTGCAGCATAAAACTGACTAAACACCGGGTCCTGAGCTTTAGCAGCAAAACACATAAGGCCAATCAGTAATAGTAGTAGTAGTTTTCGCATCAATACAAGTATCAAAATGATAAACAATCAAAGTCCATACAATAGCTTTGGTAATTTTAGTTCGTTGCCAAAACAATTGCCTGGGCTTAAATGTAGTAAAATCTTTGGTCGGTTGTTCGTCAAGTGGAGTAGTTTGAGAGAAAATGCAATACAGTCACCATTTTTTGTAAAAAGACAAAAGTTAAATTGGCGACCTTTTTGAATCTTGGGTAGTTAAAAAAACAATACCCTTTTTATCTTAACGTTCCTATAACAAATTCATTGTGATCAATCTGCTCTCTACTTTCAATCTCTAATTCGTGCAAGATATGAAGAAATTTACTTTCGCCTTGGTTTTACTCTCACTTTTCAGTTTGTTGGAGGGATTTTCTCAATCAACCATTCAGCATATTTTTGATTGGAAAAACTCCACCAAGGCATTTTCCGCTGAAATAGGCAACTACGATGTACATCACTTTACAGGCGGGATCCAATCAGGTGAATTTCCTGGTTTACCCTATTTGGTAAAAAAAATCAACCTCGATGGTCCGGGGCAATTGGATGTGCAAATTGTCAATGTACAGTACGAACCGCTAGACCGCCAACCCTCGGCCAGCGATGCCGGCTTGAGTGAAAGGCTCAACTTTAAGACCAGGATAGGACGTGACCGAAATAATTATTACGGAAAAATCCATTTCATCCCAATTATCAAACAAGGCAACGAATACCAGAGGGTCACTTCCATCAATCTTAGGGTCAATTTCACCCCCGATCCGACACCCGCTTTTCGCGGCCCCACCAATACAGAGGTTTCGGTTTTAAGTGATGGTTCTATTTATAAAATTGCCACTACCAATTTTGGCATCCACAAGCTCACTTATAGTTTCCTGAAAAATGACCTGGGCATGGATATTGACAATATCGATCCACGCAACATTAAGCTATATGGAAATGGCGGTGGCATGCTGCCCATCTATTCCGAGGCAGAACGCAAAGACGATCTCGTAGAAAATCACATTTATATCGAAGGAGAAGCAGATGGTAGCTTTGATCAAAATGACTATATCCTGTTTTATGGTCAGGGACCTGACGAGTGGGTATTTGATGCAGAGAATGGGATTTTCAACATGCGTAAAAATATTTATGATACCCGTGCTTATTACTTTATTAAGGTGAGCCCCGGAAATGGGGCCCGTTTACAAACCCAAAACAGTATTGCCAACACAGCTTACAATTCTGTCGGATTTAACGATTATGCCCGCTTTGAAGAAGACAAGGTGAACTTGATGCACGAATGGGAGAAAGCGGAAGGTTCCGGACAAAGTTGGTTTGGTGATTATTTTAAAGTAGCTCGGGAATACACTTATAACGACCTCTTTGATTTCCCCAATCTATTGACGGGAAGCCCCGCTCAACTTAAAGCAAGAATGAATCTACGGGCAGCGGTCAATTCCAATTTTTTTATTGAGGTACAGGGTAACACCGTGGAAAGCTCCAATGCCACTCGCATTTTAACCCTTAGCGGTTCCAATGACAACACAATCGATTATTCCCAACCGGCAACAATCAATACAACCGTTACCCTCAATAATAGCAGCATTGACCTAAAAGTTGTTTACCCTCAACCCAATTCCAGCCAACCTAGCGAAGGCTGGCTGGATTATATCCAGTTCAATGTTCGCCGCGCATTAGTTGTAAGCGGCCGCCAAATGATCTTCCGCGATGTAGAGAGTTTGAACTATCCGTCAACCCGCTTTACGCTAACCAATGCGTCCGGCAATCTTAAGGTTTGGGATATTTCTGATCCATTGCAGGCGAAACTGCAAAATACGACGATCAACGGCAGTCAACTCAGCTTCGGAGCCAATACAGAAAGTCTCAAAACCTTTGTGGTATTTGATCCTAGCGACGGCCTTTTGAATGCGGAAGCCATTGGCCAAATTCCCAACCAAAATATACATGGCGCCAACAACGTAGACATGGTCGTGATCTATCACCCTGATTTTCAGGAACAGGTACAAGATTACGTGCAGCATCGCAGCAACCATAATAATTTATCCATCATGGCCATTCCGATAGATCAGCTCTATAATGAGTTTTCTTCCGGCGCACAGGACGCGACGGCCATTCGGGACTTTGCGCGGATGCTCTACGATCGGACCGATCAATTTAAGCACCTATTACTATTTGGCGATGCCTCGTTCGATTTTCGGGACATCTACGAGTTAGGCACCAATAAGGTCATTTCCTACCAGCGTGATTCCACAAATCCGCTCTATGCTTTTCCTACAGACGATTATTATGGATTGCTGTACAATACCAATGAGAATGATCCGCTCAAGGGAGATATGCAAATTGCTATTGGTCGTTTTCCGGTAAATACGCCAGAGGAAGCAGCAGGTTTCGTAAATAAACTAAAAAACTACGATGAAAATCCTGCCACCATGCGTGACTGGAGGAACCGAATGGTTTTTGTAGGTGATGACGAGGATGGGAGCCAACACTCTACCGATGCCAATGGCATTGCAGAGGAGTTAAGTAGTAATTATCCTTTCCTCAATATCGACAAGATATTTCTGGATGCTTATCCACAAGTTTCCACTCCTGCTGGTGACCGATTTCCTTCCGTAACAGAATCCCTAAACCGTTCTATCTTTAAAGGGGTGCTAGGTATTGTTTACCTCGGTCATGGCGGCCCCAATGGATGGGCACAAGAACGAATACTGAATATCTCTGATATCAATAATTGGGAAAATAATGATCAGTTGCCACTATTTGTCACGGCCACCTGTTCATTTACCGCCTTTGATGACCCGGCCTTTGTTTCTGCCGGAGAGGAAGCTTTTCTCAATCCTAAAGGCGGAGCCATTGCTCTATTGACAACAACCAGAGCCGTTTACGCCAACCAAAATGAAGCATTTACCAATCTGACTTTATTGCAATTATTCAATAAGGATAGTGGCGGCATCCTTCCTTTGGGAGAGGCTATGCTAATTGGAAAAAATCAGATTGAAGATTCATTCACGGAGTTGAATTCCCGAAAATTTGTGGTCATGGGAGATCCATCCATGCGCCTGGCTATCCCAGAATATGAAGTAGAGACCACCAAGATAAACGTCAATGAGGTGGCGGTTGGGGTGACCGACACCTTAAGAGCTTTGGAAAAAGTTACTATTAAGGGGCAAATCACAGATGCTCAAGGACAGTTGCTTTCCAACTTTAATGGCATTGTCTATCCTACTATTTTTGACAAGGCAACTACGGTTTCCACCTTGGGGCAGGATGATGGCAGTCCGGTTTTCAATTTTAAAATTCAAAAAAACATCATTTTCAAAGGAAGAGCTACGGTCAGCAACGGCCAGTTTAGTTTCACCTTTGTAATGCCCAAAGACATTAACTACGAATTCGGCAAAGGAAAAATCAGTTATTATGCCTCAGATACCGATCAGATGATTGACGCTACGGGTTTATACGACAACATCATTATCGGTGGTATTTCTGAGGCAGGTTTGGCCGATGACCAAGGCCCAAACGTGGAGGTATTCATGAATAACTTCGAATTTATCTTTGGCGGTGTCACGGATAACAGTCCTACTTTGCTGGTAAAATTAGAGGATGACTTTGGCATCAATGTAGTAGGCAATAGTATAGGACACGATTTGGAGGGCGTCTTGGATGACAATACTCAAAATACTTTCTTACTTAACGATTTCTACGAGTCGGAACTGGATGATTACACCAAAGGGGAGGTCCGCTATCCACTCTCTACACTTGAGGAAGGATTGCATACCATGCGGGTTAAAGCATGGGATGTGGCCAACAATTCAGCAGAGGGGTATACCGAATTTGTGGTAGCCCCTAATGCTGAGGTTGCGTTGACACATGTATTGAACTATCCAAATCCTTTCACGGATTTTACCTGCTTTCAATTTGACCACAATCTGGCTGGCCAGCAAATTGACGTATTGATCCACATTTATACCGTTTCCGGAAGGCTGGTCAAAACACTGGAGGCTTCCCTTTTCACAGACGGCGCCCTTCGCTTAGGCGATTGTATTGAGTGGGATGGAAAGGATGATTATGGTGATCAATTGGCCCGCGGTGTCTACCTTTATAAGGTAAGGGTTCGGGCCAATGCAGGAGAAACCTTATTAAAAGGAGAAAGTGAATTTGAAAAATTGGTCATCCTAAAATAATTGGTTCTTTGACAAAATCAGTTCCTTTGCACCGCGCCACAGTATAGAGGGCCAAGAGGAATGTCACGTTATTTGCCAATTTGGGATTGGCGCCGAAATTTGAATCAGAACAACCTAAATTTGTCGGCAAAGAAAATAAGATTTGATTTTTTACGTATTGATTATGGAGTGGCACGACTTTTGTCAATATCTCCATGACAGATTAAAGCAAAATTTGGGAAGATTCCCTCGATAAAGAACTATATTTGCAAATTCTTTGATAAAATACTTGAGAATCTCATGAAGAATCTACTCTTTAAGTCCACCTTCTTAGTGATCGTGCTAGCCATGTTCGGTGTTGTGGAGGTGCAAGCTCAATGTTTCGAAGGACCAGATGGAAATTTATACAATTCAGATGGTACTCCGTGTATTAATACCGTAGTAACTGCGGTACCATTTTTGCGCATCGTAGCAGATGCTCGGTCTGGTGCAATGGGTGATGCCGGTCTGGCCATCTCACCTGATGCCAATGCGATGCACTTTAATGCTTCCAAACTGGCCCTGATTGAAGGTCAGGATGTGGGCATTTCTGCCACTTATACTCCCTGGTTGCGTTCTTTGGGACTCAATGACGTTTATCTGGCCTATTTGACCGGCTTTTATAAGTTGGATGATTTACAAGCACTTGGTTTTGGACTGCGCTACTTCTCACTGGGTAGCATCCAGTTTACGGATGTCAATGGTGATCCGTTGAATACTGGTCGGCCAAATGAATTTGAGGTATCCGCCGCCTACGCCCGTAAGTTAACGGACAACTTTACGGCGGGATTGACGGCCAAGTTTATCTACTCTGACCTGGCTTCCGGCCAGCAGGTAGAAGGTGGTGAGACCATCGAAACGGCCATTGGAGGGGCAGCTGATATTTCGTTGACCTACAAAACGCCCATCAAATTGAAAAGTGGTTCTTCCGATTTGACCTTGGCCATGGCCATTACTAATATCGGATCTAAAGTGACTTATACCCGTTCCTTGGTCAAGGACTTTATCCCAACCAATTTGGGGATCGGAGCTGCCTGGGAAGTCAATCTCGACGATTATAATACCATTACTGTTACTACTGATATCAATAAATTATTGGTGCCCACTCCTTGTCAAGGGGACGGTTGTGATGAAGATGGGGACGATATACCTGATTATAAAAAATACTCAGGTATCAAAGGAATTTTCACTTCTTTCAGCGATGCGCCGGAAGGATTTAGTGAAGAATTGCGCGAGTTGATGTACTCGGTTGGTGTGGAATACTGGTACGACAAACAATTTGCCGTTAGAGCTGGTTATTTCCACGAAAACAACCGCAAAGGCGGGCGTCAGTTTTTCACTGCTGGTCTGGGATTGAAGTACAATATTTTTGGTTTGAATTTCTCTTACCTCGTACCAACAACCAATCAGCGTAACCCACTGGATAATACCTTGCGTTTCTCCTTGTTGTTTGACTTCAGCGCCTTTGACGCTTCAGCAGACAATTGATATTCAATAGCACAATAAAAAAGGGGCTTCAACAATTGTTGAAGCCCCTTTTTTGTTAAAGGATTGTGTCGAACCTATAAGCCGGATTCTGTCCTCCGAAGAGGCTCTATCATTTATCTAGCCCTGACCTCACGGTGCAGGATCATATCCAATAACCTGCCGAAGCAAATTATTAGACGGCATCTGCCTACCCCCCACGACTGACTGCCGGAAAACCGACAATAAAACAGGCGAGCAACCCGTCTTCCGAGGAAATCGTGGTGTATGTGGCATTTCAACCCACAAGGTTTACCCTCTTCTCCTGTTGCCAGAAAAAGACGTGCGCTCTTACCGCACGTTTTCACCCTTACCCCAAAAGGGGCGGTATTGTTTCTGTGGCACTTTCTGTCTCCTTTCCGCCAAAGCGAAAACAAGCCCATCCGTTAGATGGTGTGGTGCTCTGCGTTGTCCGGACTTTCCTCATTCTCAATTTTCATTGAGACCGCGATAGAGCAGCTCGGCACAATCATGGCGAAGGTAATAGATAAACCTTTGCTTTCCGAGAAAATTCACTAATTTGACAACATATTAACCAATGCCACGTATGACTATTTATATTTCAAAAATGGTTCTTTGACAAATCCCGTGATTCTGGGACAAGCCTTGGCTTGTCCCGGTTTTACATCGGGGAAAATTTGACAAAGAACGTCAAAAATGAATCTATCGCAGGGATGACCAAAAGGCAGCAATATCTTTTCCCAATTGTCATTGCACTTTTTTGTTTTGCCGGGGCTTACCATTGGTTTTCCTCAGACGACCATTTGTTGCAGCAATATGCCGATGAGTTGGAAGAATGGGTACAAGAGCAAGAAGAGGAAGTCATCAACTGGCATTCGGTTCTGGAGCCTAAAACAGGTCTTTCACCAGAACAAGTGCAAAGCATCAGCAACAAACTTTACGGCTTTTATCGATTTCGCGATAGTTTATTGATTCAATGGACGGGCAATAAGCTGGCCCTTCCCAATTATCATGCACTAGATAGCCTGACCGTAAGCATCGAAGGACGGCCGTTCCTCATGCAGCTGCCCAATGCCTTAACGCTCGTACACTACAGCCAACAGGAGGTCAACCAGAAGCGCTATCGGATGTACGGTATTTTCCCCATTAAATGGGACTATCCATTAGAAAGTGAATACCTTCCCAATAACTTTGTCGGCTGCCCGGATATACCCAAGACGCTGGAGCTTTCGGCAACAGGAGAGGGCATTGCCATCCATAGCCAAAATAACCAAGTCATCGGTTACCTCAATACCACCACTCCCCTTCCCAATCGCTTTCGCCAAAGTATCTTACTGCTTCTTTTCAGCATGGCCTTTGTCGCCTTGGCCGTTTTGCTAAATGACCTGGCACAAATATTGGTCACACAAAACCGAGCCTGGCTGGGGGGGATCTTGCTACTACTCAGCGTTGGCGGACTGCGGTGGTTGAGCTTGAAATACCAGTGGACCCAGTCTTTTTCGGACTTAAAACTCTTCGAACAGACCTTTTCCACAGAGGTCATGAACAGTTCCCTGGGTGATTTGATGATTAATAGCCTCATTTTACTCTGGCTTATGGTCTTTTTTCATTGGACCTACCGCACTACTCCCGTAAAAAAGGCCCCGCTGCCCTGGAAGTTGCTGCTGAGCGGATTAAGTTATTTTTCCGTAATTATTGGCTATTTGTTGCTGACCCATCTCTTTAAGAGTCTGGTCATGTCCTCGGGGTTGATCTTTGACTTTGATAATGTCTTTCGCATCAATTTTCTAAGTACAGTAGGGATCATCTGCGCCTTGATTGCGCTCATTTCATTTTTCCTGTTTTCACACCGATTGATGCAAACAGCATTAAATGCCGGTTTATCTCGTCGTCAACGCATCTTTACGATGCTATTGGTTGTGGCCCTGTGCACCCCCATTAGCAACAGTTTCGAACTAATCATCCCCTCTCTACAAATTGGGGGGATGGCCTTCATTTACCTCGTACTACTTGATCTGTTTTTGGTCAGTCAATTGTCTAGTCTGACCTGGCTTGCGCTTTGGCTGGTAGCCTTGTCGGCCTATTCTGCCCATTTGTTATACCGGTACAATTTGCATCTGGATTTGCAAATACGGCTCAACTATGCTAAAGCATTGGAAGAACCTCGCGATGCCTTGGCAGAAGAGGACCTAAGGCAGCTTTCTCATGCCTTAATCCAAGACAGTAGCTTTTTAAAAATAGCCAACAGCCCCTACGCACGTTCGGTAGAGGAAAGAATTTTACGGGAAACGACCAACCGTTATCTGACCAATCATTATTACCTCTTTAATGTATACGATTACGACCTTTTTCTAACCAATGCCGATCAAAACAGATCCTTGATCAAAGGGCGCTCGGGGCGAGAGTTTATAAACATGTTAAAAAGCCTACGGCAGGAAATTCAATTTGGAGAACAAGGCTTAATATTTATTCACGATCCAGGACAGCCTAACCGCTATCTCTTAAAGCTGGAAATACCCGTTGCCGGACACCCTGAACGCAGCAATCTCTTTGTGCTACTTTTTCGATACAAACCACCCAACACGGCCAGAGTCTATACAGAATTGTTGCTACCAACCGAATACAAGCAGTTGGCAAGGCTCAACTATTATGATTATCTGGTGGCGCGGGATGGCAATATTTGGCTACAAAACGGGCAAATTGAGCCTTATATGCTAGATTGGTTTGGGGAACTTCCTGATGATAGCTGGCAGGAGCTTTTTGACAATAATCAGTCTTATCTATTATATAAAAAAGGGAACTCTCAGGTCATCCTCAGTCGGAATTCCGGCGGTTATTTCAAACCACTCTCCCTTTTCTCATACATTTTCATCTTGCTCATTAGCACTGTCATTTTGCTGGCTTTATTAAATCGTTACTTAAAAGCAATGCCCTCCGGCGAAGCCTTACCATCACTGTTTCGCCCCAGTTTACGCAGTAGAATTCAACTGTATGTCATCCTGTTAATTCTTGGTTCCTTTTTATTTATCGGTTTTGTAACAGTCACCTATTTCCGCAATTCTTCTATCACCTACCACGAAAACCGATTGAGTAGAAAAGTAAGCTCTGTGCTAAGAGAAATACAGTATGATATGGTTGGTCGTTCTCAGGTAGATAGCATGCTTGGGTACCTTCCGGAAATTATCGGCTCCATTGCCGACATCCAAAATATGGACATTAATATTTACCGAACCGATGGACATTTATTGGCATCATCCGCCAATTTTATCTTTGACCGAGGAATTCGGCCCAATATCATGAGTCCACGGGCCATGAATGCCCTTAAGGCTTATCCCAATCGCCCTTATTTGCAGGAAGAGAGTCTGGGGCAACTGCTGTACAAAGCAGCCTTTGTTTCCATTAATAATCCCCAGGGAGATATCAGCGCCTATCTGGAACTGCCGTACTATTCCAGTGATCGCAATTTGCGCAATGACCTGTATACTTTTATGGGTACGCTATTAAATGTTTATGTTTTTCTATTACTGATTGCCGGTGTCATCGCCATTGCAGTAGCCAATTCGATTACGCGCCCTATTGCCCAGATTGGAGAAAAGCTACGCGGTTTCCGATTGGGAAAAAACGAACCGCTCGAGTGGAAAACCCAGGATGAAATCGGAGCACTAATTGACGAATACAACCAAATGATCATAAAACTTGAGGAAAGTACGGAGAAACTAAGGCAATCCGAACGTGAAGGTGCCTGGCGGGAAATGGCCAAACAAGTCGCCCACGAAATCAAAAATCCGCTCACCCCGATGAAACTAAGTATTCAGCACCTGATGCGAGCCTATCAGAGTCAACCGGAAGCCATTGAACCCATTTTAAAAAGAGTTTCGGGTACCATGATCGAGCAGATAGAAGGCTTGACCAGAATTGCGTCTGAATTTTCCAATTTTGCCAAAATGCCAAAAGCTGAAAACCAGCTTTTCCAACTCAACGAAGTCGTAAAATCGGTCTGTGATCTCTTTGTAGAAAATCAGGCCAAACACGTCAAACTAGCTTGCCAACTCTCCGACACACCACTGCCTGTGTACGCTGATAAATCCCAAATGATGCGGGTATTCAACAATCTTGTTAAAAATGCCATTCAAGCTATCCCTACCGACCGAGAGGGGCTGGTAACCGTGCATGCGTTTCGAACAGACAATCAGGTGATGGTACAGGTAAGAGACAATGGCACCGGAATCAGTGAAGAAATGCAGGCTAAAGTATTTTATCCTAATTTCACCACCAAAACCTCAGGGATGGGCCTTGGTCTGGCAATGTCCAAAAACATCATCCAAGCAGCTGGTGGAAAAATCTATTTTGAAACGACACCAGATGAGGGAACCACTTTTGTGGTAGAACTACCCATTTATCAACCAGATGATGAGGACCAATCTCCTCCAACAGAAAATAATGCCTAAAAAACAGCCAACAATCTGGGAATTCCTTTGTTTTGCTTCTGAAATTCAGATTTTGACCATTATCAAACGATACGAGACATGAAAATTCTGCTGTATATCTTCATCACTATCGGAACGGCTGCTTTTATGGAGTTTGTCGCTTGGTTTGCGCATAAGTACGTCATGCACGGTTGGTTGTGGAGCTGGCATGAAGATCACCATAAACCGGGGCACGAAAAGGACGGCTTCTTTGAAAAAAATGACCGTTTCTTCTTGGTTTTTGCCATTCCTAGTGCGCTGTGTTACCTGTTGGGCGCCTGGACTAGCCACACCTGGCTGCTCTTTGTAGGAATTGGCATTTCTATCTATGGGCTCATCTACTTTCTGATCCATGACGTGTACATTCACCGCCGGTTTAAATGGTTCAAACAACTCGACTCTCCCTATTCGCGAGGAATTCTCCGGGCGCATGGTGCTCATCATGCCAAACAAACAAAAGAAGACTGCGAGTCATTTGGTTTACTAATAGTCGACTCTAAATTTTTCAAAAGGCGTTCCAAGCGGAAGGAGAGGCAAAATCAAACGGTTTAGATCTAGTTCAAAAAAATATTCGGCCCTGGCAAACAGGGAATTGTTTTACCTTTAGTAATTAGTCTTTATATTTGACTATTAATCAAACAGTAGGACTTTGGATAATAAGTTTCTAGATAAAATTGCTGATTCTTTTAACACGGAATTGCCTCCTGCCGAGTCGATGGATGAATACCTCGATAAGATTATACCTGTTATACGAAGGTGGAGTGAAGACTTAAGGGAAGAAAACTTCTACGTTGGCAATCACTGGATAGAAATGCGTGATGATGAATCTTTTCACGAAATGGTGTTTCACATCTTTAATGAGGAACAAGAGTACATCAATTCTATAGATGGGGAGGTTTCTATCTCGGAATGGCGCTATATGGGCAATAAATTAATGATTGGAGGTGATGAAGGAGAGATTTACGAATTGGCCTTCATGGATCAAGATTTTTTCATTCTCAAGAAATTGAGTAACCCCAAAGCGCTAAGCCGGCGATATTTCGTCCTGGTCAAGGAATCCATCGCCCGCAAACTGGAATGGAGAGAAGCACTTGAATTATTGTTCAACAAATATAAAAACAACAATAGCTTTTACTGGACAATGGCCGTGATCGTATTGCTCATCATTGCGATCATTATCGTTTTATCCTAAACCAATTGATCCTGCTTTTCAAAGAAAAAGGCAGTGCTAGATTCAGCACTGCCTTTTTTATTTCGCATCAATCAAGCTAAGCTTAAGCTTTAAGTGCTTCGGCCATCGTTGCACCAATTTGAGCGGGTGACTTCACTACATGAATGCCACATTCAGCCATGATTTTCATTTTTGCTTCAGCCGTATCATCAGCACCGCCGATGATGGCACCGGCGTGGCCCATAGTCCGGCCTTTGGGCGCAGTTTGCCCAGCAATAAAGCCTACAACAGGCTTCGTACCGTGTTCTTTGATATAGCGGGCTGCATCAGCCTCCATACTACCACCAATTTCGCCAATCATGATGATACCTACCGTTTCCGGGTCGTTCATCAACAATTCAACAGCATCCTTGGTCGTGGTTCCCACTATTGGATCACCTCCGATACCAATGCAAGTAGACTGACCAAGGCCAGCTTTGGTGACCTGATCAACGGCCTCGTAAGTCAAGGTACCGGAACGGGATACAATCCCAATATTACCCGGGTTGTGAATAAACCCTGGCATGATGCCACATTTGGCGCCACCCGGAGTAATTACGCCAGGACAGTTCGGTCCAATCAAACGACAATCAAAATCTTCAATATAAGCTTTCACTTTGACCATATCCTGCACGGGAATACCTTCCGTGATGCAAATAATGACCTTGATGCCAGCGGCGGCGGCTTCCATGATCGCATCACCAGCAAATGGAGGGGGTACAAAAATAACAGAAGTATCGGCACCAGCCTTTTCCACTGCATCTGAAACAGTATTAAAAACGGGGCGATCCAAATGGGTGGTTCCTCCTTTGCCCGGAGTGACTCCTCCAACAACGTTGGTTCCGTATTCAATCATTTGCCCTGCGTGAAAGGTACCTTCCTTCCCGGTAAATCCCTGAACAATAACTTTTGAGTCTTTATTGACAAGTACAGCCATAATAGATGTTTCGTTTATTTAGTCTTTCTGTTTTTTATCCTTATCCTTGACGATGATGAATACATCCTCGCCTGGTTTTTTCATGTAATACTGCTCGCGGGCAAACTTTTCCTTATTCAGCTCCAAATCCAATCGCTCCTGCTTGGCCACCTCAATTTCCTTGATATAGTACTCTTTGTCTTGCTCTAGCTTGTTGACCGTCTTTTGCAAACGCCACTGGGTCAAAAAGTCGTGCTTATCAACAAAGATCATCCAGGCAAAAAACGCCGCCAATACCAAGAAATAGCGATTGCGCAATGGTGGCGGAATTTGCTCAAACAATGATTGTAAGGGATTGTTACTAGCTGCCATGACACTATTATTGATTATAAAAGCCAAATTAAGTGAAAAAATTGGCACTGTTCAACCCTAAGCTGTTAAAGTTGAATACGAATAGCTATTCCCCAATCGCTTACCAATAGCGGCAAAAAGCCGATTTTGGTGGTTATCCCAACAGGGCTTTACCTGGGAAAACAGCGGAATCCGCCAGTTCTTCTTCTATGCGCAACAACTGGTTGTATTTAGCAATCCGATCAGAGCGAGAAGCCGAACCGGTTTTGATCTGTCCGGTATTCAAGGCCACTGCCAAGTCGGCAATTGTTGTATCTTCTGTTTCTCCGGAACGATGGCTCATCACGCTGGTAAAAGAGTTGCGCGTAGCCAGGTTAACCGCATCAATCGTTTCCGAAAGGGTACCAATTTGGTTTACCTTGATCAAAATCGAGTTGGCAGAAGCTTCCTCAATTCCCCGCTGCAAACGCTTCGTGTTGGTCACAAATAAATCATCACCTACCAGCTGAACACGGTTGCCTAAAGTAGCGGTCAACTGTTGCCAACCCTGCCAATCATCCTCGTGCAAACCATCCTCGATCGACAAAATCGGGTAATTATCACACCATTCCTTCCAATAGCCGATCATGTCTGAGCTGGTCAGTTTGTCACCTGTAGATTTGTGAAAATGGTAAACTTTTTCCTCTTCGTTGTAAAATTCGGAAGCCGCTGCATCCATCGCAATCATGATGTCTTCGCCCGGCTTATACCCTGCCGCTTCAATGGCCATCAATACCGTCTCGATCGCTTCTTTATTGGATTTGATATTGGGTGCAAAACCACCCTCATCACCCACGTTGGTTGAATAGCCTTTTTTCTTTAATACAGACTTCAAATGGTGGAATACCTCTACGCCCATCCGCAGGGATTCAGAGAAAAAGTCAGCACCGATTGGCATAATCATAAACTCCTGAAAATCGATGCTATTGTCAGCATGTGAACCACCATTTAGAATATTCATCATGGGTACCGGCAAAACATGTGCATTGACCCCTCCCAGATAGCGGTAAAGAGGTTGAGCAGTAGATTCAGCAGCAGCTTTGGCCACAGCCAGGGACACCCCTAAAATAGCATTGGCGCCCAGTTTGCTCTTATTTTCCGTACCATCAAGCTCCAACATGATGTTGTCGATATACCGCTGTTCAAAAACATCGATACCGATTAGCTCTTCGGCAATAATTTCTTCTACATTTTTACAGGCGTCGAGTACTCCCTTACCCAGAAAACGGCTTTTGTCCTTGTCTCTGAGCTCTACAGCCTCGTACTTTCCGGTAGAAGCCCCAGAAGGAACCGCGGCGCGGCCCAAGTAGCCACTTTCCGTCAATACTTCTACCTCTACTGTAGGGTTTCCGCGAGAATCCAAAATTTCTCTGGCGCGAATGTCGAGAATCGTACTCATAAATATTAATTTTTCATTAAGCGAATAAACTCATCAAACAAATAGCGGGCATCGTGTGGCCCCGGAGAAGCTTCAGGGTGATACTGAACCGAAAAAGCCTTCTTGCCATTCACCTGCATGCCTTCAATCGTATCATCATTGAGATTGACATGGGTAATCGTGACCCGATCTGTATTCTTGCGAATGGCATCAGGGTCGACTCCAAAACCATGATTTTGGCTGGTAATTTCGCAACGTCCGGTCGTCAGGTTTTTCACCGGGTGATTGATTCCGCGATGACCATGGTGCATTTTATAGGTAGGCAAATCAACAGCCAATGCCAGTAGCTGATGGCCTAAACAGATACCAAAAAGTGGCAAATCTTCTGCTAGGATTTGTTTCACGGTTTTCACCGCATAATCCATAGGAGCCGGATCACCGGGGCCATTGGACAAGAAATAACCGTGTGGTTTAAATTCCTTCAGTGTCTTCAGGTCCGTCTTGGCTGGAAAGACTTTCAGGTAGCAGCCTCTTTCGGCAAAACATTCCAAAATATTGCGTTTGACGCCATAATCTAATACCGCGATACGCCATTCGGCATGCGGATCACCAATGGTGTAAACTTCTTTAGTGCTGACCTTGGAGGCCAGTTCGAGGCCGTCCATATTGGGTACTTCCTTCAATTTACGCTTCAACTCCTCCACATCAAGAATTTCGGAAGAGATGATGGCGTTCATAGCGCCCTTAGTACGAATCTGACGAACAATTGCCCGCGTATCCACATCCGAAATCCCCACCAATCCTTCTTCTTCAAAATAATCCTGAATAGATTGGTCTGCTTGTGGCCGGGAATATTGCCAGGTAAAGTTTTTACAAATTAACCCGGCAATCTTAATGCTATGGGACTCCGTTTCCGTCTTTTTGGTACCATAATTACCAATGTGCGCATTGGTGGTGACCAATATTTGGCCAAAGTAGGAAGGGTCGGTAAAAATCTCCTGATAACCGGTCATGCCGGTATTGAAGCAAATTTCCCCTCCGGTAGTGCCGATTTTTCCAGCTGCTTTACCGCGGAAGACGGTACCGTCTTCCAATAATAAAAGCGCCGGTGCTGATTTCAATTCGCCCATTGGTGAAGCTTAGGTCTTTTAAATTCGCTGCAAAGATAAAACTTAATGGCAATTCGGAGATTTATAGGAAGAGAATTATGGAGAAAATCTGACTATAATTTATTCAACAAACGCTGTGCCCGTTCACGGAAGCTGGAATTCTGATCCTGGCTGAGCGGCTCTAAATAGGTTTTAGCATTTTTGATATCGCCTTCCCGAAGATAGCTTAGCGCCAAATACCATTGTGCTTTATCCTGATAAAGGCTATTATTTAAGGCCAGCTGAAAATGCTCGCGGGCTTGCTCCGATTGGGCGGTCTCCAAAAAACAAATACCGAGCACCAAATGGAGCTTTGCATTAGCGGGTTGACTTTCCAATAGTATTTCCAGAGCAGTAATGGCTGCTGTGTAATTGCCCGAACGGTAGTCCTGATCGGCTTTTGCCAATGTTTCTCCTTCGTCCCCTCTTTGTACCAAACTAATTTCGTAGGGTTCGTAATTTTGAGCAAAGAGTTTTTCGGGACTTTGTTTACCGGGAAAAAAGACAAATACGGCGACCAATAGCAAAATGGCAGCCACAGCGCCCAACATGGGGCGACGAAAACGGATGATTTTACCTTTTACTTCGGGGGTTTTCTCTTTTTTTAGGGAAGTAATCTCTTCGGAATGAATTTTGCGCAAACGATCCTTTAGTAGATCATTGCCCTTATTGCGAATGCCACGGCGCAATTCTTGCTGGATCTCCACCTCGCGGCGCAATTGGGCATCTTGCTGCAAAGCCTGCTCAAACGCCTTCTGCTCAGACGTGTTGAGGCCTCCATCCAGATAACGATCAATATGTTCCGGCGTGTATTGCATTAATAGGCATTGGCTAGTTGTTGAAATAAAGGTTGTCCGTCTACTAACTCCCGCAGTTTCTTCATACAACGGGATTTCTTATTCTTCGCGACCTGCTCATTGGCCAGGTTCATCAAATCCATGATCTTTTGCATGCGCAGACGTTCGAAGTAAAAGTACTGCAAAATCTGCTGACAATCACCTCCCAGTTGGTTTAACATTTCCTTTACTAGTGCGGAATGCTCCGTCTCTACCAAAAGGTCAAATATATCTTCCTGCACCGGTACCGATTCATGACTTTCCTTTAGCGGCGTTTCTCTCTTTTGCTTGCGCAAACGCATCAGCCACAGGTTTCTGCTGATGGAATATACATATGTTTTTATCGTACAACTGAGTGATAAATCCTTCTTTCTTACCTGATTATAAAAACTAATTAAAGCATCCTGGAAAACATCTGCTGCCTCTGATTCACTGCCATTATTATTGAGCACCATTCTTTCAATCATCCCATATAGTTCTCGGTAAAGATATCGTAGTGCTTTGTCGTTGACTCGCTCGTCCGGCGACTTCAGCCACTCCAACAGGTCCACATCGCTATGAGTTTGCATTGATTTCATGGTTTAATAGCACAAAGTAAAAAAAGGTAACCTTCCAGGAAATATTTTGGTGCCAAAAGTAAACATATTCTGCTTTTGACCCCATTGCTGGCTCGGGAATCGGTTCACAAACTGCACATTTCTGCTTTTACTGCATCCCGAAAACCTTTGCGGCCCCTAAGCTTAATGCCAGTTTTCAAGCCTTGCCAAGTCAAAAAAGTGCTAGCTTTCAGCTCAAAGAACAAACCACCAATGGGTTCCTTTAAACAATCACCTTACTTTTGCAAATACTGATTACCTTTTGCAGATTGGTGCAATACAATGAAAAGTGGTACTCGATAAGATGACATTTATACCCAACATATTGGATCAACGCACATTAGTGACCTGGCTTTTCCTCTTTTTTGTAAAATGCCTTACGGCACAATCCGAATTAGAACTATTGGAACAGTACCTGGCCAATGACCCCAACAGCGTCAATGCCATTGAGCTCTACGATCGCATTATGGGTGCAGAACATTTCACCGGACAGGAAGCCCTGGAAGAAATGCTTCATCAATTTCCGGAATTGTACGAAGTGCGGGAGGCCAAACGCATTTTTGAGCGCATCACGGCAACCAACGACCCACAAAAATTGGGTATGCTCTTTTTGGAAGTCGGCAATATTCACCATCACAGAGGGCGAAACGACCAAGCCCTGGAGTTTTATCAACAAGCCATTCCTCAACTCCAACAAAGCCAATTGGGGAACAATCTGTTGCCAGGTGTACAAATGCAAGTTGGCAGCATTTACGAAGCAAAAGGTAATTATGTCCCAGCACAAGAGGCCTATCAATCTGCTTTGCGAGCCATGAGCATCAATTTCAGCACAAATGACCTATTTGCCTTCCCCCCCGTCGATGGATTCATTGCTCCCGTACAAGCAATTCCCATTCTGGCAGCAAAGGCACGTGTTTTTATTAGCCAATTTAAGTCAAAAGGTGAGCCCCAACAATTGATGGGTGCACTGCAAGCATACGAACAGAGTATTGATCTGGTTAGGCATGTGCGTCCACGTTATCCCTCGGAGAAAGACCAACTGCGACTGACCAAACAGCTTCGGCCTGTCCATGAAAATGCAATCAACACCGCCTCTCAGCTCGACCAGCTCAGCCCTGGAAAAAGTTACTTGGAACGCGCCTTCCAGATTGCCGAAAAAGCCAAAGGCAACATTATTTTACAAAATCTAATCACCAGGCAGTATCAGGAAGAAGGAGGTATCGATCCGGTATTGCTACAAAAAGAAAGGTCCGTAAAAAGCCGCTTAGCCTTTCACCAAAGTCGGCCCAATCCGATTGAAGACAGTATCGACTATCTACAGGCGCAATTATTCGACGTACAGGAAACCATCGAACCCTTTCTGACCGCGCGGGTGCCAGATCTTCCACTGGCCAAGATTTCGGAAGTTCAGGAGCTACTGCCGTCGCCACTCAGCGTATTTGTCGACTTTTTCCTGGGTTACGATCATTTATTTGTTTTTACCATTACCCAATCATCCTATCATTTACACCAAATCCCCCACCCTACTGACCTCCTAAAACAAGTGAGCTTATTAAAAGAAGAAATCAGTACCAACCATTTTGAATACGAACCAGAGCAAGCCTTTCGGCAATATACCCAGACGGCCTACAAGATCTATCAGGAGCTATTCGAAAAAGCCGTATTGGCCCAGCTAGACTTCACGCCCAAGCAGCTCATCTTGTCGCCCGATGATCAGTTGTGGAGCATTCCTTTTGAGGTATTGCTCAAAAAAGAACCAAAGGAAAAAGCCCCCAATTATCATCCCGAAGCACTGGATTACCTATTTAAAAATTGCAGTATCAGTTATGTCAATTCTGCAACGCTCTACGTGTATAATAACGGCCATGTACAGGAATCTTACAATAATCAAACACTGGCCGCATTTGCCCCCGCATTTACAAAGAGCGAAGGAGATAACAGCAGAGAGGGGTGCTTTTTACAAGGTTTAGCCAACCTCAACTATAACCAACTGGAAGCACAACAAGTAGCCGCCACTTTTTCGGGCACGACCTTTTTAGGGCACACGGCCACCAAACAACAATTTGTCGAGGCTGCACAACATTACCAAATTCTACACTTGGCTACCCATGCCTGTATCAATGACGGTTCTCCGCTGGACAATCGTATCTTCTTTGCAGATGGAGACTTACCTGTTTATGAAATTTACCAGATGGATTTTAAAAGTCAGCTTGTTGTGCTGAGTGCCTGCGAAACCGGCGTCGGAGCCATTCATCAAGGTGAAGGGGTGATGAGTTTGGCCAGGGGCTTTGTTCAAGCCAATTGCCCCAATGTAGTGATGAGTTTATGGGAGGTAGCGGATAAAGCCACCGCTCACTTGATGGGTAATTTTTACCAAGAGTTGGACGCGGGACATTCACAGAGTGAGGCTCTTCGGCTGGCTAAACTCGACTTTTTGTACAATCAAGACCGGACCTTCACCCACCCTTATTATTGGGCAGGGTTTGTACATCTAGGGCAAGATCACACCCTGGTTTCTTCTACCAATTGGTCTATTTGGTGGTGGGGATTACCGCTATTAAGCCTCTTCTGGATAGGGATACTATTTAAAAGGAGGAAATAACTATTTTTGTGACAGTTATTCTAAACCACGACTATGAAAAAAACGGCATTAGTGGGCGCGCTTCTTCTGCTTACCAGCACAATTTTTGCCCAAAAGGAGAAAATAAATGTGGCGGTGCTCAATTTTTATGGGCCCAGCAAATCTGAAGTTCAAGACCGGGAAATTCGCAGTAGCTTTCTCAACCTGATCACGGATGGGCCAGACTACAACAACATGGCGCAAATCATGCGTCAATTTCAGGATTATGCCATCGAAATCTTCCTCCGGGATCAGCGGTTTGTGATGGTCGAACGAGCTCAAATCTCCCGCATTCAGGAAGAGCTGGAATTGCAGAAATCGGAAGAATTCATTGATGGTTTTACCGTAGAACAAGGGCAAAGTCTCGGTGCCGATTACCTGCTATTGGGCGACTTTTCCTTTGAAGGATATCTACTCACATTGAGTCTTTATTCGGTGGCGGACCAAACTGTAGTTGCCAAGGAAAACACCTCCATGAGATCCTCACTCTGGGCCGATTTGATGTCTCCCAAAAAAGAGGTGCAAAAAGCCACCCGCCAGCTGATCAATCAAGTATTTCCACCACAAATCAAGTTGGTGCGTGTTCTCAAGGGGAATAAAAAAGCCAAAGAAGTTTTAATCGCCGGAGGCAGCGGTTTGGATTTAAAAAAACGACTGCGATTGTTAGTCAAAGTACAAACTGAAGAAGAAGTGGATGGAGAAATCTTCCCGCGTTTGGTAACCATTGGCAGAATTGCCGTGGAAGAAATCGAAAATATACATTTCTCACGCTGCTCTGTAAGAAGCGGTGGTTCAGAAATTGCCGACTATCTCGCATCAGGCGCCAGTATTTATTGTACCATTGACCCCAATCAGCTGTACTAGATGATGAACAAGAAATCGATAGCAAAAACAATATTCGTTGGTGGGCTTATCGCAATGAGTTACTGCATGGGCAGTGCTCAGGAGTCCATCAAAGTTGGCATTGCTCGTTTTGAGTATTTGTCCGGTATCGCACCACAAGAGGCCCGCACATTGGAAGACCTTTGCTGGTCTGCATTTAATGGTTACTACCGATATCAGGTACTGGATCGGACGGATATGGATGCCGTTTATACGGCCCTGGAAGCGGAAAAAGATGAGGGCAAACTCTTAAACAATATTTCACAGCAAGGAAAAGCCATTGGTGCTGAATACCTGGTATTAGGCCAACTAAATACCGTAGGTCCAGTAAGCAGTACCCTCGAAAAATACGAAGATCGAAAAACGGGAATCTCCTACCCGGTCCGCCGAGTGAGTTGCCCCATACGCTTTACCTTACGAGTCCTTAAAACTGAAACGGGTGAAATATTAAAAAGTCAAGTATTTGAAATTGGCGGCATATCTGCGTATCAGACCAGTAATCCCGAATTTTATGCCCCACTTTCAGCATTGAAGCTGAGGTGTAAGGAAAGTGCTTTTTATTCGGCCCACCGGAGTATGGAGACCTTTGCTCGCAATGTTTTCCCCGGAGAACTGCGGGTAAAATTGCTATTAAAATCAACCGATAAAAAAGCCAAACGGCTATGGGTGACAGGTAATAAACCGATTAGCTGGCGGGAGTATCTGGAAGTGTACAAGCTAGAGCACATCGACGTTGATGGCGAACTTTTAGAATACGAAGTTTCACTGGGACTGGCTACGGTTAAAGGCAATGTCGACGGTTTGTCCATTGCCGAATGCAAGGTCAATACGGGTAAAAAAGAGATTCTTCAGGCCATCAAAAGCGGAGAACCGGTTTACCTCAAAAGTACCGGCAGTATCAATATGGTAGGGATTGTCAAATTTATGTTGTTGCCCCTCACGCCTTTTATTTTCAGGAGGCCTAAATTATAAATTATAGTCTACTATGAAAAAACGATGTATAACCCTATGCTATCTCTTGTGCCTAGCTCATCTGCTCCCCGCACAAGATAGCCTGCCCCAATTTAATCCCAAAATCATGGTGATTCCCTTTGTCAAAAAAGGGCAAGATTTGCGGCAGGTTTTGGAAAGTGATTTTAACCTAAGGGTGGCCATGACCCAAATCCGCGATGGCTTTGATTATGCCGGTTATCCTACGATCGACTTTCGGGCCAGAGTCAAACAATTGTCAAACGACCGGGCCATGGAACTCGAAAACCAAAGCAGTCTTAAGCAGGAAATCATCGAGCAATCCGGAGCAGAGATTTATGTGGAAGTAGAGAGCAAAGTGGTGCGCACCACAAAGGGGAACTCTGTTACGGTCATTGTTACAGCATTCGATGCCTTTTCCGGAGAATCACTGGTTAATCAAGTGGCCAATTCTCAAAAATTTTACACCCAAAACTACGAAAAGCTCACCCAAAAAGCCGTGGAATACGTACTTCCCGATTTGCTCAATAATACCCATTACAAATTTGTAGAAATGCTGGAAAAAGGCCGCAACCTCTTCTTAAATTTTGGTCTTGCGGAATCGGCCACCGTCGATTTTGATACCGATATAGATGGCAGTGGAGTCTTCCTGTCGGAAAAAATTGAGCAGTGGCTGGCAGAACAGGCGTTTCGCCATCAATATCACATTCAAGGGGTGACTGCCACCAAGATAATCATCGATGAGTTTAGAATCCCAATCCGGGATAAAAATACAGGCGAAGAGGTGCGCCCCACAAGAATAGCTATTGAAATTTTGAAGTTCCTGCGGGGGCTTGGCCTCGAGGCCACCCGAGATGTACAGGGGAATAAGTTGTTTTTTAGTGTGCAATAGGTAAGTGCATGTTTGGAGGTTGTTATTCAATCCCGGTAAAACCTGCAATTTTCGCTTCTAAGAGCACCACCTCCAAACGTGCACT
>CAXHCA010000040.1:0-48191 GCA_964015035.1 uncultured Saprospiraceae bacterium
GACTGAATAGCTTGCCCGAATATACTTCAGGGATTACCTCCAAACAAGCACTAAGTCGCATAAACCGATATAAATTTCATCAACCGCATCAATTCTAACCAGTCTGTATACAGGTCAGTTGGGCCCCTGTATACCCCGAAAGAGGCACATCTATCTTCTAAAAACGACCTGCCATTCTAAATCTACTCCTTCTCCACCACCATTCTCTTGGTTTCAGTATAATGGGCTGTCTCCAATCGATAAAAATAGATGCCGGCCGCTAAGTCTTGAGCGTACACTGGAATACGGTAATCGCCGGGATGCTTCCATTCATTGACCAAGGTTTTCACCAAAACGCCTCGCGAATCTAATAAAGTCAACTGCACTTTCTCCTTTTGGTTTAAGCGAAAATGGATACTGGTAGTTTCTAAAAATGGATTGGGCTGATTTTGGAATATTTCCACTGGTTTTTTGGATGCGACCTCATCTGCCGCGGTGGCCAAAGCGCCTTGCCCATAAAGCGTCACCACGCCATAGCCCGGTACTGCCACCATACCGCTCCCCTCCACTAAAGTGGTTTGCGAAGGTTGCCAATAACTGTTATTACTGGAAGTAAATATATCCACATCGATTGGGCCTGCTTGCATTTCGGGGATATCCAAGATAGCCGTTTGGGCATTTGGCGAAGTATTTACCAAAACGATGGTCAGGGTACCGTTCTGCTCATGAGTGTAGGCACTGGCCAGTAAGGTCTCCGACCCGATGGTTGTGGTCGTTACTCGATAGGCATTGGGGCGAATGTAGCGAAAGAAGTGTTTAGCTGCAACATACTTGGGCGAATTAACCCCCAACGACTGATTGGTCAACGCGAAGGAGGTAGTATTGCCACCCTCATCCTCCGTAAAGGTCCAGTACACCCAGGCGCTTTGCCGCCCGGTGGTCAATGCCTGATGAATGCGTAGTGCCACGCCCCAACCACCATTACTGGGATAACCATTGGCAGGAAACAACCAAGCCGGGTTTTCGCCTGAAGTCTCGGTCATCCAGGATTTTTTTCCATAGGAAGCATATCCCGCTACATTGCCGGGAATGCCCGGAGCCGGACTGTCCTCCCAGCCATTTACCCACCAATCCCAGAGAGTGGAAGTTGCGCCGGAAGCACTCACCCCGTCACTCCCGTAACCATGAATGCAAAAGAAATCAAGTGCGGCCATCGCTTCGGGATCGGCGCCCAGGTTTTGCAGGTATTGTAGGTTCTTGTGAATAATATCATCTCCGCTACCATACTGCCACATGCCATAGGCCCCTCCACCCAACAAGTCTTCTGGTCCCATAATGCGGATATCTTTTAAGTCTTCATACTGGTCAAATTCGGCACGAACGGCTTTTAAGGCCGTAATGTATTGAGCAGAGAGTGGGTAGGTAGCACTATTGTAAAACTCTTCAAAGTTGAGTTCATTTTGAATGCTGATGGCGTAAAATTGTACATTGTGGTATTGCTGATATCCCCGCACATAAGCCGCTGCGCTACGCGCAAATTGAGTCAACGAACTGGTCGGTCCTGTTCCGCCCAAAGCGGAATCATCAAAAACCGCCAGGGGTTCTCCGGACACATCAATGCGACCTCCGGCATAATTGCCGCCCCAGATAAACGGCCAAGCTGAGCCTTGTACCGGACCGGGCCACCAGTTTTCATTCCAAGTATTGCCCGAAGAGATTTTTACCCAGGGTAGGGGCGACCAAAAGGAACCAATCAATTTGAAATCGCCTAGGTTTTCGGCTTGCGCCAATCCTTCTGCAATAGCCTCGTCATTGCTATAGGTGAAGTAGTCGACATTGGCATCAATATCCGGTCCCATAACGGCGATAGGCGCATTTTCACCGCCAAATAAGCGAGAATAATCATTTGGGCCCGTATAGGTCCTGACGCGATTGCCCTCCGGCCCATCCGGATTATCGGGGTCTTCAAAGTTAAAGACATGATCCGTAGCGGAACCCATAAACCAGGGCGAGTAAACCTGCAAATCAGCGTAAGGAGAAACCAGCTGCGGCGTTAAATCCACGCGATAGATGGAGGCTTGGATGTCGTCAAAAAACAATTGTTTCCACCAAGCCTGATTGACATCGTTATTGCCTTGATGGGCGCCAAATCCATCGATGATTTGCTGCTTATCGTCAATGGAAACGTGGACGGTTTGTGCTTGAAAGGAAAGCGGAATAAACGAAAAAAAAATGAGGAATCGGTAGACCTGGTAACGGTGAGTTTTCGGGAGGACTTTCATGTTGCTTTTTCAACAAAGATAAGAAAGGTCGGATGCTATTGAAGGGGATATTTATAAAAAAAGGCAAGCCCGTAGGCTCACCTCTGTAGGATTGAAATTCCAATGAACAATTCTTTGTCGTTAGACCACTTCAATTTCGCTGGTCGTCGATTCGAAGCCGGCTAATTTGGGCAATGTAACTTTTAAAATGCCGTCCTCATATTTTGCGCTGATGGCGTCTTTGTCGATCTTTTCGTTCAACTCGAAACGTCTTTCGAAACCAGCAGGCGTAAATTCCTGACGGCTCCAACCGGCATCCTCGACCAATTCGGGTTCCTTGACAGCAATGACCAAGATGTCGTCCTTCATTTTAACAATAAAATCGTTTTTGACGTAGCCGGACGCGTAAACATATAATTCGTAGGCATCGTCTATTTCTCGTACATTAACGGGTGGCTGCTGCCACATCTGCTGGAATTTTCTGGCCCATTTTTCGCGACCAGCATGACGAAATCTATGGTTGTGATGTCCGCCCCATTTTTGATGATATCCTTTGTGATAACACATGATTTTTTAGATTTAAATAGTGATAGAAAAACCCAGGCAAAGTCGCAGAAATCGCAGAGGATCCCTTCGGGGTTTTGCACACGGCACTCGGCGCCTTTGCCTGAAATAAGTTGAAAAACCTTATTGTATTTTAATAACGCGGTAATTGCTGACCAATTCGGTGGGCCGTTCCAGGCTTTCTGCAAAAAAGTCGTTCTCAAATTGCCAGGGCTTTAGTCCCCGGCGCGGGTACTGATCAAAACGATCATGGTAATGAGGATGATCGTCCCAGTTTAAGCTACGGAAGAAGTAGCGCATTTTGCGGCCAACAAAAAACATTAGGCTCATAAATGCCGCCACTATCAGCGCCAAGACTACAAATTTGGCCACGAACATAAAGAAGATAATCCCCAGCGAAAACATAAAAAAGAATTTAAACGGTCGCATGATTCTTAGTTTTATACGCCTTTGGTAAACGTCATCGTCTATCAAAGGAGTTGTTTTTAAATTGCTTACAATAGGGAAGACGGGCCAGCAGGAGGATTACTTTAAACTTTTCAAAAAAAATTAAAAAATTATTTTCCTAGATGGTTGAGGTAGTTATAGCAATGCAAGTAAATGTCAATTCCTAAACTACATCCCTTCTCCAAGCGTTTCAAATAAAAACAACCATCAAGATATGCCAGCTACCAAACACCAGAAACACGCCAAGCTCACCCGCCCCAATTTTGGGCATTTCAGTCGCAACGAATGGGCTATTATTGGTACGCCTTGCGGCAATATTCAGGAACTAGCGACTCAATTAACTGCTCAGCTAGCGAATCAATATAAGGTAGCCTATGTCGATGCGGATCATCAGCACGCGGATCGGGCAGCAACTCAAGAGAAAGACCCAAAATCACCGCTGGCAAATGGGGCAAACTTGGTCTATACCGATAAAATCACCCATCATCGCTTCGACTCCCACGAGCAGCTAGACAGTTATCAATACCGGCAGTGGTTCAACGGGCAAGACCTCGTATTGGTCAATGGCAATCACTTTGTAGCCAAGCGCCAAATTGTAGTCATTGACCCCAAAAAAGAAACTTCCCTTTCCAAAAAACTGGATCGATTGACAGATGTAGCTTTGATTTTGCTAACGGAAGAAGGACGAGACATCTACCCCTTTTTACGGGCTCACCTGGGCGATCAACAGCCTCCGGTTTTGCGCCTTCATGAAGTAGATAAAATTGCCGATTGGCTTCGCGAGGAGATGAAAGCTAGTGCCCCTCCGTTATTTGGTCTGGTTCTGGCCGGAGGCAAAAGCCAACGCATGGGACATGATAAAGGCCTGATCGATTACCACGGTAAACCGCAACGAGAGTATGCCGCAGATCTCCTGAGTGGAATCTGTGATAAGGTCTTTCTCTCCTGCCGCCCCGATCAGGTTGATGAAATCAATTCTGAGTACCCCTTGATTACCGATACCTTCAGTGGGTTAGGTCCCTTCGGAGCGATCGTTTCTGCCTTCCGGGAATATCCGGACCACGCCTGGTTGGTCATCGCCTGCGACTTGCCTTTATTGGATGCATCCACCTTACAACAATTGCGTGAGCACCGGAATTTGTCTAAGGTCGCAACAGCCTTTCAAAGCCCCGTCAATGAATTCCCCGAACCCCTCATCGCCATCTGGGAGCCGCGGGCCTACCCGATTTTATTGCAATTTTTAGCACAGGGCTATTCCTGTCCGCGCAAGGTGCTGATCAATTCGGACATTGAATTGATCGAGGCGCAGAAGGCAGAGCGATTGATGAATGTTAATTTGCCGGAGGAGGTGGAAAAAGCGAAGGGCAAGTTGTCTGTTTCAGGCTAGGTATTTTGCCACCAAGCTAGGCACAAAAACGGAGCATAGCCAATTATTGCCAAGTCATTGAAGGATGAAAATGATGCCTTTGATGTTTCCCATAACCTCTTTTTGAGGGCATTCAGTACCGGAGTGGTTTACAGAAAACTCGGTTTGACGGTCAATCAATAATAAATCCCTACCAATCAATCAATAAGGATGGTTTTCTAAGGTCGATTGCTGAATCTTGCGCCAAATTCAACCAATGAAAACGATGGAAACGCTCCAACAACTTATTCAAAACCTGAATAGAGAAATACGGGAAAAGGGAATTGATAATGCATTAGACCTATTAAATCACTTCACGCAATATGTCGGAGATGATTGGCAATCTCATTACCGAACCGATAAGCATGAATTTCAATATTCAGTACTGCATAAGGATGAGCACTTAAAACTGGTATTGATCTATTGGAATGCATATAGCAAGAGTGAAAAACACGGTCACATGAAGGGCGGTGGCCTAATGCGGGTGCTGTCCGGTGAAATTGTAGAAACTCGGTTTCATCCGGAGGATCAGGAAACAGCAATTGGTTCTTTTCGTTATGCCGAAGGCGATTTATCCTATATCCACGATGCCTTGGCCTATCATGTGGTAGAAAATCGAGAACACCAGCCTGCAGTTTCTCTACATTTATATTGTGTGGGGCCAAACTCGGATTTCGGCGTTTGGGAGGAAATGGGGATTCACCAGAATTAGCATTTTTTATTGATTCTAATCGTTCCGTTTCTATACAAATCAAGGGCTTCGTCCAGAAGTGCATTTACGGTATCAATGGGGATATCAGCGTTTGGATTGATCCTGAATATTTTCATTCTGGAACGGGTTCCCTGCTCTAATTTCGGGTGATTAAGGTACTTTCCTTCTACCATCAGGAGGTAAGGTTCATCCGTTTTTTTATCGGTCCACAAATAACAAAACATCTTCTTTTTATAACAGAAGCAGGGCATCCCCCACTTCCGCGTTTCGGTAATGTTTTCATCTTGTTGAAGAATGATACTGCGGAGTGCAAGCAGGCAGCTTTTATTTGGTTCCTCCTTGCTCAAATAGTAATGGTCAATATCTTGAAACATAACCTAGGAAGTTTATATCCGTCCATGATCGAATACCCTTTCCCTTCTTCGGCGACGATGGGAATGCCCAATTGTTCCAGGGGCCTGAAATCTCGATAAACTGTTCTGATGCTGACGTGGTGTTTATTCCGGGAATCCAAAGTTACAATTTTCATCACCAATAAGGCAATTTCTCCTGTTGGCCGATAAGATAAACATCGGATTTTTTATGTGGTCAATGGAATCCGAATGGTGACACAAGTGCCCTTTTGATCAGAATTTACCTGAAAGGTGCCATTCATTTCCTGGGCGCGTTCCTGCATATTGATTAGTCCATAGCCTTTTTGTTTAGTGGAACCTGCAAATCCCCGTCCAGCATCCTTGATTTCGAGTTCCAACTCGCCATCAATTTGCCGAAAGGCGACTAGAATCGGCGTTCCTGGGGCATGTTTCATGGCATTGTGAATGGCCTCTTGGGCAATGCGATACAGGTTCAGGGTACGGGTAGGAGTCAGTGGCAAATTTTGGACTTCAGGCGATACGGCCAGGTGAATATCCGCCTGTTCAAATCGACTGGTGAAGTCCTGGAGTCGCAAAGCCAGGCTATCCACCGTATCCCCTTCTCCGCGAATGGCCCAGATGGTGCCGCGCAATTCGTCCATGGCTCTTCTCGCATTTTTACCAATATCGTTCAGGGTCTGTTGCTCTTGTTCATCACTGCTGCGATAGGCTTTTTGGGCCAATGCCGAGCTAATCAATGTCAATTCTGCCCCCAGATTATCATGCAAGTCGCGACTGATGCGCAGGCGTTCCTGCTGGAGTTTGTTTTCGGTCTCTTGCCTTAATAGGTTCTCCCGGAGGTTCGCTTCTCGGGCCATTTGTACCCGACGTTGTCGATGATTTCTTGAGACGAATATAAAGATCAAACCAAGTAAAAGCAGTCCAACAATAGCCACCAGCAACCAGGTCGTTCTTTTGCGCAACATCAGTTGCTGTTCGACCAGTTCCTTTTCTCTCTTTTCCGATTCGTATTTCTCCTGCATTTCGGCAATTTGCGCAGAACGCTGCTCATTAAAAAGGCTATCTTTTAGTGTGTAAGATTGCTTAAGCCAGTCCAGTGCACTTTGATAATCAGCGATGCCTTCATTGGCTATCGACAGCATCTCCAGGGTATGCCGTTCAAGATCGGTAAATCGCAGATTCCGACTTTCCGCCAGGCTTTCCTCAAAATACGGGATTGCCGCTCCCGGTTGATCGGCAAATAAGAATACTTCGCCGATATTGTTGATATTGATCGCCACCCCTTGTCGGTCGTTGATCCTCTGGCGGATATCGGTCGACAGTTGTAGGTATTGCCGGGCATTTTCTATACGTCCACGCTTCACCGCCAATTCACCCAGATTGTTATAGACATAGGAAAGACCAACGCTGTCCGGGAGCGATTGCCGGATACTGACCACTTGCTGAAACAAGGAATCGGCCAATGACAGTTGGTCCTGGTCCAAATAGATTAACCCCCGATTGTCCAACGAAACAGCTACACAGTTTTTGTCCTCGGCCTGACTGCACAACTGAAAAGCCTGATCCAGGTAGGCCAGTGCCCGATTCATGTCTTTTCGTTTCTTAAAAAAAAGCCCCAATTCATTGCATACAGCCCCCTGCCCGGCCACGTCTCCAATGGACTCATAGGTATCAATAGCGCGCTGGTAAAAATCCAAAGAGGCTTCGTAATTACCTTGTAGGAAATTGACGACCCCCAGGTTTTTTAGGATCAATGCCTTCCGTTCCGGCCAATTTTGCACCTCGGTAATGGCTAGTGCCCGCTCCCCTTGCTGAGATGCTCTGGTAAAATCTGCAGTAAATAGCTGATAGAAATGTTCATTGGTTTGATCTACCTGCTCATCATCCGGCAAGGTGGGTAAAAGAGAAAAGAGGGAATCTGCTTGGGCGACGAGCAGCTGACTGATGGCCACCAACAACATGATCACCATAAAAAAGGAACATCTGACAGGCATAGTATGATAAGGTTAGAATGATAAAGATAAAAATTCCCTGGTCTTGTGGAAGCAGTGTTTGGTTAAATTTCCCCCACGGGAGATAAACTTGCTTGCGGGTTAGATTTTTTGGATATTGAGAGCATGTTTGGAGCTTGCTCCTTCTTCATTTTAGCTAAGTGCTTGTTTGGAGGTAATCCCCTAGTTATGAACCTTACCATAAGACTCCTTCTTTTATTCATTCTTTCCATGACGAACATGTCTCTCCACCCCTCTGAAAACCATTCTGCAATGATTGAACCCCAATCGATTTCCGTCAAAATTGCCATGGCGCAAATTTTTGCCATAGATGGCGACCGTTCTGGAAACCTCGCCAGGATCGAGCACGCTATCATTGAGGCAAAACAGGCGCAGGTTGATATCGTTGTCTTCCCGGAAACCTGTATTCTGGGATGGGTCAATCCTGATGCACACCAAATGGCCTTCCCGATTCCCGGAGCAGACAGCAAACGATTAGGCGAATTGGCTAAAAAACATGGTATCTACCTCTGCATTGGTCTGGCTGAAAAGGAAGACGATCAGCTTTTTGATTCGGTCATTCTGCTTGATGACCGAGGAAAGGTTCTACTCAAACATCGCAAAATAAATGTTCTCACCGAATTGATGACGCCTTCTTATTCGATCGGCGAGACCGTTGAGGTGGTCAATACCCCGTTTGGGACCGTTGGTTTGCTAATTTGTGCTGATACCTTCCAAGAGGATTTACTGGAAAATATGAAGCAGAAAAAGCCAGACCTACTACTCGTACCCTACGGCTGGGCCGCCAAAAAGGAAGCATGGCCAACTCATGGACAGGAATTGATAAAGGTGGTAAAAAATGCATCAAAAGTGGTGGGCTGCCCAGTGGTAGGCACCAATCTAATCGGTCAAATTTCACAGGGTCCTTGGAAAGGATTGACCTATGGGGGAGGGAGTGTGGCTTATGATCACTCAAGTGAGCAGTTGATTGTCGGGAAGGACAGGGATAGAGATATCAATATTTTCACCTTCACCTTACCTCCTAAATAGAAGCAAAATGGGCAAAATCCGCAGAGAAGAACGGTATAGCATTGAAATCTGCCGCATTATTTACTGATGCGCATATCCGAAGGAGATGACCATGGAATCACCGAGCATCGACAGGCGGTCAACCAACAGGTGATTAGCTGGTTTAACAAACTTTTGAAAGAAGAAATTTTGCTGCCCAACATAGAATATCAAAGGAAGTAACATCTACCCCCCATGCGCATCGGGTCGGAAGGTCAATTTCTGAACCATCTCTGCGCTGAGTTGGTCCGCATAGGGTCCATAAGCATCCACCAATGTCCCCATTCGATCATGGGAATTGGAGGAGATGGCATAGACAATGGATTCATCCGCCGGGTTGGTTTCACCTTCGAAGCGGTAAAACTCATCTACCTTAAAATCACAGGCAAAGATTTCCAGTCCATCGGACAAGCACTCGATGGCGTTTTTCTGCAAATTAAAATCTTCTGTATATCCTCTGCTTTTGAGGTCTTGGATGGCTTCCACCATCGTATCATAGCTCCGTTTCATGGCACTTGGTTATGGTTATTTTATATTTATAACATTTGCCATGGCGGGAAGTTCGTAGAGCATGCCTGCCCGGCGGCAAACATGCTCCATTTGATTAGAAAATAACAGCACGTTGTATTACCCTCCCGGCTCAATACCCGGTCCGTAGCCACCCTTGATTTTGAGCTGCTCCTGGGGTGTCAATTTCACTTTTTTAAATGAGTCAACTTTAGCGTTCTTCGTCTTCATAGTTAAAACAATGATTTGTTGATGAATAAATTGTATTGCTCAGATCAGCTACCCGTAAGGGTCAACCACGGGGCCTCTCCCACCTTTGATTTGTATCTGACTTTTGGTGTCTAATTGTAGTTTTTTGAATTGATCGACTTTGATTTTCTCTGTTCTCATTGTTAAATTTTTTGTTTTTATTTTTTTAAATAAATATTTTTTGTTAGATTAGCCCTGTGATTCACCATATAAGCTTCGCCGGCGATTTTGTAGATGCTGCAAATGCATCCTACCCTGACAGCTCTGTGCTGACGCACAAGCTGTACGTAAGCTCCTGGCGGCTTGGCGGATGTGGGCGGGCTTTTTTTATTACCCACCCTCTTCGGTTATGAGTGTGTAATTCATCCTGGCGACGGCTCAAAATTTTGAGTTGATCGGCTCAAAAGCTATTGCCTAATACAAAGCAATTTTCTCCTTTTTTGCCCCCAGTGACTCCAATAACTCCCTCACCTCCAAAGCCTCATTGCCACCTCGAATGGCATGGTGATAGAGTGTAAAACCATGTGGTCCTTTGGCATACAGGGTATTGGGAAAGGTGTCCAGCATGGGTTTTACGATCTCGATTTTGCCAAATAATGCTGCGGTGAAAATATTGGCCTGAGCCCCCTGATCAATGAGGTATTGTGCCAGTTCTTTGTAACCAACATGAGAAGCTGCGCCCAGACAGGTTTCGAAATCGCCATACTTCCAGTCGTGAGCGGAGTTGAGTAGTGTAGGGTGTTCTTCCAGCAACTCCTTTACCTTATCCATATCGCGGTGGCCGGCCCCCACAAAAGTAGCAACCAGCTCCTTATCTAGCTGCGGATCGGTTGCCGCCGCTGTCTGGCCCCACAACGAAAAACTACTGCCCATCAAGCCGGCCAAACCGGCATTCTTCAAAAATTCTTTACGTTTCATATCTGGTCTTTTGCTATAAAAATAAAGCATTCTCCAGCCATCTTGCAGCAGACTTATACCAACGATCGCTTTATTGATGTAGAAAGTAATTATCTTTAAAGGAACAGCTTTTCAACCGTTGACATTACTAAAGCCGTTGTTGGCATAAATCGGTAGCGGTTTGCCTCTCTTTTCCAATAGTTTTGTGATTATGACACAGCAAAATTTAAAGGCAATTGCCGGGCATCTGTTATTCTGGCTCATCATCATGCTGACCTACGCCGTCTCGGAATGGGGGTATCGGGACAATTTTGCCCAGGCCATGTTGTTTGAATTTGTGTTCCTACCGGTACGGCTCATTGCGGTATATGTCAATTGGTTTGTATTTATTCCGCACCTACTCTATCAAAATAAAATCCTGCCATATCTTACGGTATTGGCAGTATTCCTGTTTGCCCTGGCGGTTATCCAGCGGGCTTTTACCATTTATTGGGCGTATCCCGTCCTATTCCCAACCTGGAACACCAGCCCATCTCAAGCCTTGGTCTTTTTCAGAATTGTACAAACCTTGGTCATCATTGTTTCCCCGGTAGCTTTCTCGATTGGCATCAAGCTTTTTATCGACTGGTATCACCAACGCAATCAAACCCGGCAGTTGGAAAAGGAGAAAGTAGATGCGGAATTGAAATATTTGCGTTCACAGATCAATCCCCATTTTCTTTTCAATACCCTAAATAACCTGTATGGATTGTCTTTAGAAAAATCAGATAAAGTGCCTAGTTTGCTATTGAAACTCTCAGACTTGTTAAGCTTTTCCCTCTACGAATCGGCGGTGCGTCAAATTCCCATCAGCAAAGAATTACAGTTGATCAAAGATTTTATCGCCTTGGAAAAGGAACGGTATGAAGATCGGGTTACGGTACATTGGCAGGTCAATGAATCCCAGTTTTCTACTACACTCATTGCGCCTCTGCTATTGATGCCTTTGGTGGAAAACGCTTTTAAACACGGCGTGCGGGAGGAAAGCGAAAAAGCGACGCTATCGATCAGCTTGACAAGGGAAGAGAGGACCCTGATTTTTGAAGTCATCAACACCATTCCCCACTATTCTCCGGAGGAAGGCGCTAGTGAGGGCATCGGTCTTTCCAATCTCCAGCGCCGATTGGAAATTTTGTATTCTGAAGCCTATTTGCTAAAAACAAGGGCGGTTGATCACCATTTTATCGCGACCTTAAAGTTGAGTTTGTATGACTAAAATTAAATGCCTTATTGTTGATGACGAACCTATAGCCCAGCGTATCCTGGAGGGGTATATCGCTGATTTACCTGATTTAATGTTGATAGATAAATGCAAAAATGCATTGGAGGCCAGGGAGGTCTTGCGACAAAAAACGGTTGACCTCTTGCTGCTGGATATCGAAATGCCTAAGCTCAAAGGGCTCAGCTTTGTCAGAACCCTTTCCAGTGCACCGGCCGTCATTGTCACGACTGCCCACCGTGAATTTGCCTTGGAAAGCTACGAATTGGAAATTCTGGATTATTTGCTAAAACCAATCTCCTTTGAACGTTTTTTAAAAGCGATCAATCGTTATAAAAAGGTAAAATTCACCGCTCTGCGGCCGGCTAAGGAACCACATTCCGATAAGGTTATTTATGTCAAAAGTGAGCGCAAAACCGTCAAGATCAATTGTGCCGATATTCACTACATTGAAGGCATGAGCAATTACATCAAAATCCACACTCACGAACAGGTTTACATCGTCTACGCCTCGCTTTCCAATATCTTGCTCGACCTGGGTGAATCCTTTCTTCGGATCCACAAATCTTTTATTGTCAACAAGGACAAGGTCAACGCTTTTACCACTGATTCGCTAGAACTTGGCGGTCAGCAATTGCCCATTGGCCGATCTTATCAAGAGGTTGTATTACAACAATTGTAATCATCTGGGTGATGACCAATATTACAAAAGTAACTTTTATTATCCCCCCCCTTTATTGCCTACCGACTACAACGAGCTGCAAGATCGGAACTTCAATGCCTCCAACATCGGCATGGTCTATCGCAGGTGGTTTACTCCTGGTCGTAATATGTATTTCGTTTGGAAAATGTCATCTTTGGACAAGAGGACTTTGTACGGCGCGACTATTTCAAAAATATGAATTCTCTTTTTAAAGAAAAGAACCGCAATCCACTAGCATTTCTCTGAAGGTGATCTACTTTTGGGATTATTTGCAAATTGACAAAGAATAAGGGCGCGTAAATAAAATGGGATCGTGTACATTTACAAAAACGCAATACCACGGGGGCCTTTTTAGTACCTTAGGTTGCAGCGAAGAATTGAATTATCTGCTTCAGAACGATTATTTTGAACAATATGCAATATCTCCTACCCATCGATATCGGCACAACCAGTACCAAAATATTGGCTGTGTCTGCCACTGGAAAAACGCTGCAAAAAGTAGAAAAAACATACCCGACATTACATCCGCAAGCGGGATGGGCTGAGCAGGATCCTGAGCAGCTATTGGAAGCTATGTTGAATGGGATTACCGAGGTGATCGGTAAAATGGGGGAACCACCCTTGGCTGTCAGTTTTAGCTGCGCCATGCACAGCTTGATCCTAATGGACAAGGGCGGAAAACCCTTAACCCGCGCCATTCTTTGGTCGGATACAAGAAGTCGGAAGCAGGCTGAGCTGCTAAAAGAAAGTGGTACGGGAACAGCAATTTATCAGGCCACCGGTACGCCCGTTCACGCGATGTCCCCACTCTGTAAGCTGATTTGGTTTCGCGAAAACCATCCCGAATTGCTCCAGCAAGCAGAACAGGTGATCGACCTGAAAGGGTATTTTCTGTACCGCCTCTTTGGCCAATATCTGATAGATTATTCAATGGCTTCTGCTACTGGTCTTATGGCTGTACAACAAAAGGTATGGCATTCGCCAGCTGTAGCGCTAGCGGGAATATCCACAGAACAATTGCCAAGGCTGGTGCCAACGGACTATCAACTACAAGGGTTGCCAACCGATTTTTGTTTGCCAACCGGACTTACACCTGACACCCCTTTTGTCATTGGTGCCAGTGATGGCTGCCTGGCAAACCTTGGAGCATTAGCCCTTGATCGCTCGGCTTTAGCTATCACTTTGGGAACTAGTGGAGCTATCCGCACCGGTAATCCACAACCATTTATTCACCCGGAAGGCAAGACGTTTTGGTACCACCTTGACGACCAGTTTTACATCAATGGAGGCGCGACAAATAACGGCGGCAACGTATTTGCCTGGGTTCAGCAGACTTTTTTTACAGGCCTGTCTTCTGAAGCAGTACTGACCAAATTACAGGCCATCCCGCCTGGCTCCGAAGGCTTGTTGGCCTTACCTTGGCTGCACGGTGAAAGGGCTCCCCTCTGGGAGGAACAAGCGTCCGGAGCTTTTATTGGCCTTCGGGCTCATCACAGTTCCGCCCATCTGGGGCGGGCAGCTTTGGAGGGCCTGATCCTAAATATATACAGCATTTATCACGATCTAAAAAAGATGCCTAATTGCTCCGTTGAAGAAATTCGGGTAAATGGAGGACTAGCTCGTTCCCCCCTGGTTCGCCAAATCATTGCTGATGTTTTTGGCTTGCCGGTACACCTGCTGACAGGTACCGATGGCTCTGCCCTTGGGGCGGCCATGCTCGCACTGAAGGCCTTGGGCAAAGTCAATGATTATCAAGAATTTCATCCCTGGATTCATACCACTTCCTTAACCCTCCCCATTCCAGATCAACAAATCCTTTATCAACAACGCTTCGCTATTTTCCAACCGCTTTATCAACAATTAGCAACAGTAATGAAGCGGCTATAAACCATTTTATTTGCTAATCGCTTGATTTATTGGAAGATCCGTCATACACTTGCAGTGTATTAGTAAAGCAGTACACTAAAACAGAAGACATGATGGTCGAAATGAAAAATCTCTCTTTTAGTTACGGGCGTCAGCAAAAGGTTTTTGACGATCTGGACTTATCTATCCCGGGAGGCAATATTTATGGACTGCTGGGAAAAAATGGGGCCGGTAAAACAACCTTACTACGGCTGCTCTCTGGGTTGTTGTTTCCTGATGCGGGTTCCTGTGAGGTAATGGGATATCGCCCGGCCGACAGGCTCCCTAATTTCTTGAATGATCTGTTTTTTATACCCGAAGAAATCTTTATTCCTCAAAAGACGATCAAGGGGTTTATCAATACTTATGCGCCTTTTTATCCCAATTTTGCGCAGAGTCAATTTGATCACTTTTTGGGCGAATTTGGGTTAACGACCAACCGTAAGATGAAAGAGCTTTCTTATGGTCAGAAAAAGAAGGTTATGCTGGGCTTTGGCTTGGCCACCAACTCCCGGATTCTTATTTTAGATGAACCAACCAATGGTTTGGACATCCCCTCTAAGTCTCAATTCCGCCAATTGCTGGCAGGGGCCATTACCGACGAACGAACTTTTATCATTTCCACCCATCAGGTGAGAGATATGGCCAACTTGATAGATCCGATCATCATTCTGGACGAGGGCAAAATTATCTTCCATCAAAACCTCGAAGATATCACCCGAAAAATTCGCTTCGACGTTCAGTTTGATGCTCCGAATGAATCGGCTATTATATATCATGAACGGGTACCCGGTGGGTATATGACCGTCAGCAAAGCAGAAGGACTGCATGACTTTGGCGAAGAAGTAGATGTAGAAGTTTTATTTAATGCAGTGACCCGACAGCCTGCCCTATTTGCTCAACTTTTTAAATCAGAATTGCCTCATGAAGTCTAATGTTTTCGACCCCAAACGCTTTGGCCTCCTGTTGAGAAAAGAGTGTCGGGCCAACCATCGAACCCTGTTGATCGTAATGGCACTGGTGGTTGCTTTTCTATTGTTTAGCGCTAATGTTTACGCTGATGATCCTGATGATGGAGCCGCCTGGTTCAACAAAACCTGGTATCCGGTCATCCTTTTTCTGGGTGGTTTCTTGTTTACCAGTGTTTCTTTTCAGGAATTTGTCGGTGATGCCCAACGACAGTTTTACCTCAATCTTCCAGCCTCTAACCTGGAAAAATTTGCCGGCAAATGGCTGATTACCGCAGGGGTTTTCCCGATCGCTTATACCCTCCTTTATCAAATTTTATCCTTATTGATCGGTGCCTGGGTTAAACACTTGTACAATTTTGAATTTGAAATACTACCCTTGTTTGGGGCATTTCAACGCGGCTACCTTCAGCTGTACATTGTCTTGCAATCAATATTCTTGATTGGCGCGATCGTCTTCCATCGATATGCTATCGTTAAAACCAGCTTTGGTTTGTTGCTGATTGGATTGGCGTTGCTGGCATCTTTTTACGGTTGTGTCCGGCTTCTTTTTCCCGAATACTTCGACGGTTTTGAGGTCATCAATCCAGGGCCGCAACTCAAAGAAGGTTTTAACGATTGGATCGCTGGACCATTCTGGACAGCACTCCAGTATGCCTTCTATTTATTATTATGGCCCGTGATGCTCCTAATCGGCTATTTCAAACTTAAAGAAAAAGAGGTTTAAGATGGATTTTAAGCAACAGAAAGCAATTTATATGCAAATCGCCGACTACATCCTCGACAACATTTTGGCAGAGCAATTGCAAACCGGCGATCGGGTGCAATCCGTACGGGAAATGGCTTCCAACGTGCAGGTCAACCCCAATACTGTGGTGAGAACCTATAGTTACTTGCAAGATAAAGGCATTATTTTCAATCAACGTGGTATCGGCTACTTCGTGGCAGATGATGCCTACGAAAAAACCCGACAGTTGAAAAAGGAAAGTTTTACCAATCATTACCTACCGGAAGTTTTTAAGCTGATGCGACTACTACAAATTGATTTTGAAGACCTTCGGGAAATTTATCAGAAGAATCAAAATGATGAAAAATGAGCATCCTAACCATCATCCTCGCGGCCCTTTTGTGGTTACTCTATTTTGGATTGATTCCAAATCTACTTTAACAACTATTCAAATTGATTGATATGTTTACCAAGACAAGTAATAAAATCATTCTGGGTTTTCTGCTTCTTGTTTGCACCTCTATTTTTGCATTGGCGATCACCTTTCGGAACAATATTGAGCCTCGCCCAACGGCTCCCATACCGGAAAAGCAAGAGGGCCTGATTGGCAATAAGAATATCGTAAGCAAACAGATTCCCTTAAATTCTTTTGATACTCTTTGGGTTGATGGTTATGTGCCGATAGATATCGAATTGACATCTGGAGAGGGAGAGGCCACCTTAACCGCCGCCGAAAACCTGGTTAGTGTTGTGCAAATGAATGTCAATAATAGTAAACTTACGATCCGCTTTAATGCAGATCAACAGGTACATCCTTCACAAAAATTGGCACTAAATATTCCCATTCAGCAGCTCCACACGTTAATCTCTAGCGGAGAAAACAAAATTTATGGCAAGGAGCTTCACCTGGATAACCTAAATCTAATTTTGGATAGAGATAGCTGGGTAAACCTTGGCTTGCACACACAGAACTTGCATGTCGATTTACAAGGCAACACCGAGCTCCATCTACACGGTACTTCAAAACAAACGGTCATCCATACCTCCGATAAAGGCAATTTATATGCCGGAGACTTTGAGTCCGAAAACACTACCTTAAATATTCAAGGCAGTGGCACTATTGACTACAACATCAGCGGGAAGGTATCGCTGGATGTGGCTAGTCAAGGAAAATTGCTCTTTCACGGGGCGCAATAAATGAAAACATTATCAGCCGATAATAAATCACTCGACAGTTTTTAATGGTTTGGTATTTGTATTGTATTGGTTCGGACGCTTTGATCAATTTTCGGTCAAGACGGCTGAACCGACAGCACATTGCAAACACTTTTGCGCATTGCAGTACTCGTTTTTCAGCTGCAACAAAGCCTGACTTTGATAAGCAGATTGGGGACTTACCCCTAATGTTTCCCACTTTTTAATGACATTGTTGCATTCCGGCCGTAACTCCTCAAGCAGTTGCATCGCCAAATCCTTGTATGTTTGATCTCCTTTGTGATTGCCGTAAAAAAACAAAAACGGTACAATAGTATTGATGATCAACAAGTGCACGGCATTCTTGCCGAGGCGTTTTTTTCGTTTGGCGGAAGCCCGATCAAATAGGTAATGGGTCTGCCAATAATTAGATAATTGTACCTCAAGCATATTCTCTACTTCTGTCACATTTTGCACCGCTAAAACCTTACTCAGTAAATGCACAGATTGGTAGATCAATGTCGCAAACTGAGCAATGCGAATACTTGGAAAATTGGCGGGCCGCATGCGCAAAAATTTCCAACTGTTACCCAACATGGGCGTAAGGTGGTACTTCTTTTGTAGAAACAAATACTCTTCTCGCAATCGTTTTGGGTAGTCATCTTCGAGTGTTTCTGTCAATAAACCTGCCTGTCCAAACAGTAAGGCTTCAATCTGAAACAAACTATTTTTATGCTTGTGCAAAATGTGCAACGATAAACTACGCACCAAATGATCAAAGGGTTCTACATTGACTTTTACCCCAAAACTGCGCCCCAGCCATTGATAAAACGTCTCTTCCCAGTCGAATCGATTCCATTTCAGCCGTTCCTGTAGGCTTTCAGTCCGTTGCTCCAATCGCTCCACCAATAGCCGATCTAGCCACAAATTGCGAGTGATTTCGGGAACCTGATAAAACTGATGTTGGCACGGAATCCAGTGCTCATTGTGTTGTAACCGAAGGTATTTGGCTGACAAGCCCGATGGGATGCGTTGCTTCAATTCCAGACAAGGAATGCGCTCTCCACTCTTGCGAAAAATAGGCTGGTCTTCTTCCAAGACCACGTGTAAAATAACATTGTCGTAACTGGCATCTTCTTCATGCTGATGGCGATGCCAATCCGATGCCAATAAGTGCATTTCCACATTGCCCGCCCAAAAGGTATCCCCAATGCGAAGACGGGCATCACTAAAATCTGGCCCAGCATGATGGTTGAGCGTACCAACCTGTAGGATCTCCAAAGATTCTCCTTCGGTAGTGAATAATTCTTGATGATTAAAGCGGCGCAAGCGCCAGACGAAGTGCAACAATTCCTCTTTCATGTTTGGCTGTTTGATCAATAAACCTAGGTACTTCATTCGCACTCAACGAAGTGAAGGAGAGTTGGCTGGTACTCGGAATTAATACTGGTTTATTGATGCCAAACTCTGGGTCTTCTCAAAATTGTTTCGATTATTTACGCAATATACAAAATGTTCCCAAAAGAAGCAAGTACCAATTATGCTCCCTTTGAGAATCATTATTTTGAGACTCGTTCTAACACTTTAAAGGTATAGTTGTATTCATTTTTTTCATCGGCCTGATGGGGTGTTTCGGAAATTAATTTCCACTCTTTCGGATTGAGTTCAGGGAAAAAAATATCTCCATCTACTTCCAGATCTACTTCCGTCAGGTAAAGGCGATCCCAAAAAGATTGGCTGGCTTCATAAATTTGCCCTCCACCAATAACAAAGACTTCTTCCTCTCCATTTTCTTCGGCCAAAGCGAGGGCTTCTTCAATAGAGCGAGCCACTAGGGCATTGGAGGCGACAAAGAAGGGGTTTCGGGTAATGATCACATTGGTGCGCTTGGGCAACGGACGACCGATAGAAGCAAAACAATTGCGGCCCATAATAATGTGGTGATTGAGGGTCGTCTTTTTAAAGTATTTCAAATCAGCAGGCAAATACCAGGGAATATCGTTATCCTTGCCGATTACGTTGTTTTTTGCCGTTGCCACGATGGCCGAAATAATCATGTTTCCGTGTTTTACTGGCATCAAATCTAGAAAACTTTTCCGGGTAAGCCAATGTCATTAGGCAACATATTGTGTAGAATCCGTATCTTCATTAAGTGGAGTCTTCCCTTTTATAGGGCTCCGCCCCACACACCAACAGCGCAATTACAAATTATCATTCTTTGGTAAATTTTGCCAAAGCATTCAAATTACAATGAATTCATTAGCCCCTAAACGATAGGTTATGAAAAGACTTCTACTCCTCAGTAACTTATTTCTGATTTTTGCCACCCAGGTTTCAGGGCAACCTTGTGCAGCCTTCGCCGGCACCATGACGTTAGTAAATGATGGGGGGGGGACCGTGCCCACCGTAGTATGTTATGGAGCTCAGGTCCAATTGATCCACAATGGTGATTATGTGCTCCCACCTCCCGCCCCTGGCAATACAGCAGGAGTGATGTTGGCTATTTATAGCTGTCCCCCCACTGTTGAAGATTTGGATGCAGATCCTTGTTTTACCGGTTGGTATTGGACAGGGGAAAGTTTCGACAACGCCAACCTGGGGCAAATTCAGGGTTCGGTGGGTATCAACACTTTTTGGTTTGCCCCCGTGGCATCAGATGCCGTGATCATGCCAATCAGTCATGATCAAGATGGTGATGACTGTTTTGATGTCAACCTGACGGAGGCTTATGAGTTTACCTTCCTTGATGAAATCATGATCAATGTGGTCAACGTTGACAACTGTTCCGGACAGGTGACGTTGCAAATTACCGGCGGTTATCCTGCCTTATTCCCAGGATCCTACACGGTCGTGAATGCCGGGGCTGGAAACATGACCCAAAGTGGAGCTTCAGGACAAAATATCGTGATCGATAATCTTAATAATGGAGATTTCTACGGCATTAATTTGCTCGATGATGGCAATGGTTGTAGTGCCAGCTTTAGCGGGGGACCGATCAACGTTGCTTCGGGTGATCCTACCTTTACCTTTCCCGACTTTTGTGAAGGGGCTAGCAATGGTCCCTCCAGCATCACCACCCCGGGAGGGTCTTTTGCCCTCAATCCACCTCCCGGAGATGGGGCGGGTATCAATACCGCCACCGGGCAGATCAGCGGAGCGACAGGAGGTGCGACCTATTCTGTAGTGTATACTACTCCCGGGCCTTGTCCGACCACCAGTGCCCCTGTCTTGGTCAATGTATTGCCCGCACCGCCACCACCAATGGTCGGTAGTTTCTTCCAGGCCTGTCCGGGAGAATCACTTTCTATAATTCCCAGCGGTTCGGGGGGCACCTTCAACTGGTACGATAACCCTGGCCTTGGTTCTCCGATTTTTACCGGAGTCCCCTTTGATCCATCCGGCATCGTCACGCCAGGAATCGTCACTCCTTTTTACGTTACCGAAACCAATGCGGCCGGTTGCGAAAGTCCACCTGTCTTATTCAATGTATTGGTCCTTAATTTGGGGCTGCCCATTGTAATTCCTTCGGCTGTTACGGCTTGTTCGGGTACCACTATTACGATTACGCCCCTTTCGGGAAATGGTCAAGCTCCCGCCACCTTCAACTTCTACAGCGATCCGGGGCTGGTTACTCAACTGGCTGCTGGTCCGTCTTTTACCTTTACCACGACGGTTTCACAGGTCATCTACATCACGGAAGATGTGAGCGGTTGTGAAAGTGATCCCGTTACTTTTACAGTCACGATTGAAAATCCACCGCCACCACCAACAATCAGTAGTCAGACGATATGTATCAATGAGCCAATTCCTTTATATACCGCATCTGGAACTGGCGGCACCTTCAATTGGTACGATTCTGATCCTGCAATCGGTAGTCCGGTTCCCATTTTTTCCGGCAATAGCTTTACGCCGCCCGTTAGCTCTGCTACCCCTGGCACCTTCAATTATTGGGTCACCGAAGTGAGTACCAGCAATTGTGAAGGCATGGCTACTCCTTTTACCCTTATGATCCAACCGGGACCAGGTGCACCAAATACCAACAATCCAATGCCGATTTGTATCAATAATCCGGCGCCGACACTCCTAGCTTTCGGGGTAGGAGGTGGCACTCTAAGTTGGTACGATCAAGATCCGACAAGCGGCGGTACTCCTGTTGGAGCGGGTAGCTCATTTATTCCGGTGATCAATACGTCCATTCCCGGCACTTTCAATTTTTGGGTTACCGAAACCAGCACCGGTGGTTGCGAAGGCGCTGCCACAATGGTGAGCGTAGTCGTCAATGCACCACTGCCGCCTCCTGTTGTCGGCCCCAATGAAGCAATTTGTGTCAATAACCAGCCCCCCGCTTTAACGGCTGCGGGCCAAGGGGGGACACTCAATTGGTATGATCAAGATCCAACTTCGGGGAATATCATGCCCATCGGATCGGGAAGCCCCTTTGTGCCTCCGCTGAATACCTCGGTGCCGGGCACCGCGACCTACTGGGTGACGGATGTCGATAATACCGGTTGCGAAAGCCTGCCAGCTCAAATTCTTGTGACTGTAAACGATTTTCCCGCCTCCAGCTTCACTACCGAATGTGCCAGCGGTCTGCTGACTTATTCCATCAATCTCACTACCGATGCAAATCAAGTCAACAGCAACTTTGGCACGGTCACCAATCACGGAGGTGGTTCTTTCACCATCAGTAATATTCCTGCCGGCCAAGCCGTGGTACTAACGGTGAGGAATACGACCACTATGTGTAGCGAATTGCTCAATATACCCGCTCCTGATTGTAACTGTCCGACGGTCCCACTCCCCATCAGCCTGGGGGATGCAACTATTTGCGAAAGCGAGATCATTCCACCTCTCAATGTCACTACCGAAGCTGGATTGGTCATCAATTGGTACGATGCGCCTTCGGATGGAACGTTACTATTTAGCAATTCGACAACATTCACACCAACTGCTACGGGCACTTATTACGCGGAGGCGGTTGACCCAGAAACCGATTGTGTCAGTAATGGCCGCACGCCTGTTTCGTTAACTATCAATCCCGATCCTACACTACAAAATTCCACCCTCGATTGTGCGGCTGATTTCTTGACTTATACGGTGACTCTTACTATTACTGAGACAGATGTACTCGCGGTCAATTTTGGGATAGTCACAGATAACAGCGGTGGCAATTTCACCATCTCGGGTATCGATATTAACACTCCATTAGAGGTCAATGCTTCAAATTCAGCTACCGGTTGTAGCATTGATTTTTCCTTCAACCCACCGGTTTGTGGTTGTCCAACCATCAATGCCCCCGTTAGTGATGGCGATTTGTCTGTTTGTGAAGGGGATATACTTCCGGAGCTTTCCGTGACTGTTGATCCTGGCATGACCGTCGATTGGTATGACCAAGCTACGGGGGGGACTTTATTATTGGCGGATGCCACCACCTTTACCCCAACCACAGCCGGCGTCTACTATGCAGAAGCCCGCGATCCGGTCAATGACTGCATCAGTAGCACTCGAACAGCAGTGACGATAACCGTTGAGCAATTGCCAACACTTCAGGAAGCTTTTGCCCTTTGCAACGATGATATTTTATCTTATTTTGTCACCTTGGCCATGACCAATGCAGATAGCATTTCAGTAAATGCGGGTACGGTGACCAATGAAGGATTTGGAAATTTTATTGTCGAAGACATTCCCATTGACAGTCTCTTTACTTTTACGGCTTATGATACCATTAGCGGATGTACTATTGAGTATATGCTCAATATTCCCAATTGCGATTGCCCGGATGTCGACCCACCGGTCAGTCTTGGTGATCTTAGCATTTGTGAAGGGGATAGCATTCCCACGTTGAGCGTAGAAGTGGATACTGGGCTGGTGGTGGATTGGTACGATATGGAAATGGATGGCACTTTACTGCTTTCTGATTCAACTGGTTTCACGCCTACGGCTGCGGGCACTTATTTTGCGGAAGCGCGAAATCCACTCAATGATTGTGTCAGTATCACTCGCACTGCTGTTAATTTTTCTATTGATTCCTTACCTGTATTGTTGACGTCTGAGGCCCTTTGTGCCGAAGATCTAACTACTTATTCCGTCAATTTGACGATGGAACACACGGATACTTTACTGCTTAATACGGGCATACTCACTATTAATGGCAATGGCAGTTTTAGTATTGAGAATATTCCGGTTGATAGTACCCTGGCCTTCTCGGCAATAGATACCTCCGCATGTAGTCGCGATTTCACCATTGCTCCACCCTCTTGCGATTGCCCCATCATTCCGGCACCGGTTAGCAATGGGGATCTGTCGATATGTGGAGAAGATCCTATCCCCGCAATCAGTGCCATGCCAGAACCCGGCTTGCAAGTCAATTGGTATGATGCACCGGCTGGCGGCACCTTACTCTTGGGCAATTCAAACGTCTTCCTGCCATCTGCTGGCGGCACCTACTATGCCGAAAATATAGACCCTGTGAATGGCTGTGCAAGCGTGCGCACTCCTGTGACCTTGACGATCAATCCGCTGCCTATCCTTACTGATGTCATGACGCTCTGTTCCGATGACATTTTAACGTATACGGCCATCATTACGGTTGAGAATTGGGAAGAAGTCAATTTCTCGCTTAGTGAGGGCACCTTTAGCACTCAGGGCAATGGCGTCTTTACCATTGCAGGGATTTCTATCTTAAATAATCTGACCATTAACGCTCTACACCCGAATACCCTTTGTGGGAATACCTTTACCATTGAGCCACCTGAATGTGAATGTCCAAACCAAAACCCACCAATCAGCGAGGGCGATGTGGCCATTTGTGAAGGCGTCACTTTTCCGTCTTTGAATGCCTCTGCTGAAACAGACCAAACCATCGACTGGTACGATGCTGCAATTGATGGCAACCTGCTTGCCGAAGGCACTTTTACCTTTTTGCCACCGTCTCCAGGCACTTATTATGCGGAAACGCGCCATCTTTTTAATGGCTGTTTGAGTGCCATTCGCACCCCCATTACTCTAACGGTAAATCCATTACCTACTGTGTCAGATACGGCGACGCTTTGTGCACCTGATCTGCTAACCTATACCTTAACGATCACCTTTAATGATGCCGATCAAATAGTGGCCTCGGCAGGCAATGTGATCGACAATGGCAATGGCAATTTTAGCATCTTAGATATTCCCACCGGAACAGCTGTCGATATCGTAGCAACCAATACGGCGACGACTTGCTCCGCTACTTTCAATTTTGATTCACCGATCTGCCCTTGTCCACCGGTAGAACTGCCACTTAGCAACGGCGACCAGGAAATCTGCGCCGGAGATCCATTGGTAGCGCTAAGCGTAAGCACTGGCGTGGAACAAACCGTCGATTGGTATGATGCACCGATTGGTGGCAATTTATTGCAGTCGGGCAGCTTAACATACCTGCCAACGGTTCCAGGGATCTATTTTGCGGAAGCACGCAATCTGATCAATAATTGTGTGCAAACGACGCGCCTTGCCGTCGCTTTAATTGAACATGAAAATCCACAACTGACGGTAACCAACACCACCGATCCCGGCTGTAATCTGGCCAATGGGGTCATTGAGTTGGAAGCTACGCAGGGCAGCGGCCCGTATACCTATGCCATTGGTGCCGGTCCGTTCCAAACCGAGCCAACTTTTGACAACCTGGATGCCGGCACCTTTGATTTTACGGTAATCGACGATAATGGCTGTAGCAATAGCACAACGGGCACGCTAGAACCTTCCGAAGGCGTCATTGCCGATGCGGGCACCGCCTTACCGCTCGACTGCATTCGTACCAATACCGATTTAGATGCCAGTAATTCATTTGGTGATGGCGAAATTAGTTTTGTCTGGACGTTAGAGGGAGAATCAATTGGTATAGGTCCAAACATTAACGTTGATGTTCCCGGCGCTTATGTTGTCCATGTCACGCTAGATGCCTGTGTCGCTACCGATACGGTAATTGTTGTTGATAATGCAGCAGAAATTATAGCCGACATCCAGGGCGAGGGCAATTTGAGTTGCGTGATCAATATGGTTACTTTGACTGCTGGCGGTTCTACATTTGGGCCAGATATTGTTTATGAATGGCAATTTGCAGGCAACCCGATTATGGGTGCGGATCAATCCACTTACGAAGCGGGACAAGCAGGTTGGTATGCTCTCTTGGTACGCGACACCACGAATGGCTGTGAGGCGATAGATTCGATGGAATTGATTCTCGATGAAGCCTATCCGGTTGCCAATGCCGGCCCTGATCAGCAATTGGACTGCGATACTGAAGAAGTCATCCTTGACGGTAGCAATTCTCAAAGTGGCCCTCAGATTATTTATAGCTGGCTGGGGCCAAATGGGGAGACATTGTCACAAGGTAATATCGTTTCCATTGCCGTGAACCTGCCTGGAACCTATACTTTGGTGGTTACGGATACCCTCAATGGTTGTTACAATGAATCGACGGCAGAGGTGATTCCGGATTACACGCTGCCCATTGCCGATGCCGGTGAAGAAGATCACCTCGACTGCCGCATTACAGAACTTAACCTAGATGGATCTGGCTCTAGTACGGGAGCGGTTTATTCCTATCAGTGGATGCCTATCGATACCGGAAATATCGTGATGGGGGAAACGGGGCTGACCCCATTGGTTGATGCACCGGGTAATTACGCTTTGACCGTTCAGAACAGCGAAAATGGCTGTAGCGCCACCGATACCGTTTTCATTGAAGAAATCACCACTTTCCCCACTGGATTTACGGTCCTCACAGAAAATCCGGCCTGTATTGGCGATGAGAATGGCAGTCTAGTCATTCTACCCGAGGATCAGGTGATTCCATATTTGTATTCGTTAGAAAATGCAGCATTTTCGACGGCCAATCAATTTAGCCAGCTGCCACCAGGCAACTATGAGTTGAGTGCCCAGGATGATTTTGGCTGTACCTGGGACACCATCGTTCAGATATTGCCCGGAGTAGATTTGCATGTAGAACTTGGTGACGACGAGTATATCAAATTGGGCGACAGCCTAACCCTTGATGCTTTAGTCAATGTGCCGGAAGATTCGATCAATCGCATTACATGGACGGGACAGGAATCCCTGAATTGTATCGATTGTCTACATCCGGTAGCGCAGCCGGGATTGACCACGACTTACACGATTACCGTCAGCAATACCGTTGGATGCACCGATAGTGATGACATCACCATCTTTGTGGATCGCAAACGCAATATTTATATTCCCAATGTCTTTTCTCCAAATGGGGATGGACAAAATGACCGCTTTTACATCCACGGCGGCACTGATGTAGTAGAGATTGACGACTTTTATATCTTTGATCGCTGGGGCGAAATCATCTTTGAAAAGCATGGTTTCTCACCCAACAACCCCTTAGATGGCTGGGATGGCACCTTTAACAATGGCCGACCACTGAATACCGGAGTATTTGTCTACATGGCAAAGATTACCTTCATTGATGGTCAACAGGAGATCTATTCGGGAGATGTGACGTTAGTGAAATAGGATTGTGTGTGCTACGGCGCATCCAACAGATTGGCTTCCTTCATCCGTTTTTCGAGGTATTGACGGTAAGGGCCACGAATTTCGCCTTTGAGGAATTTTTCGATCATCAAACTAGCGATGGGTGCTGCGTAGGAACCGCCAAATCCACTGTTTTCGACATATACGGCAATGGCGATCTTAGGATTATCGCGTGGTGCAAAAGCAAAAAAGATGGAATGGTCTTTGCCGCTCCCCTGGTTGTTTTCAGCAGTGCCGGTTTTACCACAAATGGGAATATCTTGAATAAAAGCCTGCGTAGCTGTACCGCTGGTTACTGCACGCTGCATACCTTCAATTACGGGCTCGAAATAAGCGCGATCAATCCCGACCGAATGTTTTTGCGAATATTGGTCTAATACCACCACATCACCATCTTCACTGACCATCTTCTTGACCAAATGAGGCGTATAATAATAGCCGCGATTGGCCAAGATAGCAGCCATATTGGCCATTTGCAGGTTGGTCATCAACAACTCGCCCTGGCCAATACCCAAGGAACGAATCCATAGTGATTTCCAGCTTCTTTCTTTTTCGTAAACCTTATCAAAGTATTCGGAAGTAGGATAATTTCCCCGTTTTTCATTGGGAAAATCAATGCCCAGTTTTTGGTTCATTCCAAATCGGGATAGGTAATTATTGAAGGTATCCAATCCCCTTCCGGGGGTGGTGTAGCTAAATTGGTCAACAATATCCCTAAAGACCGTGACAAAATAAGCGTTACAAGAATTCTGAATCCCCATGGACACATTGAGACTAGTTGCATGACTGTGGCAACCGGTGAGCCGTTGGCCTTCAAAATAATACGCCCCTTGGCAAGAGATTGTGCGATTGGGGTCCAATACCCCTTCCTGCATGCCAATCAAGGCGACAATAGGTTTAAACAAAGAACCTGGAGGATACTGCGCCAAGATACCTCGATTCAGAAAAGGTTTATTGGGATCGGCTTTAAGTTCACTGTACGCTTTACCCCGATTTTTATTAATGGTAATTAGATTGGGATCAAAAGACGGCGAGCTAACCATCGCTAATACCAGCCCTGAATCTGGTTGGATTGCTACAATACTGCCAATTTTATTTTGCAAGAGTTCCTCTCCATATTTCTGCAATTCCAGATCTAGAGTAGTATGTAAATCCCAACCCGATCGTGGTTCCACATCGTCATGTCCTCCCCGATAAGGCCCCACTTCCCGTCCCAGGCTATTTTTGAGCACATAGCGCACCCCTTTATTGCCCCGCAGGAAGTATTCATATTCCCGTTCCAGTCCACTGGCTCCGATATAGTCTCCCGCCACGTAAGTTCCGGTAGAATCTGCCACCTCCTTGGCATTCACTTCACGGATGTAACCCAGCACGTGTGCAGCATTGTGATGGGGGTAGCCCCGAATGTTACGCTGTTGAGCAAAAAAGCCTGGAAATTCGTATAGGTTTTCCTGAAAGCGGGTAAACGTTTCGGCGGGAATTTTACTCAGAAATACAAACGGTACATTTTTGCTAAACCGGCCACTATTCCAGTCTTTTTTCAGATTTTCATGAAATTCTTCCCTCGTAATATCCAATAGCTCGCAAAAGCGAGTGGTATCCATATTTTCATCGATCTGATTGTACGTTACCAGCAGGTCGTAAAGCGGGGTATTGTAAACCAGCAATTTCTCATTGCGATCATAAATGGTACCGCGCGCCGGGTAAAGGATGTGTTGGTCCATGATGGCGGCATCGGCGGAGCTGCGAAAAGAAGAATCAATCAATTGAAAATAGGCCGAATAGCCGATGAGGATCAGTGCAGATGCTACAAAGAATATTCGAATATAATACTGCCGATCACGATAATTTTCTGACATAATTAATCTTCAGGATTGACGATAAACATAACTGTCAGGATAAAGACCATTGAAGATATAAAACTGGAAGCAGTTTTCAGCAAGATATCCACAATATATACAAAAGTAAAGGCTTCTACGGAGAAGTAAAAAAACAAATGAAAAACCATCATTAAGCTGGCGTATCGCAAAAACCAAGCAAAAGAATACCGCTTCATGGTAGGGCTATAATTCACATTGTATCCCTCTCTTGGAGCAATGGCTGTGAGAATAAACGGCCGAGCAAAAGCCACAAAGACGCTCGCACTGGCGTGTACTCCGGGTGAACTATAGAAAGCATCAACGCCAAGCCCAAGCAAAAAAGCCAGAATGAGTTGCAAAGCCCTTGGAGTACGAAAGGGCAGCAACATGATAAATAGCGGATAAAGTATAATTTGAAAATAGAATTGGCCAAACATGCCGACTGAAATCCGCGTGAGCACAAACCCCTGTATGGCCAAGATGACCAGAAAGCGTATTAAATTGGTAACAACGGCGTTGTCCATGTTTACTCCTCGAGTTTCTTCAGGTCTTCGAGCATCTTATTTTTAATAATGTAGGCGTGTTGCAGATTGGAAATGTCGTTGTTTAATCTAACCTTTATCGTATAGTTATTGTCTCCTTTTGCCCGTTTGAAGCTTTCCACTTTACCAATTTGGATGCCTTCCGGAAAAATGTTGGAATATCCACTAGACTGAATGGTATCCCCCACCTCCAATTTGGCATGTTGTGGAATTGCGATCAAGTCCATCTCAGTAGGGTCGTTGCCTTTCCAAACGAGGGAGCCAAAGTAGTGGTTCCGTTTAATGGCCGCACTAATGCTTGATTGTCGGTGCAATATGGTCATCACCTTAGAGTAGCGTTCAGAAACCGCCACGACAATACCGACAATACCCAAATTGGAAACGACGCCCATGTGTTTTTCCACGCCGTGTTTTTTTCCTCGATTGAGTACTAAGGTATTGTGCCCCCCCACCATTGTTTTATTAATAACCTTGGCGGGAATGTATTCAAACTGGTGTTCCCGATGCGCCATAAACAGGGAATCTTCGACAAAAGTACTGCCTTGGTAATAGGCATTATCCAATCTACCCCGCAATTCAGCATTTTCCCGACGCAGCTCTTCATTTTGTCTGGTTAGGGAAAAATAATCGGCAATATCATCGGCTTTTTCTACGGTAGCACCCAGGTAAGTATTGGCAGAACTGATCGCAATCAGTTGTTGATCTTCATTGTACCGAACGATCAAAAAGAAGCATACCCCTTCTAGGAACAGAAAGGTGAAAATACCCCCAAATTTCTTAAAATTGCGAAGGAGATTTTTCATGAAGCCTACCCATTAAGAGACGAAGAAAAAATAAATGAAACAACTTTAGGTTTTTAATATTTTGCTAAGCCATTGACTAACAGGAAGTGGCGTGTAAAACTTTCAAAACCGCCAGAAAAAGTTGTTTAAGTTATTTCCGTCAAACTACTAAGATTCTCGTTGACCGCTATTATACGCTTTTTCTATCAATTAGAAAAGAAAAGCGATCCGTGTTCTTTAAGGCGATACCCGTGCCTCGTACTACTGCGCGCAGCGGGTCTTCCGCTACATGTACCGGCAATTTTGTCTTTTGAGAGATGCGTTTATCCAACCCTCTCAACAAGGCCCCACCTCCAGTCAGATACAGGCCCGTGCGATAGATATCGGAAGCCAATTCCGGTGGTGTCATTTCCAGTGCCTTAAGTACCGCATCTTCGATTTTGGAAATGGACTTATCGAGTGCGTGTGCAATCTCGTCATACGCTACTTTGATCTGCTTGGGAATGCCGGTCATCAGGTCCCGGCCGTTTACAGCATACATTTCTGGTGGCTCATCCAATTCCACCAAGGCAGAGCCCGCGTGAATTTTGATTTGCTCAGCGGTACGTTCTCCGATGAGGATATTGTGCTGCCGCTTCATGTAGCTCATAATATCGTTGGTAAACTCGTCGCCCGCAATGCGGATTGATTGGTCACAAACGATACCCGAAAGGGCGATTACCGCGATTTCCGTTGTTCCTCCTCCGATATCGATGATCATGTTACCAACAGGTTCTTCCACATCCAGCCCGATTCCCAAGGCAGCAGCCATAGGTTCGTGGATGAGGTAAGTCTCTTTGGAATCAACGTGGTCAGCGGAATCAAAAACGGCGCGTTTTTCCACTTCAGTAATACCCGAAGGGATGCAGATCACCATTTTCATGTGAGAAAAGAAACGCCTGCGGCTACCCATCATTTTGATGAGGCCGGCAATCATATTTTCAGCTGCCTGGAAGTCAGCAATTACGCCATCTTTTAATGGGCGGATGGTTTTAATATCTTCGTGGGTTTTCTCATGCATCTGCATGGCTTTCTTTCCCACGGCAATAGTTTCCCCGGTGCGTCTATTAATGGCCACGATAGAAGGCTCATCAATGATGACTTTCCCATCTTGTATGATGAGGGTATTAGCGGTCCCCAGATCTATAGCAAGTTCTTGTTTAAAAAGACTAAAAAGTTTCATTCAACCTTGTCTCCGTTTTAAATCCTGCAAAACTTAGAAGTTCAAATGTCGATCCTCCCCGTTTTGGATCAGGCGATGAAGTTAGCAATTTTCCCGTAATTTTTTTTTCCTAAACCCATTTTCCGGCCAATATGCCTTGCAATAAATGAGTTTCAAACCGGGGTATTCAAATCATGCTGCCGCAAAACAAACTATTTTTTGCGGAAAAAGGAAATAATGTAGCTTTATATTTATAAGAATTTCAGCGGTTTAGCCTTTTTTTCTTCCCACAGCCTCAGGCTGGCATTAAGTCCCTGAATCCCACGGCCTAAAATCCCTCTCTTCAACGCCTAAAAAGTCAAGGTATTTCTTTTTTATAGCTATTTTTTTTGAGAGGGGTAGCATCGTTGAAAAAAATGCCCTATATTTGCGTTCCCGTTTGAAGAAATGGGAAAAGGTCGACCTCGCATAGCGCATCGTCGTCCAATAAATGGTCGCGTGGCCGAGTGGCTAGGCAAAGGTCTGCAAAACCTTGTACAGCGGTTCGAATCCGCTCGCGACCTCCAGAATTAAAAAAGCCTCTTTGCAGCAGCGAAGGGGCTTTTTTTGTTTTACTCCTATCTAGGGCGCGTGGTCGAGTATACGGTGGTTTAGAGCCAGAAAAGTGCAAGATTTGACTGTAAGAAGGATTATCTTTGTAGGGTACAAAAGATTGATTATTCATTATATCAGAGGTGAGCCAGTTGGTTTCACCTTTTTTTGTTATATACCTCTTTTACCTCTCACCTTTTTTTTCGCCAAAAATATTTTTATACTTGTAAAAATAACCATTCTCATTTTTTTGCGTTATTTGAAATAGAGGCACAAATAAACAATTGCACTGACATCATGAAATCAATCAAATCAACATTCAACACATTCTATCTCTTTAAGCAAAAAATAACTCCACTTACTGGGGCTTCGCTTTTGCTAGACATAGGTGGAACCTTTTTTGACTACAATCTAACGAATACCGCTGTAGAGTCGGATTGGAAAGCTATTTCTAATGACTGGGGAGTGGTTGGAAATGATATTCGGGAAGCAATTAAGTGTCTTGATGAGGAAAAAGCAAAATAAGAGAAAGCAAAACCCGAAAGCACGGGATGAAAGTAATTTGCCTGAATCAATGAGTGAGGAAACTCTTCCAGATGAGATCAATAATATATTAAATAGCCACAATCTTCCTCCTAAAGAAAAAGAGCAAATAGTCCAGGCGATAATTGCAAGAATTCAGACAACTGTAACAAATACATCTTTTGTTGGACCGATGCCTCCTCCTGAGGTCCTTCAAGGTTATGAAAATGTGTTGAAAGGTAGTGCAGAACGAATTCTTGCTATGGCAGAAAGACAATCTAGTCATAGACAAAGATTAGAAAGGAAAGTGGTTAATCAATCAAATCTAGGTCAAGTATTCGGTTTTATAATTGGCCTAATATGTTTATCAATGGGGTGTTGGCTTGCTTATTTGGACAAGGACGGCCTTGCTGGAGTTTTGTTCACCACTACAATCATCGGACTAGTTTCAGTGTTTGTAACTGGTAAAACTAAGCGTTCCAAAGACACTTCTGATAAGTAAAGTGTTTGTTTTTATTACCTCAATCTAATCAATCTTCGAAATTGTTTTCATTCGCAAAGCTCTCTAAAGCCTTCAGACAGGCCTCACAGCCTACTGTGTGAACTTCTACCGCAGTACTTTCCTTCTCGGATTGATCACGGCGTAGGTAGGCTATAATTCTCTCCTCAGTTAAATGATTACCATCGTAGTCTATTGAAATACTCTCCCGCCCTCGTCCTTCCCATAGAACCAAAATCTAACCAATCATGATCAATCGAAGTATTTCCAAAAATATACTTCCAGGGAAATTTTCCGGTATTCCATAAAATACGGCCCAATAGCAGTCTGTTCGATGGGCCTGTTTGAATGGCTGATGCACCTCATAAAGGCCGATGAAAGAGTAAATTGGAGGAACCTATCATCAAAAGGCCACGAATATCATTAGGTGGTTTCCGATGACCACATCAATATCCGATGTTTATCGTATTGGTCAACTGGTGGAATTGCCTTATTTTAGCCCAATGCAATACCATGTACATATCACCGAAGACCTGCCACGACTAGCCAAGATGCTGCGCGAAAACCTGGAATTATCGCCTGATTTTCTGGTCACCGGTCATGCCGAAGATGGACAGGTTCTATTGGAGCAATTGGCGCAAGCCCAAAGCCTGCCCCACATTGTATTGATGGACATTAAAATGCCCCGCCTCAATGGCATCGAAACGACCGCTCAACTCAAAGCCATTCATCCACAGATAAAAATTGTGATGACCACCGTATTTGATGACGAAACCCACATATTCGACGCTATTTTGGCAGGCGCTGATGGCTATCTACTCAAAGATGAACGACCTGAAATACTGCACCGTTCACTAGTGGAGGTGATGAATGGTGGCGCTCCGATGTCGCCAGCCATTGCGCGAAAGGCATTGGCATTGTTGCGTCGTCCCCTCGCTACACCAACGCCTTCTCTGGGTGATACGGTTGATCTCAGCGAGCGAGAGACGGAAATCCTCGATCAGCTAAGCCGCGGTCTCCGCTATCGGCAAGTGGCGAAAAACTTGCACATCTCCGAAGGTACCGTCCGCAAGCACATAGAAAATATCTATCGAAAATTGCAAGTGCACAACAAGATTTCTGCGGTGGATAAAGGGAAGAAATTGGGACTGATCTAACAACATGCATTTCCCACAAAAAACACCAATCTGGCAAAAGCCAACCTCCAAACACGTGTATAAAACGACCTTTCGAACAGCTACTATGGAAGCCATTCCACCGATTCAAATCGTCCAAAATTCTATGCCGGGAAATCGGTTATCGAACCCAGCCTGGTAACTGATGAAGCGCCATATCTTCCCAAATACGCAATTCATCGTATTGTTCTCCCCTTGCCTTCCTGCTAACTTCGCTCCGGTAAAATAAAGTCCCACGTCCAAATTGTAATCCTATGAGAAACAAATACTTACTTCTCTGCCTTTTAGCCCAGATTTTGACGAATTGTTTAATAGCCCAGCTATCCGGCAGTTACACCATAGGGGGGACTTCGCCGGATTATGCTACGCTTAGTGATGCCACCGCTGCCCTGGTCAACAATGGTGTTGCCGGGCCGGTGGTCTTTGACATCCGTTCGGGAGATTATGCGGAGCAAATTTACCTCTCAGACAGCATCACGGGAGCATCTGTCGCCAATACTATAACCTTTCAGGCAGAATCGGGTGACAGTACCGATGTCTCCATCTCTTATCTGGATGGAGAAGCACTATACCTGGATAGAGCCAGCTTTCTGACTTTCAAAAACCTGAGTTTTTATTCAGACGAGTCCTATGTGGCCTATTTATTTGCAAGTAAAAATGTAACACTCGATGCGGTCAGTATCAGTGGTGATGCCAGCAATACGTACTACCTTCTATATTTCGACTATGAATGTAGCGAGATCAATATCACCAATAGTCATTTTTACAGCTCGTATGATTATGGTGTATACTTTGGCTATGGCAATAATCCCACGGGCTTTAGCATGACGCAATGTTCTATTTATAACGTGGAAAATTATGGCCTTTATCTGGCGACAATTGCTGGCCCAATCATAGAAGACAATTACTTCTCAATAACGGGAAGTTATGGATCCTGCTTTTACAGCAATAGCTGTTCTATGCTTACCTTTCGCAATAACCTAATTGAATCGGCCGGGGAGGGCAATTACGGGCTCTATGTTGACAACTGTCCCCAATCTACGATAGAGAGCAATACGATCAATATCAGTGGAGATTATGCAGATGCGATCTATCTTGATTATTGCGCAAACAGTTTGGTGAAGGGAAACACCCTAAATATAGCTGCAAATGATGTTGACGCTTTATACCAGTACTGTGATTATCCGGTGATTGAAAACAACACCATCACTTACGATAATGGGTTTTCCGGTGGACAAGGCATCTATCTGAGTTCTTATACACCTGCAACTATTCAGGGCAACAAAATTATCGGCCTGGTCGATGGACACGGGATGTATGTTTCTGAGCTGCAAGGCGAAAGCAGTCAGCGCGGACTCATCGCCAATAATTTCATCCAAACGGAAGGGAATTCCAGTTATTACGGGCTCTACCTCAATGGTTATACGGAAACGGATATCGTCTATAATTCGGTGCTGAATAGTTCAACGAATAGCTACGCGGCGGCACTATACACCTACGAAAATGGCAGTAATAACCGCATTGCCAATAATATCTTTGTCGCCGATGGCAATGGCTATGCGATTTACCTCGATGGCTCCGGCAGCAATTTGAGTCTTTGTGATTATAATGACCTGTTTACAATAGGAACTAAGCTTGCTTCTTATAATTATAGTGATTACGCCACCCTTACCGATTGGCAAAACGCCTCTGGCTTTGGCAGCCATTCCCTGGAGGTTGATCCACAATTCACGTCAAGTGTCGATCTGCATGCTTCCCAAATTGCCTTGAATGCGGTGGGCCTGCCAGGTTTTGGTGTAAATACCGATATAGACGGAGAAATGCGTACCACCTCCCCTGATATTGGCGCAGATGAATTTTTGGCTATTGGTTTGGATGCGGGCATCAGTCTGCTCAATCCAAATTTGCCATTACCGCCGAATACACAAAACATCATCATTTCCCTTAATAATACGGCTTCCGAAGACGTGACCGCTGCTACCATCGAATGGTCGGTCAATGGGGCGCCACAAGCTACTTACAACTGGACAGGCCTCCTTACCGAAAATGGCAATGAGGCCGTGACTTTGGGTAGTTTTACCTTTTCGTCGGGCACCAGCTACGATTTATTGATCACCTTGACGGATGTCAATAACGGTGGCACCCAATTGTCGACCGAAAACGATGTCATCGAAATTACCGGCGCGCAACCGGCTATGGCGGGCTACTATACTATTGGTGGCACTACCCCTGATTTTGCGACTATTGAAGATGCCATAGCGGCACTTTACAACCTGGGGGTGGCCGATACCGTGTTCTTCTTACTTCGGGATGGCACTTATGAAGAACAGATTTATTTCTACGGAAGTATTAATGGGGTAGATGCCGATAGCCCCATCATTTTCCAGTCGGAAAGTGAAAATGCTGCATCCGTAAATATTCAGTACGATGATTCGGTGATTGACATTGAAGAAATGGGTTTTGTCTATTTTAAAAACCTCACATTTACAGCAACAGATCAATATAGCGATGTGGTTTATGCCGATTTTGCGGAGGATCTACAATTTTACAATTGTCAGTTGCTTGCCCACGAGTTATCGACCTACAGCAACTGTGAAATCTATAGCCACAAAAATGGATTTCGCATGGAAAATTGTACGGTACAAAATGGCTATGACGGCGTTTATTTTAGTCCCAACAATACCAGTAATGGGTTCATTTTTCGCAACAATTCGCTGATCGATATTGAAGGTGGTCTTCACCTCAATAGCTACACCAACGCTCCGATTATAGAAAACAATACAATCCATAGCAACGGCGGATACAATAGCTTATATATCAGTAGCCCCAAAGGAGCCATGGTGGTCACCGGTAATCGGATTTTCCTGAACACCGATCAATCTGCAACAGGTATTTATTGCGATTACACAGAAGGGAATGGCAGCACCCCAATTATCGCCAATAATTTTGTGTCCCTTACGGGGAATGGGGAAATGCAAGGTATTCGCACCAATGAAGCGAATGGACTGTTGATTGCTCACAATAGCGTGCATGTGGCCTCTACCGATCCCAATGCAGCCGCATTAGAAATGGAATATGGTTCGGGCGCTACCATTCTCAACAACATTTTGGCGAATAGCGGCGGCGGTTACGCGGTTGCCGATCATTACGGCAATCACACCTATGATTACAATGACTTATTTACCACCGGATCCACTTTGGCCGATAAAAACTACGCTGACCTCAGTGACCTGAGTGCTTGGCAAAGTGCGACCGGCCAAGACGCCAATTCAGTAAGCCTGGATCCGTTTTTTGTCTCCCCTACGGATTTACATGCACAAGCCGCAGGCGTAGATGCTGCCGCAACGACCGGCACTGGCATCACGGTGGATATCGATGGCGAACCCCGAGATGTGAGCACCCCCGATATTGGTGCCGACGAATTCGAATTACCGCAGGTCAATGCGGCCCTAACCGCCTTTGCAGGCCCCTTCCCTCCTACCGCACTCACTACGCATCCGGTGAAGGTGGTATTTTATAATTTGGGGGTTCAAACCATTACCGCTCTCGACATTGAATGGACGGTGGATTTGGTGGCTCAATCTACTTACTCCTGGACGGGATCACTGGCTGTAGGAGATAGTTTGCACCTTACGGTCGGCAGCTTTGACTTTTCTGCGGGAGGAGACTTTGCATTGCATTTTGAGGCCATCAACCCCAATGGAACCACCGACGAAAACCCGGCCAACAACGAGTTGGATGCCCTGGTACAAACGGCTTTGGTGGGTACTTATACGATCGGGGCGGGTGGTGACTTTTCCAGCATCAGCGAAAGTGTTACCGCTTTGTACACCCGTGGAGCAGGAGGGGCTGTGGTATTTGAAATATTACCGGGCGTTTATGAGGAGCAGATCTCTATCGAAGATTTTCCCGGCAACGGGACCTACGCCATTACTTTCCGATCTCAGGCAATGGATGCCACCACGGTGAATTGGCAGTATTCTCCTTTTTATCCTGAAAACTTTGTCATTTCGCTGGTGGATGTATCCCTCATTACTTTTGAGTACCTACATATTCACGCTTATTCCGCCGGTAGTTATAATCGGGTTTTTCAGCTTCAGAATGCCAGTGATATCACCTTGCAAAATAATGTTTTGGAAGGCTATTCTACTACCTCGTCATCGACGAATCGGGCATTGGTTTACATCAATTCTACATGCCATAATTTGCAGATTCTCAACAACGAGTTTAAAGAAGGAGGGTACGCCATTTATTTTGGCAATTATTCCGGTACCGATGCGGACCAGCTGACCGTTCAGGACAACCTCTTCACCAATCCGCTTACCGGCATTTTTATTAGTGGAATCACACAGTCTACGATTACCGACAACACCTTTATTGCGATTCACAACTATCAATTCAGTCCTATTTCGCTTAATAATTTTGGAGCAGCGCTAATTGCAGGCAACATTATTTCTGGAAACGGGAATGGCATCGGTATTTCTGCCTCAAACGCCTCCCAGCAGGTGCAAATCTTAAAAAACCAAATTCTCGAATCAGGAGGGGGGATTTCTATGAGCAATCTTTCTTCCAGCATGCGCTCACTCGTTGCCAATAACTTCATCCAGGTTGGACAGCTTAATTCCAATAGCTACGGTATTGATGCAAATGGCAACAGCCTAGTGGATATTTACCACAATAGCGTCCTTAATATCAGTACGCTACAAAGTATTAACAGCGCTGCACTGAGCTTGAATAGCGGCGGCAATTACCGGGTCAAAAACAATATCCTGGCAAGTACGGGAGGAGCACTGGTGGTTAAAATAGCAAACTCAGGCTCTTATGATATGGATTATAACAACCTCTATGGCGAGGGCGACATTTGGGGCCTTTCCAGTAACAATTTCCGCTATAATCTGGCGGAATGGCAAGCTGCAACCGGGTTGGATGCAAATTCCATCAGCGTGTTGCCTCAATTCAATGCCAATACCGATTTACACCTGCAACAAGCAGCCATCAATGCAGCTGGTACGCCACTAACCGAAGTAACCGATGATATTGACGGCGATGCCCGCGATGTGGCCACGCCCGACCTCGGTGCCGATGAATTTTTATTTGCCTCCGATGACATTTTACCCCTGGCCCTGATGGCCCCGGTAGATGGCTGCGCCGAAGAAGATGCAACAGTGCAAGTCACTATCCAAAATCAGGGTGCCAATGAAGCAAACGGATTCTTCCTTAGTCTTTGGCTAGACGGTTCACTCATTGCCTCGGAGAATGTCGGGGCTTTGAGTGTTCCAGTTGGCGGAACAATAGACTATACCTTTACCGCCACCTTGGATTTATCGAGCCCCGGCATGCACGAAATCAAGGTCATTACCGAACTGGCCGGAGATAGCGATCCCGAAAATGATGAGCTGATCACAAACATTGAAAGCTACGCTTTGCCGGAAGTAACGATGGGCAGCAATAGCCCCATTTGTAGCGGTACGACGCTCAGCCTTTCGGCAAATGGTGGAACGGGCTATACCTGGAGTGGCCCCGATGGCTTTAGCAGCCCGCAGCAGAATCCGTCGATCATAGAGGCACCCCTTGCTGCTTCTGGCACCTATACCGTAACGGTAACCAATGCCAACGGCTGTCAAACCATAACTGAAACAACGGTAACCGTCAACGAATCACCTACGGCCAGTGCAGGTAGCAATAGCCCTGTTTGCGCCGGATCGATGATCAGCCTTTCGGCAAATGGCGGTACGGGCTACAATTGGAGTGGCCCCGATGGCTTTAGCAGTAACTTACAAAACCCCGAAATACCAAATGTAGATCTCAACAAGGCAGGTACTTATTCCGTCACTGTGACCGATGGCAATTCCTGTCAGGACGTGACAACTGTCGATGTAGTGGTCAATGTGGTAGGCGGCAGCATCGGTAGTAATAGTCCCATTTGCTATGCTGAAAACCTACAATTAATTGCCTCCGGCGGCACCAATTATTCCTGGAGTGGCCCGGATGGATTTAGCAGTAACCTGGAAAATCCATTGATCGAAAATGCGACGACTCTGGCAAGCGGCACTTATGAGGTCACGATCACCGCTGCCAATAATTGTGAAGAAATCCTTTCTGAAATGGTAACCGTGAATCCATTGCCCAATGCGGCTATCAATCCGGCAGCAACCACCATTTGTGGCGGCACGCCTACTGAGCTGGTGGCGAGTGGAGGTAGTTCCTACCTTTGGTCTACCGGCGCCACTACCGCTACGATCACGGTCAGTCCTACGGCAACGACCAGCTACACGGTGACAGTGACTTCTGCGGCCAATTGCAGTGCCGAAACTACTGCTACGGTGACGGTTGACAATGTGGCGCCTTATTTTGCCTTTACCGGTAATGAAGGATATGAAACCTCGGCGGTGGAACCACAAGTCGGGTCTCCCTATCAGACCTTTTATTTTGAAATCGACTACTTCGATGCCGATGGCGATCTGCCGGGTGCATCCTTTCCTCGCTTGTTGCTGGACTACAATAACAACGGCAGTTACAATGACGAGGACGATCAAATTTTTATCATGACCGCCAGCGATGCCTCAGATACGGATGTGACGGATGGCAAACGTTATTTTTATCAGGCTACCGGATTAAATACCAGTCAAAACTATCACACGGCATTTTTAGCACAAGATCAAGGAGGATGTGCCAGTCAGCCTTTTACCCCCATCGACGAACCCAACGTCGTTGATTTTGCCGACATCTATATCTATGCCAATGACATCACCTTTAGTAATGACAATCCCGATCCCGGGACTTTGCTGGATGTTTCGGCAACAATCCATAACGAGTCGGATTTTGCGGCACTCGACTTTGTGGTGCGCCTTGTCAATCAATACAACAGCGAAGTTTATCCCCATATTACAGTGCCTAATTTGCCGGCACATAGCACCACTACGGTCAACTGGACCATTACTACCCCTGCGGAGGTCAGCTGGAATCCCATGCAGGTCTTTATTGATTTTACCAATGTCATTGATGAACCGAATGAATTGAATAACCAGGCCATTCGTCCCTTCATCAATGGAGAATATAACCTGCCCGGCACCATTGCCGTCGATGCGGAGGCCACCCCTCAGGAATCTGAGTCGGGAACCTCTAATGTGACCATCAGCGGAGAAGCCATTTACGACGGTACGGCTGTGCCCCTGAGTGACCCTAGTGTTGCCGGAGCCACCGTAACCTTTACGCTGGTGGAAACCGGACAAACCTTCAGCACCTATACCAATAGCGAAGGCAAATTTGCCCGTTCTTTCCAGCCACCACTGACGCCGGGATTGTATCACATTAACGGCTCCATTACTGACTTTACCCTTACGGGAAATTTTACGGCTACCTTTGTGATCCAACCTGGTCCCTGTAAACCGGATTTGCGGTGCCAAGTTGCATTGTCTTCCAATTCCGTATTGATTGGCGAATCGGTCACCGGAAGCATTACTGTGACCAACAGCGGTTGCGCACCTTCTGCCATCAGCTCCTTATTGGATGTCAGCGGTCAAAACGGCACACCCATTCCGTCCGATGCCCTGATTCCGGCCTTAAACCCCGGAGAATCCTATACCTATAACTTTGCCAACCCAATTCAGTTTAATTCGATTGGCAGTGCCACTTTACAGGGAAAAACCGATGCCAATTTCGTCATTGTGGAAAGCAACGAACAAAACAACACCTGTGGGACCTCCGTTGCCGTCAATCCGTTATTGTCGGATATTTCGATTGGGTACATTGCCTCCGGAGGTCAAAAATATCAATGTAATGAGCAAAGTTTTACCATCCGACTCAATAACAATGGCGGAGTGGGGACGGGTGCCTTTCAGGTGGAAAGACACATTGTTCGCCTCTCAGATGATGTGGTGGAATATTCCGATGTGGTCGATATTCCCAACATAGCCCCAAATAACTACGTTTATAGCAGCTTGACCCACCAGTTTGAACAAACTGGCGGCTACCGCATCGACGTCTTTGCGGATATTCCAACTAGTCCGGGTACGGGAGTGGTCGCAGAACTCAGCGAAACCAACAATACCGGCTCGCTGAGCGTGAGTGTCATTCCTTGTCTGCCGGATTTACGCATGGATGGCTCCCTGTCCATCGCTCCCATCGACCCTCACAATGCAGGCATGATCACGGTGACGGCCCGTACCTCGAATGCCGGCACTGCGGCGGTGGTGGATGATGTGGTTGTCGCCTTTACCATTGGGGCCAATACGGTCTATGCGACCCATTCTGGTGGAATCAACCCCGGTGCTACGGCGGAAGTAAGTGCTGTTTTACCTTCTCCAGGCACCGATTGTGCAGCTATCGTCATTACCACCGATGCCCCCAATAACATTACGGAAGTCAGTGAGGCCAATAATTCCCAAACCAATCAACTGACCTACGATTTTTACCTGGGCAATTATTGCTCCTACACCGCACAGAAATTTTGGCAGAAACGACAAGTGATCAACACCCCAGTAGCCTTTACGGTAGGCGTGTTTAATAATGGCTTTTTTACTGCTTCCTCCGTGAAAGTCAAATTTGAAATTGCCGGCCCAGGCATTATAGGTTGGCTCGATTGGGGATTTGGCACCGTCAATCCGGTGGGCAAGACGGGCTATTGTCCGTACACCGTTTCTGCTCCAACGGAATACATTTTCACCCAAACGGGCACCTACAGCGTGCGCATGACTATCGATCCGGATGGGGAATACAGCGAGTGCAATGAGGCCAATAACACCTTTACGGTAAATGTGGCCGTAGGAGAAGATTTACCCGATTTGCGGATTTTATCCCAATACCTGGCACCTTCCAAACTCAATCCTGATGTGGGAGAACCCATCACAATAGATATTACCTACGAAAATATAGGCGAGAGCAATATTGGCGAAAGCTTCAAACTAAGCTGGGAAGTCAATGAGGTTCAGCAGGATGTGGTAGATGCTATTGGTTTGAATGAAAATGACCTCAATACCTTGTCGATGCCAAGTGGCTGGTCTTCCACCATTCCCGGTATTCACATCATTCGAGCGACCATTGATGCGCTGGAAGAAGTGGATGAAAATGATGAACTCAACAACCAGGCCACACGAGCCATTTTAGTGGGGCAATACCCCAATCTCTATTTTGACAACCTGGCAGTATCCGATGATACGCCAAATGTAGGTGATCTGATTGATTTGGATTTTGAAGTCTGGAACGAGGGCGACCTGGCTTGTGACGCCGATCTACAAATCTCTTACATCAATGATTTCGGCGATACAATTTTGCTGCAAAGCTTCCCGATCACCATTGCAGCCAATGATTTTTCCGGCTTTACGCAAAATGTCTCGGTCTATGATGCCGCCACTACACTGGTATTGCGCATCCTCAATGCTGATCCGGAAGAATTTAACACCACTGATAATCAAGCAAGTATCCAGCTTGGCGAACTCAACGTGGCGGCGATGCAGGTACAAGCAGAGAGTTGCCCCGGTACGGCAGATGGCTTGGCAGAAGTGGCCATCAGTGGAGGAGCGGCACCTTTCATCATTCAATGGTCTAACAATACCACTGGCAGTGACCTGATGGCTACAGCGGGCACCTATATGGTTTCCGTTACCGACAACGCAGGGAATTTTGCCACCGCCGCCGTCAATATTACGACTGCTCCCGATACAGAGGCGCCCTTAATTTATAATGGCCCCGGAGATATAACCCTAACCATAACCGATGGCAATTGCCCGGCGATTGTCAACTGGACAGCCCCCGAAGTGAGCGACAACTGTGGGCTTGATGAAATGACCAGCGATTATCAGCCGGGTGATGCTTTTCCTTCCGGAGTGACCACAGTAACCTATACCGCCACTGATTTGACGGGTAATACCCGCAATTATAGCTTTGATGTGATCATCAATGCCACGCCAACGGCCCTTGCTGGAGATGACCAGTTGACTTGCGGAACACAGGCTACATTGGCGGCAACCTCTCCTGATTTTGGAGAGGGAATGTGGACGATTATTGAAGGCAGTGGAACCTTTGTAAATGCCAGCGATCCTACCACGGTCGTGAATGATTTGTCGCCAGGACTGAATGTTTTCCAATGGCAGGTGGCCAATGGCACTTGCGGCTCGGCATCGGATCAAGTGGAGATTGTCAGCAACGGCTCCGGTATTCTTTACGTGGATCAATCGGCTACCGGCAATAATGACGGCACCAGCTGGACGGATGCCTTTACCGATTTACAATCTGCGCTGAATTTGGCAGAAAGCTGTGGCAGCGCCACCGCCATCTGGATTGCTGAAGGGACTTACCGACCTACCGTAGGGGCAGACCGGATGCAATCATTTATCCTCCCGGCTCAAACCAGTTTGTATGGTGGTTTTGCAGGCGGTGAAAGCACATTGAATGAGCGACGACCTGGTGAACATCAAGCTATTTTGAGTGGTGAAATAAATGTTCCTGGATCAAGCGACAATAGCTATCACGTGGTTCAGGTGACCGCAGATAATGTGCTTTTGGACGGCCTGCACCTTGCCGATGGCAAAGCCGAAGGTGTACAGGGCGCCGGTGGTGGCTTGCTCTTTTCGCCTTCGAGCGGATCGATGACTTTAACCATTCAGAATTGCCGCTTTTATAATCATCAGGCCCAAAATGGTGGCGCCATTGCCGTGATGACCGATGGTACGGACGCTATCTTAAATCTGACCAATGTCGCCATTGTTGGCAATAGTGCCACCCTGCAAGGTGGAGGCATTGCGGCTTCCGCCAATAATGGAGGCACGGTCGGACTAGACCTTCTACACGTTTCTTTTGGTGGTAATCTGGCCACGGCCACTACCGGAAATAATGGCAATGCCCTGTACCTGGAAGGAGCTACAGCCAATATCCGCAACAGTATCCTCTGGGATGGCGGCAATGAAATTTTGACGAGTGTCGGTGGCACGGCAACGCTTTCCGATGTTATAGTAGAAGGAGGGGCCATCGGCACCAATATTCAGGATGCAGACCCTCGGTTTGCCGATGTGGGAGGCTACGATTTGAGTTTACAATCCTGCTCTCCCGCTTTGGATGTCGCAAATGCAGCGGGTATGCCAACCAATGATATTGAACTAAACCCCAGGTCATTTAATGCCTTCCCTGATCTGGGCGCTTATGAATACGATGGTACTGCTTATGCACCGCCCATTCTATCCATTGCCGATACCGAGATGATGGCCAATGCCGAATTTACGGATGCGGATGGCTGGACGCACTACTACGCTTGTTCTCCAGACGGCACTAATGACCTATTGATTCTATCCATCAAACGAGAGGGGCAAGACTTAGGTACTTTGGGCAGCGGCCTGGAGGTACGCAATCGGACCACCGCAAATTATGGGGCCAACAATGCCTATGATCTCAGTGGTGCGGACTACGTGGAAACCGAAGCCTGGTATGTCATCGGCCGCTACTGGGATGTAGATACACCACACGAACCATCGGAGCCGGTGCAGGTTCGCTATTATTATAGTCCCAAAGATACGCTTGACCTCAAAGCCACCATCGAGGCCAATGGTGGTCTCTGGACCGGTGACACGACCCTCTATTTTTTCAAAGTCTCCGGTGATGGCATTGATCCTTTTGATGAAGAGGTACTGGATGCCGGTGGGACTTACCACGAATACCAATACGGCCAAACGCCAAGCCTCGACACCTGGACCAAAGGTGTGTTTAATGGCCTGATGTACGCCGAGTATTTCGTCAGCAGCTTCTCCGGTGGTGGCGGAGGTGGCTCTCCCGGGCCGGAAGGTGTGAGTGGGGCATTGCCGCTGGATTTACTGTCTTTTACCGGCAAACGCATACAAGAGCAACAAATACAATTACAGTGGCTTACCGCCAATGAACTGGATATTGATCGGTATTTCCTTCAACGGTCGGTGGATGGGCGTCATTGGGAAGATATCGGACAGGTGGCTAGTCAGGGCAATAGTATAGATATGCAAGCCTATCAATTTTTGGATGAAAAAGCCCTGCGGGTAAAGTCCTATTATCGCCTGCGCATCACTGGTTTGGACGGCACGGTGGAGTATTCTTCCCTAATCAGCATTGAAGGCCTGCCTGAAAAGCAAAATCTGCAAGTATTCCCCAATCCAACCAAGGGCACTTTTACCCTGCACTTGGATGCTGTTGATTCGGCCAATGAACCTTTCACGCTGGAAATCATTGATCTGACCGGTCAAATCATTTTCCGGCAGGAATACACCACCAATGCGACTCAATGGACCCAACCCATTGATGCCCTGAATGGAAAACCAGCGGGCATCTACTCCGTACTGATCAAAAAGAATGGAGCAATTTGGCAGGTGGAACGGGTGAATAAGGTGTGGTAGAAAACAGGGCCACAAGACCGCTAAGGACACGATGAATAAATTTTTCTATCGTCTTTAGCGGTCTCACCTTAGGTGTATTTACCATCAAATAATAAGTGCTTGGTTTCTCGTTTTTATTAAGTGCATGTTTGGAGGTGGTGCTTTAGCAGCGAAAATAGCCGAAGTGAGGTTCCAAAATCCCGGTTTTACCGAAACTGAATAGCTTGCCCGAATATACTTCAGGGACTACCTCCAAACAGGCACTAAACCTCATACCCCTCAATATGCTTTAAATTTTTCCACGCCTCACTTCAACCACTTAGCAATCTTCCGCAAGCTATCCACATTGTGGGCGGAGGCAAAAATATCAATGTAGGGCATGGCTACTTCCATACCTTGGGTAGTAGGTTCGTAATGGGCATAACCAGCGAGGGGATTGAGCCAGATGACTTTAGCCGCTTTGCGGTGAATGGTGTGCATGCTTTCAGCAAGAAGGCCGGGATTACCGGTATCCCAGCCATCGCTGAGGATGAGCACAATGGTTTGTTTGTTGAGCAGGCGGCTGGCATAGCTTTCGCAAAACTGATGCAGGGATGCTCCAATGCGGGTACCGCCCGACCAGCCGGGCACGGTTTGGGATAATTCGCGCAAAGCGTCCCGGAATTCGCCAACCCGCAGTTGTTCCGTCACGCGATGCAGCTGGGTGCTGAATACAAAGGTTTCGATGCGGCGATAGGCGTGTTGGAAGGCGTAAATAAATTGGACCAGAAATTGGCTGTACAGATCCATACTTTTGCTGACATCGCAGAGCAGCACGATCTTTTGGCGTCGTTGTTTGGGTTTGTGGTACGCGATGTCCAGAATTTCACCACCGCGACGCATGTTTAACCTCATGGTTCTGCGCAGATCGAGTCGGGCACCGGAACGGACGCGCTCCCGTCGTCGGGACTGTTGATAGGCCAGGTTACGGGCAATACGTTGAATCAAGCGCATCACCTCTTTGAGTTGATCTTCGTTGAAACCGGAAAAGTCGCGGCTATTGATGCTTTCGTGGGCGCTGAAGGTAGCCGTTTCCGTTACCTCTTCGGAGGTATTACCTTGTAGCCAGCTTTTGAGTACATCAAAGGAGGTTTTTTGTCCGGCATCTTTGCCGCTTTCGGCGGAAGCTTCTTCCCCTTCCGCTTTTTTGGAATCAACCGCTTTTTCGAGTTCCTGCCAGTATTGGTTGTACAGTTCGATAAATGGCTCTCGTTGGTCCTCTCTGCGAACCAAAACCGCCTGCAGGCAATTGCGGAAGGCTTCCGGCTCATTAAAAGGGGCCATCACTTCGACCGCTTCCAATACATCGACTTCCTCTCCGGGCCCAATGGTAAATCCCCGGTCCCGCAGGAACCGGCAAAAGGCCACTAGATTGGCACTGAGAGAAGTCTGTCGTTTAATGATGGTATTCAAATTTGGCAGGTAAGAGTTGGTTTTCTGAATCAATTGGAAGAAGTGGAAAAATGTCCGCGCTAATCCAGGGCCGAACCATCCTTCCAATTCTTCCAATGAAACAAGGATGCTAGCTGCCGCTACCCACAATTGCTTTCAATTCCTGCATAAACGGAGCGGCTTCTTTAAAACCTTTACTGATTTGAAGACGCTCAAAATCTTCGTTTAGATACACATAAGATGGGTAACTTAACCGGCCATCCAACAACGCGTAGGCAAAGGTATGAATGTTTCTTTTACCACCGTCTACCAATTGGTATTCTTTGCCGTCAAAGACGATTTTCCCTTCTTTCTCCGCATTGAGTTTTACATTGTAAAAGTGCTTATTCATATACTCGGCTACTTCGGCCTGAGAGAAGGTTTTGCGGTCCATTACTTTACACCAGCCACACCAATCGGTATATACACTGTCTCTTATACACATCTCCGAGCCCACGAGACGACATCTCAT
>CAXHCA010000041.1:0-48020 GCA_964015035.1 uncultured Saprospiraceae bacterium
TATTAAAAGGTTTTAATATAACAATATAGATAATGGCAGAATTAACTGTAGGAGAAAAACTAAAAAAGCTGTACGAGCTTCAGTTGATAGATTCCCAAATTAGTGAAATCGAGGTGTTGAAGGGTGAGCTGCCGATGGAGGTAAGCGACCTGGAAGATGAAATCGCGGGACTGGAAACCCGCTTGAGCCGCTTGGATACTGCGGTTAAGGAATTGGAAGCAGAAGCAGGTCGGCATGACACCAATATCAAAGAAGCCGAAGCCTTGATCTTGCGTTATGAGGCGCAGATGGATAATGTGAAGAACAACCGGGAATACGATGCGTTAACTAAGGAAATTGAGATGCAGCGGCTGGAAATCCAGTTGTCTAACAAGAAGATTCGCCAGACCAAATTGGATTTGGAGAACAAGGTGAAGACTTTGGAGGCTACCCAGGAACGTTTGGATTCCAAGAAGAAGGCATTGGAAATAAAAAAAGTGGAACTGGAAAAGATCATTGCTAAGACAGAAAAAGACGAAGACAAACTGCTGAAGCAATCGGAGAAAGCCAAAAAGAAGATCGAAGAGCGCTTAATCAAAGCGTACGATAAGGTACGGACTTCTTATCGCAACGGATTGGCGGTGGTGAAGGTAGAGCGGAATTCTTGTGGCGGTTGTTTTAATAAAATTCCACCACAAATGCAGCTGGAAATTGCTCAGCGCAAAAAAATCATCGCTTGTGAGCATTGCGGACGAATCTTGGTGGATGATTACATCCTACAAGAAAGCGAGCAGGAAGAAACAGCATAAACGGTACGTTCTAAAATATATTGAGAGACTGGAGCCTTTTTCTGATAAGAGAGAACCGGTCTCTTGAAAACGCTAAAGCCTCGGTTCTGCCGGGGCTTTTTTGTCATTTTGCCAGATTGATGATCAATAGTCATCCCATGAGAAAACTACGTTACTGCTGCTTTTTACTCTTGTTGGCCGGCCCCTTGTTGGCTGCGGGGTACTTTGAATACACCCCGCTGGCTCGATCGGCCTATGAGCAAATCCTCAGCTTGCGCTTTGATGATGCGCGCCGTCAAATTAGCCAATTGCGACAGGCTGAACCGGAAAACCTGGTGGCTGTTCACCTCGAAAACTACCTTGATTTCTTCACCATCTATATACAGGAAGACGAAGCTATTTTCAACCGACTGGAAAGTAGGGAAGAAGCACATTTGCAGCTCATTCGGGAAGGAGATAGTGAATCACCTTATTACCTCTTTATACAGGCTGATATTCGGTTGCACTGGGCCTTGATTCGGCTGCGGTTTGAGGAATATTTTACGGCCTTTCTTTCGGTGAATAAGGCATTTAAGCTTCTGGAAAGAAATCAACGTAAATTCCCCAACTTTTTGCCCAATCTCAAGGATTTGGGGATTTTGCACGCTGCGGTAGGGACCATTCCAGAGAGCTATCTGTGGGGGATTAAGCTGGTGAGTAGCCTTAATGGAACCATCGATCAAGGAAAACAAGAGATTGAAACCGTATTGGCGAAAGCCCAGAATAGTGACTTCATTTTTGAGGCCGAAACGCGGGTTTTGTATGCTTTTATCTTGCTGCACTTGGAAGATTCTCCTGAAGAAGCCTGGGCCAGCATCCAATCGGCCCGGTTTAAACCACAGGAAAACCCCATGCATTGTTTTGTCATGGCCAACATTGCTATGCGTACCGGACGTAATGACAAGGCAATTGAAATTCTAAAACAACGCCCCCGGGGAAAGGCTTTTTTTGATTTCCCCTACCTTGATTATATGTTGGGTTTGTGCAAATTAAGGCGATTAGACACAGACGCCGCGCCTTATTTTCAGGGTTATGTGGAGCGATTTACCGGTCGTCATTTTATCAAGGAAACTTACCAAAAATTGGCTTGGTCGGCCCTGATTAATGGAGAACCGGCCGCCTACAAAAGGTATATGCAAGCTTGTTTGCAAAAAGGTTATTCCGTGGCGGGTGGCGATAAAAGCGCCCTGAAAGAAGCAGCGGAAGGCCAAATACCTCCGGTCACATTGATTAAAGCCCGGTTGCTGTTTGATGGTGCCTACTATCAGCGGGCGTACGATTTATTAAAAGGGACTGCGGTCAATAGTCTTCCGCATAAGAGAGACCAATTGGAATACAATTACCGATTGGGGCGCATATTGCATGGCTTAAAACGCTATCCAGCGGCGATTGAGCACTACGAACAAACCATCCGGGACGGAGAATTCGAGACCTACTTTTTTGCTTGTAATGCGGCTTTACAAATTGGGAAAATTTATGAAACTACCGGGGACGAAGGCCGGGCACGCCAATACTATGAACGGTGTATGGAGATCCGCCCCGATGAGTATCGCACCGGACTGCACCAACAGGCTAAGGCAGGACTATCCCGGTTGCGTAAGCAACAATAAATGGAAGGTGAAGGGAATGCAAAAGCAGTGAACGAATGCAGCTTACTGGACCGATAGGGGGTTAAAATATATTAGCTTGACGCTGAATCACAGGATTTGCGAAAGAACGAATATTTTAATGACCAAATCCTCCAGGAAATCTGTCTTTTTATTAAACTTGTCAAAAAAGAAGTAGCGTGAAGGGATACGCCATACGGACAAATCATATCTTAGTACTTTTAATCGGCTTAATGGGCATGGCCTGTGAGAATGACCCGGCGGATATCGAAGCCCTGACCGATTTGATGAAGACCAACATTGAGCGGGCGGAAGAAGTACAAATTTTGTACAGTGATTCGGCCAAGCTCAAGGTGCAAATTCAGGGACCGGTGATGCTCAATTATCTGGATAAAGTAGAACCCAAACAGGAATTTCCGGAAGGGGTAAAAGTTGTCTTTTTTGATCCCAGCGGAGAAGTATCCAGTACACTGACCTCAAAATATGCGGTTCGTTTTGAACGTAAAAATCAGGTGGTCGTACAGGATAGTGTGGTTTGGAAAAGCGTCAAAGGCGAGCAGCTGGATACAGAAGAACTCATCTGGGATGAGCAACAACAACGGGTTTATACCCAGAAATTTGTGGTCATCACACGGCCCGATGAAATCATTTATGGGCATGGTTTTGAGGCCAATCAGGATTTCACCAATGCCAAGATCAATGCAGTAGAAGGCCAGATTGCTATTGATCCGCTGGAGGATAAACCGGTGAAAAAGCCGACCCCTCCAAATTCTGTTAACCAAAACTAGGGTAATGTTATTAGCAGCAATCGTTTTTTCTCTGATCTTATCTGCCCTGTTTTCGGGGTCTGAGATTGCCTTCGTTTCTGCCAATAAGTTGCGCATCGAACTCAAAAAGAAAAAGGGGGCTACCCGCGGTAATATCATTGCCGGGTTTTATGAAAAGCCTGCTCTTTTTCTCGGTACCATGTTGGTAGGCAATAATATCGCGCTCGTTTTATTTACTTCCCTGGCCAGTGAGCCGCTAGACAACTTCTTTAGCACTACTTTTGGGATCAGCAGCACCTTTTTATTGCTGTTGATCAATACCCTATTATTGACCATGGTCGTCTTGATTGTCGGAGAATTTTTGCCTAAGACCATGTTTCGGCTTTACGCCAATAATGTCTTGTATCTTTTGGCCTACCCTTTGAGGATGTTGCAGTTTTTGTTGGGTATTCCCGCCAAATTTATGACCTACTCGTCCAATATTTTGCTAAAATGGGTGTTCAAGACCCCTCCGGAAGAAGTGGAAACGGTTTTTACTCGCCTCGATCTGGAGAATTTTATTAATGATTCTACCACGCATAGCGAGGAAGAAATTGACAAGGAGTTATTTGGCAAAGCCCTCAACTTAAAAGAGGTGCGGATCCGTGATTGTATGGTGCCGAGAACGGAGATAGAAAATATTGATGTAACGGCTACGGTGGAGGAACTGATCAAGCTATTTGAAGAAAGTAAATTATCCCGCATTATCATTACCAACGGAGATATCAACAATGTACTGGGCTATGTGCACCATCAGCAATTGCTTAAGCAACCTCAAAATATTAGCAGCCTGGTCATGAATATTCCTTTTGTGCCCGAAGTGATGTATGTGACCAATTTGATGAATCGTTTCATTAAATCGCACATCAACATTGCTTGTGTGGTGGATGAGTTTGGCGGTGTATCAGGTATCATTACTCTGGAGGATATTTTGGAGGAAATTTTTGGAGAAATCGAGGATGAATACGATCAGGAAGAATATGTAGAACGGGAGATTTCTCCAACAGAATACATTTTTTCCGGACGGTTGGAAATTTCCTACCTCAACGAAAAATATCCGCAGCTTTCTTTTCCCGATGGCGACTATCAAACCCTCTCGGGTTATTTGGTGATGACCACTGAGACCATTCCCGAACAAGGGGCCGAAATCGAGATGGATGGCTACAAATTTGTGCTTGAATTGGTGAGTAATACCAAGATTGAAACCATTCGAGTCATTAAATTGCCGACTGAAGGATAAATCAACCAACCTTTTTGATGCTGAGGGGCTCTTTAAATCGCGTAACCTTCAAATAGGGGGCTCCCGAATTTAAAATTAACGTGCCGAAATATATCCTTCAGTTCCAACCGGAAAACGGTGAGTCAAAGCACCAATTCTGGTTGGAACCTGTATTTTTTTCCCTTCGAGCGCCCCGCATTTTCTTTCCTTCCTGTTTAATAAAAATAGGTCTTCACAATTCCCCAGTACTCGTGGCGATTTTTGATGATCCACACGCCGACGGCAAGGGTTAGAAATAGAAAAAAGACCTTGATGTTGCGGGTGGACTTTTGGTACCTCTCCCGGCGGCTCAGTTTACTTTTTTTATGACTTTTATATCCCATTTTTTGATTGCTCGTTTTTACAGAGCCAAAAATACACAACCTTACAGCAATCGGCGGTATTTTTCCTCCGCCTCCCGTAAAAAATCCAGGCAGGCCACATCTTCCTGATCCGGGCTCGTTTCGGTACTGAACCAGGCGTCCAAAATTTCGAGGGCGACTGCTTCCGAGGTGGCACGGATGCTCATGGCCAGGATGTTGGCATCATTCCATAAACGAGCACCTCTGGCGGTTTCTGCATCCTGACAAAGGGCTGCACGAATTCCCGGCACTTTGTTGGCCGCAAGGCTGATCCCCGTTCCGGTCCAGCAAAATAAAATAGCTTGATCCACTTCCTGAGCAGCAACCCGCTCGGCCACTTCAATAGCTACTTTAGACCACATGGCGGATGCTGTTTTCAGGGCGCCATATAGTTCAACGTGGTGGCCCGTCTCGCGCAGCTTTTCCACCACCTTTTGGGGCATTGGTGTATTCATATCGCTTCCAACTGCTATTTTCATGATAAATAGTTTTGGTACAAATTAAAATAATTCTGCGTTGAATTGTTACCTTAAGAAGCTATAAAAGAAACACCTATGAGTGCTAAACAGATTACGGAAGCTTCCAATCCTGAATTTCATGACCTTTCCAATCTTTCCGATATGGAGGAAAAGCGTCTGATGTCTTTTCCCTACCAAACCAAGGTAAGCTTTAAGCCGTTAGCGGACCACTTGCAGGAATTACAAAGCAATGGGAATGATTTGGAGCAATTATTTGCGGAAAAGGCCCTCGGGGAGGTGAACAAGTATCCGGAATATCTGGATGAAACAAAGGTGGTTTCAGCCATTCGCAAACATCCCGAAGTGCTGGCATTTCTTTTTTCCGGGTTGTTCACTCCCCTCAAATCTACCGAAAAATTCGGCTACACCGTAGTGCCCTTTTCCAATGAAATGCTTTATGCCACTCCGGAATTTATGGAGGTATTTAATGCGGGCCATTTTGAGATCAGTATGCACCTCACAGAGGAGGAAATGATGGAAAAATTGATGAATAATGCCTATACCCTGATTCTCAATAAGCGCTATGGCCAGGATTTGGAATTTAGTTTTCCGGGTGGGGTGACCCTGCGCAATAAAAATACAGGATTGGAGACGCACTATCAACTTAATCCGGTGATCGATTTTGTTGAGGTGCGGGTTAGCGAACCGCTTCCAGAAGTAGATATGAATCGCGTTCGGAATCAACTACAAAAGCCTTTTAATCGGGAGGCTTGGCTGGAACTGTTTCCCGCGGATCGGTTTGAATTTCACGGGGTGCTATTTATCTACCTGACCGACATCACAGAGCAACAGATCATAGCCAGCATTAAAAATAAGCTGTTGGGTAAAGAAAAAATGCACCTGGAAACAGAGTTTGATTTTTTAAGTACAAAGTTGCAATCGCTCTTTCAATTGCCCCATTTGGAAGTCGGGTTTCAGACCAGTAATCTGGAAATTCAACAACTGACCAACCTGCTACAAGTGTTGTCGGGTTTGTCGAAAGAGGTTCATAGCCAAGAAGCGTTGAAAAATTCTATTTATAGAGAGCCAATGATGACCATGCTCCCCAGAGTGTTTGCGGACCTAGAAGATTTGGAGGATCGAGGAGTTGTTGAAGAAGCCCTTTTAAAAAAAGGCATCCGCAGTTTAATGTTGATCCCTCTCCAACAAATGAATGAGGATGAAGACCAGATCATATTGGAAATAGGTAGTAAAATACCCGGAGTATTCAGCCACACTCAATTGGTTAGATTTCGTGGGTTAATGCCTATTTTATCTGCCGGGATGAGTCGAAAGAGGGAAGAAATGGAGAACAAATTGAGGGGCATTATGCAGCAGCAATTTACCAATATTCACCCTAGTGTACAGTGGAAGTTTAGACAAGCGGCGATGAATATTCTTTCCCAACAGGAGGTGCAACAGAAAAAAAATGTCACCTTCGAACCAATTGAGCTTAGACACATTTACCCGCTCTACGGGCAAGCTGATATTGTCAGCTCTTCTACCCATCGCAATGAATCGATTCTATCTGATCTAAACCTCAATTTGGAACGGGTGGAGCAATTGTTGGCGCAACTTTCCCTGGAAATAAAATCGCACCTCATTGACTTTATGGCGGAAAACGTGCACAATTTGGTCGAAGAATTGCAGCGTAGTTTTAGTCCCAATGACGAAACGCGGGTGCTCAATCTTTTGCGCAATGAAATTCATCCTTATTTTCGGGAGCTGGCTGTTAATTTTCCGGCAGAAGCAGCTGAAAAAGTCAATAACTATTTTAAAAAACTCGACGGGACACTGGGTGTCATTTATTGGGAGCGGAAGGCCTTTGAGGAAAGTGTTGCCATGCTCAACGATAGTATTGCCCGGCTTTTGCAAGAACAGGATGACGAAATGCAAGCCATCCTGCCCCACTATTTTGAAAAATACAAGACGGATGGTGTAGAGTACACCATTTACTTAGGCCAGGCATTACTGCAAAACGGCCAGTTCTCGATGAATCACCTGCGTGAGTTTCGGCTGTGGCAATTGAAACACATGTGCGAGGTCACTCGCTTGGTGGATCGCCTGCAGGAGGATTTGTTGGTGCCGTTGACTACTGCCCAGCTCATTTTTGTATATAGTGACGCGCTGGATGTTTGCTTCCGCATGGATGAAAAACATTTTGATGTTGATGGTGCCTACAATGTGCGCTACGAAATTCTCAAAAAACGCATTGACAAGGCCTACATTCTCGATACCGATGAACGCCTCACTCAAGCTGGGAAAATTGCCATCGTTTACCTGCATCGAGAAGACCGGCAGGAGTACATGGAATACCTGCAATACTTAGTGCGGGAAGGGGTGATTCTTCCTGAAATTGAAGACTACAGCCTCAGTAAGATGCAAGGGGTGGAAGGTTTAAAAGCGCTGCGGGTGACCGTGAAGCTGGAGGCATAGGAATTGTAATCTACACGTCCTGCCAAGGGGAAGTACTGGCAATTTTTTACGTCAATTGCCAGAGATATAGTATTTTCAACCAATTGAACCTTGATTACCCTATTAGTGCTTGTTTTAAGGCCAATTTTGATCTCCAAACAAGTACTCACTGCCTTACAACAAAAAAGTATGATCAAACAGCTACTATTTACTGCATTAGGACTATTAACTATTATGGGGTTTACGCTTTTGACCCAACAAAAAGCGGAAGATCAGCTTACTCAAATTGAGCTTTTTTATGTTCCTTCCGGGAATGCCGACTGGCTGAAAGTACACGACAATGTGGACCTGACTGCTCGAGAATTGGTGCAAAAATACCGTCAGCAACTTGGCTTTGGTCTGTTGGATGAGTTGGTGAATTATCAAACCCAAATCGATGATTTAGGTATGACCCACTATCGTTATCAGCAATACCACCAAGGTGTGAAAGTGGAAGGCGGAGAATTGCTCATTCACGAGCGCAATGGCCGGGTACAAACCCTCAACGGCAAATGGGTAAAGGGATTAGCCGTGGATGTTCAACCGCAGATTGATGCTGAACAAGCAATTCATTTGGCTTTGAGCCATTTTCCTGCCGAACGTTATCTATGGCAGAGTGTTGGAGCGGAACGTTTGCTCAAGCGCATCAAAAACGATCCCGATGCGACCTTCTATCCGGAAGCGGAATTGGTGCTGGTCGATCCCAGTTTGAAGCAGCGGGCCGAGGCATTTCATTTGGCCTACAGCCTGACCATTCAAGCTGAAAAACCTGTGATGAACCAGCTGGTTTTTATCGATGCGCTGACGGGTGAGTTGCTGTTAAATGTAGAGCAGCTACATACGCAAAACAATGTGCCCGGAACGGCGGTTACCCGCTACAACGGGGAAAAGGAAATCATTACCGATTCTATTGCTTCGGATCATTACCGATTGGTGGAAACCACTCGTGGCGGTGGGATCGAAACCTATGATTTGAATGGCACTACCGAGTTTGATCAGGCGGAAGATTTTATCGATGACGATAATTACTGGAGCAATGTAAACGAAGAGCAAGACGAGGCCGCTACCGACGCTCATTGGGGAGCGGAGATGACCTTTGATTTTTTGGAACAGGTATTGGGGCATTCTGGGGTAGATGGAGAAAATATGCCGCTGATCAGCCAGGTACACTATGACGTCAATGTAGTGAATGCCTTTTGGAATGGAAACTGGGCCTCCTTTGGTGATGGCAATGGCGAAAACTGGGATGCACTCACCTGTTTGGATGTGGTGGCCCATGAATTTGCTCACGGCGTTACCGGAAATACTGCCCGCTTAATTTACCTCAACGAAAGTGGGGCCCTCAATGAATCTTTCAGCGATATAATGGGGGCAGCTGTAGAGTTGTGGGCCACACCCGATTCTGCCGATTGGTTCATTGCCGAAGATTCCAATCTGGATAATACCGGTTTTCGGGATATGGCCAACCCCAATTCCAAGGGCGACCCGGATACCTATCTATCACAATCCTGGTATATTGGATCGGGCGATAATGGAGGGGTGCATACCAATAGTGGCGTACAGAATTATTGGTTTTACCTAATGATGGAAGGGGGCAACGGCAACAACAGCTTTGGCACCAGTTACTCCGTCGAGGGATTGGGCCTGGATACGGCCATCCACATCGCTTTTCGCAACCTGAAATATTACCTGAGTCGCTTTTCCGGTTATCCCGATGCCCGGGAAGGGGCACTACAGGCCGCCGAGGATCTCTATGGCATTTGCTCCAATGCGGTGTTGCAAACCGCCCGGGCCTGGCACGCCGTTGGGGTTGGTGCTGCAGATTTCGATAATGATATTCGCTTGTTGAACGTGGTATCTCCCGAACCGGTGACTTGTGGCCTTTCAGAAAGTGAGTCCATAACGGTGCAACTGCGCTATAATGGCTGTGGGGTACAATTGCAGCCTGGTGATGGCATTCCTCTGGCCTTTCGGGTAGACGACAATGCGATTATTCGTGACACCTTAGTGTTGGTTGCTAGCCTCACTGGAGGAGATACCTTAATGTATACTTTCCCTACGACTACAGCGGATTTGGCTTCACCTGCGGCACACCGATTGCAAATTTGGTCGGAGTTGGAGGCAGACCAAATCGCCTTTAACGATACTTTGTCGATGACCGTTGATAATATTTTGGCGCAAAATGTGGACTTAAAACTGGAACGGGTAGAAAGCCCGGTAAATGGTTGTTTTCAGGGGCTAGAAGGGTTACGAGTGGAGGTCGGGTTTTATGGTTGTGACTCCATTGAGGCTGGCGAGAATGTGGAAGTAGCTTACCGGTTGAATGGGGGCGATGTGGTCACCCAAACGCTGTCGATTCCCAATACGCTATATCGGGGAGAATCCTTTGTGAGTAGTCCGGTTGACCTGCTTGATCTTTCCGACAACGGTATTTACACCTTTGATGTTTGGCTGCAATACGGCCCCGATTATCTAAACGGAAATGATAGCTTGATGAATATAGCAGTATCCAACCCCATTGGACTGAGTGATTACGATGTCATTACCTTTGAAATGGGGGATGCCGCTCATGATTCATTGTATCTGGTAAGTAGTGACCATGCCACTGCAATAATCTCTGAGGATGCGGCCAATGCCAGCAGTTTGGGGATGCAACTGACGGGTAGTAACTTCCCGGAGCTATTTCTAACTGGGGTAGCACGGTTGCCAAATGAATCTAATGTCTGGAATGTCAATGAAGCTTTTAACAATCGCTTATGTATTTGTGTCGACGCTTCTGATTTGGATGTTCCACAATTTACTTTTGATCTCAAGCAAACCTATTCGCCTTACTACCTGGCCAATTTGGGATCCAATAGTAAACTCATGAGTGCTTTCCGGATTTTGATCAATGGCCAGCAAATGGGAGACACCTATAATCCGAACACCTACAGAAATGACCCTTGGAAGACCCATGTGTATAGTTTGGTCAATTACCTTGGCAGTTCATTAGAAATCTGTTTTGAATCCAGAACACTGTTGAGCAAGCACTACGATACCACCAATTTTGGAGACAATGTCTACCTCGATAATATTACGATCGGAGGGCAGTTGGTCGCCTTGGAACCCGATCCGATTCAAACGATTGGCCTGGAGGTTTTTCCCAACCCGGGAAGTGGTCAATTTACCATGGAAATAGAATCTTCACAACTTGAAAAAACACAACTTACCGTGGTCAACCACCTGGGGCAGATTGTAAAAATGGTAGCTTTGACTTTGGGCACGGGTAAACAATATGTGCCGCTGAATCTGGAGGGTTTGCCCGCCGGAATTTACCGCTTACAAATGAATGTCGGAGACAACCGATTAGTAAAAAGTGTGGTGAAACTGTAAATGCTTGTTTGGAGATCAAAATTGACCTCCAAACATGCACTAAACCGGACGCATCAAAATTTAAACAAGGCGATAAATTAAGGGGAGGATTATTGAAAATCCTCTCCGCTATCTCCGCTCCTCCAAGGTCACTGCGTCTTTTGAAAAAAACGAACAACCATAACCAAATTTAGAAACCGTCGAAAAATCGACTTTAAACCAACGATTATGTCTCCATTTTTGGCAGAAATTTTGGGTACCGCCATGCTCATTTTATTGGGAAATGGCGTAGTAGCCAATGTATTATTGGAAAGATCAAAGGGCCAAAACTCTGGCTGGCTGGTGATCTCTTTTGGCTGGGGAATGGCCGTGTTTATTGCTGTTTTTATGGTAGCGGGCATTAGCGGTGCCCACCTCAATCCGGCAGTAACCATTGGCCTGGCGGTTGCCGGAGCTTTTCCGTGGATCGACGTGGCCAGTTATATTTTGGCACAATTTATTGGTGCTGTGATTGGTGCTACATTGGTCTGGGTACATTACAAGCCCCATTTCGACGCTACAAAGGATCCCGAATTAAAACTTGCCGCCTTTAGCACCGGCCCGGCCATTCGAAATACCGTAGCCAATTTGTTGTCGGAGATCATCGGCACCTTTGTTTTGGTCATTGCGGTCTTGTATTTGTTGGTGCTTCCGGAAGAAATGAACAGTGGTACCGCTGTGGCCTTGAGTGGTCCCTTTTCTGTGGGCATGATCGTCTTCGCCATCGGTATTTCACTGGGGGGCACTACGGGGTATGCCATCAACCCTGCTCGTGATTTGGGGCCACGAATTGTTCATGCCCTCTTACCCATTCCCAATAAAGGAAGTAGCGATTGGAAATATGCCCCCATTCCCGTAGTCGGACCGATGGTTGGTGGGGCTTTGGCTGGATTATTCTATCTGGCCTTTTCATAAACTTAAAAGTTAAACTATCACACAATATTTTACCTTTTCAAATTATTATATACATTTATATGAAATTTTAAGTTTTAAAAAGCTGTGGAAGTGATTTTTGCAGCGTTTAAGAGAGCTTCTATTTACCAAAGTAACAAACCGGACATCATGAAAAAATCCCCCCTTTTTCTAGTGTGGCTCATTTTTATGGCCGCAACTAGCCTAGGTATTGCCCAAAATAAAACCAGTGATGGTTGGGCTTATGAGATCTTGAGATCAGGGCATGGTCCTCAATTAAACAGCAACCAGGCAGCCCTCACGCACAATCGCCTGATTGATGGAAACGGCCGCGAATTGGTGTCTACGTATTCCATTGGAGTGCCTGATTATCAGGTTGTTAGTGAATTGTCTCGCCCTTTCCAAAATGCCTTTAATGTCATGCAGGAAAACGGCAAATACCAATTCAAAATTCCTATTGAGGATTTTAAAGCTGCCGCCAAAAGTGGTTCCAAACTCAAATTGCCGGGAGAATACCTGACCTGGGAGTTGGAGTTGCTACAAGTTCTCCCACCGCTTCCCGACATTGCACGAGTGGTTAAGGATGCCTTTCAGAAAGGAGGTATTGATAATGCTTATGCGGAATTTCAACATCACAGCAACAGCCGTGGCGGAGAGGTATATATGGGTGAATGGGAAGTCAATGAAGTAGGTTATTTTTTCATTGGCAAACAAAAAATTGAGATGGCCATTGAAGCCTTTGAATACAATGCACGGCAGCACCCTAAATCGGCCAATGCTCATGACAGTTTAGCGGAAGCTTATCTCGAATCCGGGCAGAAAGAAAAGGCTGTTTTGCATTACAAACAGTCTTACAAACTGAATCCAAAAAATGACAATGCCCGGAATAAGTTGAAGGAATTGGGTTTTTAGCAACTATCCTGTAATTTACAAACCGCCCTTGTGGAATGATACTTCGTTAGTACAACAGACAGGGGTTGGACTTTTGTCAAAGTCTAAGGCTGTGGTCCTGATGTTTCCCGGGCGCAACTGCGCTCTGGTTCAGTACTGATATGGTTAGTTCTTGTCTTCAAAAAAGCGGTGGGCAATAAATAGCCTGCCTAGCCCATCTTGTTTTTTTAGGCTATTTAATTTATTCGTCTCTAAATGCCTTAATTGGATTCGCCAAGGTGGTCTCCAATAAGTTGTTTGGGCCGTAAAAGTGCAATAGATTCCCGGCCAAGCTGGTAGCGATAGTTTAGTCGGGGCTTCTTTCACAACATTGGTGGCAAGACACCCGGAAGCCGACACCCAGAGGTAGTTTTGAATCATTTTGACTTCATTTATGGGCGCTCGCCCGGTGGAGGAGAGATGATAAATGAAAAAAGTAATAGCGCTACTAAGTTTTAAGAAAAATCCGTATTATCGGGAGTCCATATAAAAGCAACATAATTATTATGGAAGCTATTTACGAAGCCATTTGCACCGGCAAGAAAATTATGTGATAAACCATGACGGATCAGCAAAAGCAGCGGTTTGAGGCCTTGATTGAAGAAGGCTATGAATTTACTAGCAGTACTTATTTGGAAAAAGGGTGGAAAATATTCAGCCAATATTTCGCGGGATTTGCCGGCTTTGGTGCTTTGGTGGCCATCCTGGAATTAATCTTATACCAGATCGGAATGATTCCTGGTTTTTTGGTAGCCTCTTTACTTATTGGGCCAGTGGCCACCGCCGGACTTTATTGGGTGGCCCAGTTGATAGATCGATCTCAAGCTTACGAGCCAAAGGATTTTTTGTACGGCATCAACCATTTTTTTCCCCTTGTAGTGGTCAATTTACTGATGATGATCATCACGGCTTTGGTCGTCTCGCCGGCGGTGTATGCGCTCTATGAGTCTGGCTTTTTTAGCTGGTATCAGGAAGTATTGGCCAATCCCATTACGTCGCCTGCGCCTCCTGAATTGCCTGCCCGGACCTCTACGGTAGTCTTCCTCAATTTTATACCACTCATATATTTGTATGTGAGCTATCTTTGGGCGATTCCCTTGGTTTTGTTCTATCAGGCTTCTCCCTGGCAGGCTTTGGAAAGTAGCCGAAGACTCATTTCCCGAAAGTGGTTTGCCGTATTTAGACTCTTTCTGGTCATCATCAGTGCAACCATCTTTGTAGCCATGTTGTTGGGGATGATTTCCAGTCTTAATCCTGCGTTAAACTTTATTTCTACAATCGGCTTAGCCATAGTGAATGGCCTGGTGATGTGTATCTTCTACGCGGCCTTCTCCGACGTCACGGCCCCGCTGGAGGACCCTGACGTAGAGGAAGAATTGTTGGATCATTTCATTAGTTAGCGAGGTTATTGCACCTTTTGCACTCGTGCCAAACCATCCAATGCTACCTGATAATCGGGAGCCATGGTCAGTGCTTGGTTGTAGTCTTTTTTAGCCTGCTCTATCTTGCCCAATTTTTCAGCCGCCAGTCCGCGGTAGGCATAGGCCCGAATGTGTAATGGCGAGACTTTGATGGTAATATCAAAGGCATCGTAGGCTTTTTGTGGTTCATTTTTATCGAGGTATAACAAGCCCGAATTGAAATAGGCTACCTCATTTTGTGGATCAAAGGTGATGATCTTGCGGTAGTATTCCAACGCCGTTTCCAAGTCTCCCTGATCGGCGTAGAAATCGGCTTTAGCCTGTACCGCATAAGCATTGGTGGAATCGATTTCAATGGCTGTATCAAAGAACTTTTCAGCCAGATGCCCTTTAATGCCCGCATGCAATTGCCCCAGATTGATCCATCCGTCAATTAAATCGGGGTCAAATTCCACCGCTTTTTGGAAACTGTTGATGGCCCGAATGGTATCACCCATCTCCTTAAAGTTGAGGCCCATCATAAAATAAGCATCGGCATTTTGCGGATCGAGCCGAAGAATTTTGTCGATGGTCTGCAGTGATGGTTCATTCATTTTTAGAATGAGTTGAAATTCACTGTACTTCAACAAAGTTGGAATGCGTTCAGGATAGAGCTTTACCGCCCGTTCCATGGTACTCAACGCCAACCGTGACTTGTAATAATCCAGGTAAACATCTGCTAGTAGGTGGTGGTAATTGACATTTGTAGAATCAATGGTTAGGGCTGTTGCCAAATCCTGAATGGCTTCATCAAAACCATCGTTCTGGTAAAACAAATTAGCTCGTTGTGCATAAAGCGAAGCATCTTTCGGGTTTTCGGCAATTTTTTTTGTCACCTTATTAATGGCTTCATTGCCGGTAGTGCCCATCTGTTGGGGGGTGCCTTCTTCAAGAGTGGGTTCCTGTGCATCATTTCCACAGCCCACCATCATTCCCAAAAACAAAGCGATCGAAAGGATCGTTAGAATTTTATTAGTTTTCATAATATCATATTTAAGCGCAAAAATATAACAAATTATGCAGCGTATGGATTGTATCCTGAAAGTCATTTTATTTTTGAGCTTTGGCCTTTGCGAAACAGGCCATAGTCAAAACTGGGATTGGTTCCTCACTCTGGGGGATACCGGTCAGGAAAGTGCACAGGGATTGGTCGCTGCTTCAGATGGCGCATTGTACGTGTACGGCACCTTTACCGGTGAATGGGAATTGGGGCCCAACACGCTATCATCAGTGGGAGAAGATGATGTCTTTTTGTTAAAGATACAACCCGATCAGGAGGTCGAGTGGGCCTTTAACGCGGGCAGTAATCTGGATGATCAAATGGTGGCCGTCACTACCACACCGGATGGGCACTTATTAACTACGGGCACTTATTGGCAAAGCATCCAGTTGGGGGCGCTTTCGCTAAATGCGACCCTGAATGCCAAAGGGATTTATTTTGCACAATTGGACGATGATGGCCAGGTGTTATGGGCAAAAGGCATCAACGGAACTGACCTTAAACAAGTGGAAGCGTTGGAAGTGGATGATGAAGGCAATAGCTACCTAACCGGCTATTTTTCGGGAATGCTCGTGGTTGAAGACCAGGAAATCAGCGCCCGGGGAGAAACTGATTTATTCCTGGTGAGTTACGATTCCATTGGGGAATTACGATGGGTACAACGCGCCGGATATTCAGGGGATACGCGGGCGTTGGCCCTGGAATTTCATCCCGAATCGGGGTTGATTGTGGCCGGAATTTTTAACGATACCACCTTGATCACCGATACTTTACTTCCTGCCGAGACCTACGATGATGATGTGTTTATTGCCAGTTACAACCAACAAGGAGAAGCTCAATGGGTGCACAAAGCAGGCGGTGTTCTGGATGAAAGCATCACCCATCTGGCCACCGATGAGGCAGGCAATATTTATGTGACAGGCTATCTGGTTGGTGTGATGGACTTGCACAATGGGCAGGCTATTCAAAGCAATACCACCAATTCGGATTTTTATTTATTAAAATATTCCTCGGAGGGAGCGGTGATTTGGGCCTTTGCTTACGGCGGAGATGAGGTGCAACAAACCCGGGGATTGGCCTTAGCTAAAAACCAAATCCTGCTGTCTGGTTATTTCAGAGGGCCGATGAGTTTTGGCTCAGTGACGCTGGATGCGGGCAACAATATTCAAGGGTTTGTGGCCGGGTTCGATGAAGATGGTCAGCCCAAATGGGGCTTTAAAATCGCAGGGGACGGACTCGTCTTACCGGTTGACCTGGTACAAGGAACGGAAGGTGAACTATACCTGGCGGGGAGTTTTTCCGAGAACCTCTATTTTGACGAAACTCAGAACAATGCAGCCGGTAATTACGATCTTTTTATTGGTCGGTTAGCAGATGCGGTTACTCCGGTAAATGAGGTGTCAGATAGCACCGAAATGGTCACCGTTTTTCCTAATCCAGCCAAAGGGCAATTGCTGATCCGTACGGCCATTAGAAAGTACGATCTGGCGCTCATTAATCCGAACGGGAAACTCGTCTTTACCGGTCAAAATGAAACAGCCATTTCTTTAGAGGGCTTGCCTACGGGCGTGTATATACTTTTGGTCAATAGTGCCGTTGGTCATTTTTCTTTTCCGATTGTGATAGAATAAGTTATAAGTCCTGAATGACTACCTCCAAACATGCACTCAATTACGAGCTTTGTTAGCAGCTTCTTAAAATTAGTGACAAGTTTCAGGTTGTGTGGTGAATGAGTGGGCAATACCTTTGTGTCAGTGAATGTTTGGAGGTGGTGCTTTAGCAGCAAAATTGCAGGTTATGGGTTCTCGGGAGGCTCATTTTTGAGTACATCTCGGCTGAGCCGAGACGGACGAAAAAATAGCCGAAGTGAGGTTCCAAAATCCCGGTTTTACCGGAACGGAATGACTACCTCCAAACATGTACTCAATTACTGATTTAATGATTAGTCTAATGAATGTAACCAGCCAACCCACTGCGGGAAGCCTACCCGACGAAGAAACCATGTGGCAAACCTTTTTGGAGCGAGATAGCCAGATGGAAGGCATTTTTTTTGTCGCCGTAAAAACCACCGGCATCTTTTGTCGACCAACGTGTCCGGCTCGCAAACCGAAGCGGGAAAATATTGAATTTGTAGCTTCGCAAAAGGAAGCATTGCTACGCGGTTTTCGCCCTTGCAAACGTTGTCACCCAATGGAACCTCCGGGGGCCATGCCTGCCTATATCAAAGATTTATTGCGCGAATTGAATGTGGCGAACGACGTCAAAATCAGTGATGCTGATTTGCGACGGCGAGATTTAGATCCTAATCGGGTAAGGCGGTGGTTTAAAAAACACCATGGATTAACCTTTCAGGCTTATCAGCGGAGTTTGCGCATCAGTCACGCCTTTGGGGCTATTCGTCACGGCGAAAAAGTGATCAATGCAGCTTATGAAAGTGGCTACGAAAGCCTGAGTGGATTCACGGATTGGTTCAAACAGACTACCGGCTTTGCGCCAAGTCAGAGTAAATCACGGAACATTATTCACATCAACCGCCTGCTGACCCCACTGGGCCCGATGCTGGTGGGCGCGACCGACGAAGGCATTTGTTTGTTGGATTTTACCGATCGGCGCATGCTGGAAACCTTACTCAAACGGCTCAATCGACGCATGAAGGCTTCCTTTATTCCCGGCGAAAACCCACATTTTAAACACTTGGAGGAGCAGCTCAAAGCCTATTTTAACGGGGAACTGCACGAGTTTGAGGTTCCTTTGGTATATGCTGGCAGTGACTTCCAAACCCAAGTCTGGGACCTGTTGCAAACTATTCCGTATGGCGCTACCCGATCCTACCAGGAACAGGCGGAATTGATGGGCAACCCCAAAGCGGTACGCGCCGTTGCCCGTGCCAATGGCGACAATTGTCTAGCCATCTTGGTCCCTTGTCATCGGGTGATTGGCAAGGATGGTCATTTGACCGGTTATGGCGGCGGGCTTTGGCGCAAGCAATATCTGTTAGACTTGGAGAGAAGTTAAACGCCCTAAGGGCATGTTTGGAGGTGGTGCTTTAGCAGCGAAAATTGCAGGTTTCGGGTTCTCGCAAGACTCATTTTTGAGTCCATCTCGGCTGAGCCGAGACGGACGAAAAAACAGCCGAAAAGAGGTTCCAAAATCCCGATTTTACCGGGACCGAATAGCTTGCCCGAATATACTTCAGGGACTACCTCCAAATATGCTCTAAGTCAGCATTTGAAGGCCAAATGCTGACCTCTAAATAGATAACCTATCGTTCAATGATCGTTTGTTCTCGCGAATAACTGACCCCTGTAAAAATACCGGTGGCTGGTGCCGTGCCACTTAAATTACTGATGAGTGGACTAGGTTGACCAAAAGGATTTCCGTTGGCGTTGGTCGCATTGTCTACACTTTGGATAAACTCATAGTGGTCTTTAGTCAGGTGAAAAATGGTATTGATCACCGTATCACCTACCGCAAAATCGTAGGCGGAGCCAAATACGTAGGATTCTTCTACCAAGCGATCATCTACGGTAAAGTCTTGCTCCGGCAAACTATCAAGTGTGCCAATGTGCAGCATGCGCCGGTAGTAGTTCTCCTGGTTGGGAATATCACTAAAATAGGCCAAAACACGGGCCAGCGTATCCGCATCAGACTGGAATTCTACCTTGACACTATCTAAGGGGACTGCGGGAAGAATGCGGGTAATGCCCTGTATAGTTTGGCCATTGGCCAAGGTGATGTTCAACTCAAAATCGTCGTCAAAACTTTCAGGAACAAGCTCATTAGAGTGGTAATTAAAGAGTTGACGAGTGGTGAAATCCAGGTACAGCTCATTGTTGAGTTGATATTCTACGCCTTGATGGCGAATAAACACTTGTGCACTATCCACCAAAATGCTTTCGAGATATTCACTGTCGCTGCTGGGAAACGGATCGAAATAGCCAGCTGTTTGGGTGATCAATAAATTGAATGGCCGGTTGGCCTCCAGGTAGCATTCCACGACATAACGCTGATCGGCCTCGGGGAATTCAATGTCAATTTCCTGCTCCAGATTGCAGGAAGAAAGCGCAAAAATAAGCGCAAAAAACAGAGTATAGCGAGCTGATATTTTCATCTTGATTAAAATTTGAAGTTCCAGGAAATAGAAGGCAGAATTGGGAAAAGTGATACCTGTCGGGCGGAGATTCTTTCCGGAACCGAAATCACATTATCACCGTTGGTGACCTCACTAAATTCAGGTTCAAAATAAATGAAGAAGGTATTGCGCCGATCGGTAGCATTGATCACATTGATCGACAAATCACTTTCTCCCCATTTTGGTGTAAAATGAATGATCAAGCCCAAATCGAGGCGGATGTAAGGAGGCAAACGGTAATTGTTGCGATCTCGATAATCGGGGACGACGGCTTCAAATCCGGCGCCATAAACATCTTGCAAGGTAAAGCGACTTGGTGCCAGCCAGCGCAAATCACCCGACCCATAGACAAAGGTTCCCGAAAGGGTCAATTTGGGGCTAAGTTCGTAGATAGCCACCAGCGACAAATCGTGGCGGCGGTCGTAAATTGGTGAGAAATACCCCTTTTGGGTAAAGTTGCCGAAAGGATCAACCGTTTGGTAATCACCTTTTTCGATAAAAGCCAGGGTATACCCAATCCATCCCGTCAGGCGACCTTCCTTTTTTTCAATGCTGGCTTCAAAGCCGTAGCCACGCCCTTTCCCAATGGCAAATTCCTCTTCGAGGTTGTCGTTGGCGAATAATTCTGCACCATCCACAAAATCGATCTGGTTATCCAGAAATTTATAGTAGGTTTCGAAATTGAGGAAATAATTCGTGCCCAGCAAATAGGAAAGCCCCAACGCCACTTGATCGGACGTCTGCGGTTTGATTTTTGCCGTAGTCGGATACCACACATCGGTAGGTAACGCCGCGCCGGCATTGGCCACGAGGTGCAGGTATTGGTACATGCGAGCATAACTGGCTTTTAGGGAGGTGCGATCAGACAATACAAACCGGCTGGCAAAGCGTGGTTCAACACCCGTATAAAAGGTGCCATCATTACTAAAGCCACTGATGCGCAATCCGGCATTGATCTTAATGTCATCGTTCACTTCCCAATCGTCAGACACATAAACACCCACTTCGACACCATCGTAATCCTGACCGGCTGAGAAATTGATCTCACCATCATCGCTGCCCGCTTTCAGGCGACCTACGGTAAATTGATGATAAGTGGCATTACCGCCGAAACGCAAGGTATGTTGGTTGTTCAACGCGTAATAAAAGTCTGATTTCAGGTTGGCATCCTGAATATTGGATCCCACGCGGAAAGAAAACCCGGTTACCTTGTTTTCGATATCGTATTGATAATCGGAGTAAGTAAAGGTGGTATTGGCAAACAACTTTGGGTTAAAAACGTGGTTCCAGCGAGCCGTTCCCGTGGCATTGCCCCAATCGAAGTTAAAGTCGAAAAAGTCGCCATCAAATCCAAAAACATCCCGACCAAAATAACCGCTGAGATAAAGGCGATCTTTTTCACCAAATTGGAAATTGATTTTGGTGTTGAGGTCATAAAAGTAATAGTTGGGAATGGGGCTATAATCCTCTTTATCTTCATTGAGGTTGTTTACCTGGCGCGTAAACAAATCCACGTAAGTTCGCCGTCCGGAAACGATGAAAGAAGATTTTTCTTTTTCAATCGGGCCCTCTAAGGTCAGACGAGAAGAGATCAACCCTAAACCACCGGAACCGGATAATTTTTTGTTGTTGCCTTCTTTTAGTTTGACGTCGATCACAGAAGATAACCGCCCGCCGTATTGAGCCGGAAAACCACCTTTGTATAATTTCAAATCCTTGACGGCATCTGTATTGAAGGTGCTGAAAAAGCCAAATAAGTGATTGGGGTTATAAACAATGGCTTCATCCAGCACAATCAGGTTTTGGTCGGCACTACCGCCCCGAACAAAGAGCCCTGTTGTACCCTCCGAACCCGAAGGAATGCCCGGTTTGAGTTGGATGGTTTTAAGGATATCACTTTCGCCAAAGGCCACCGGCAATAATTTGACTTCTTTGGTGCTGATGGCCTCCACACTCATTTCTGTGGTGTTGAGTTGTTCCTCATAAGAGTTGGCCTTGACCACCACCTCGGCTAGATCTACGCCGGTTCCCAGTTCCACATCGAGGGTCTGGGAGGCCTTTAGCAATAATTTGCGATTTTGGGTTTGAAACCCTACGTAGCTAAATTCTACGGTGATGGAATCACCTGCGGGAATACTAAGAGAGTAGAAGCCATATTCATTGGTAGTAGTGCCTAGGCCCAGAGCCGTAACGGCCACGGTAGCTCCAATGAGGGTTTCTCCGGATTCTCCGTCTTTAACCGAACCACTGAGGGTCACGTTTTCTTGTCCCAAAACCCAGCCACTGCAAAAGAGTGTAATGAGCGCGATAAGAGATGATTTCGACATCATAGATTGATTATTTTCATTGGAATAAATTTATGCGCAAACTTAATCACATTGTCAATGAGTCATTAACAATTTTCTACCAATTGAGGTTTATTTTAAATGAATTGTAGTTATATAGGCGTCAAAGGGAAATTGCCGATTCGTTTGTATCCTGTTTTGTAAAATTGTATCTTTAGAGGAAAAACGCCTCTGATGTTGTCCAAAAAACAATGGCTCGCTGCGAGCACTGATGTTCAAGACGTCGAACACCTGGAAGAAGTATTAGGTATTCCCCCAGTATTTTGTCAATTACTGGCCCAACGCAATATTACCAGCTATGAAGCGGCTCGTGATTTCTTTCGTCCGGAATGGGCGCACCTGCACGATCCCTTTCTCATGCAAGATATGCACAAAGCGGTGGCCCGCCTTCATGCTGCGATTCAAGATGGAGAGAAAATCCTGCTTTATGGCGATTACGATGTAGATGGTACGACCTCCGTAGCCATGATGTATAGCTTTTTGCAACCGCTACACCCCCATTTAGATTATTATATTCCCGATCGGTATAAGGAGGGATATGGCATCTCTTTTGAGGGGCTGGATTATGCTGCGGCCAATGACATCAAGCTCGTCATTGCTATGGATTGTGGCATTCGGGCGGTTGCGCAGGTACGGGCTGCTCAGCATCACGGCATTGATTTTATCATTTGCGATCACCATTTACCGGAAACGGAAATTCCCGCGGCAGTTGCGGTTTTAGACCCCAAGCGGGGAGATTGTGCTTATCCCTATAAAGAGCTGAGTGGTTGTGGTGTGGCGTTTAAATTGGCGCAAGCCTACGTTCAAAACCACGATTTATCGCAGGATTTATTGATGGATCTATTGGATCTTCTGGCGATTAGTATCGCTAGTGATATTGTGCCCATTACGGGTGAAAACAGGGTGTTGACACATTTGGGATTGCAGGCACTCAATCGTACCAGGCGGCCCGGACTATTGGCCCTGATTGAACGGGCCAAACGGGAGCGTCCGCTGTCTATTAGTGACATTGTATTTGGTTTAGCGCCGATGATCAATGCCGCCGGTCGACTGGCTGATGCGGATCAGGCGGTAAAGTTGATGCTGGCGCACAATCGCAAGATTGCTGAAGATTATGCCCGGGTTTTGGAGCATCGGAATAAGTTGCGTAAGGAGTTTGACCAACGCATCGCCGAAGAAGCCGCCGAACTTTTTCAGGAAATGCCGGATTGGGAAGATCGCCGGAGTATTGTGTTGTATCAGCCACATTGGCATAAGGGGGTTGTAGGGATTGTGGCTTCTCGCATGGTGGAAAAATTTCATCGTCCTTCTATTATTTTGACCGAGTCGGGAGGGAAGGTGGTGGGGTCTGCCCGTTCTGTAAGGGGGTATGATGTACACCAGGCCATTCATTCCTGTGAGGATTTATTGATCAATTTTGGAGGGCATACCCATGCGGCTGGTTTGACACTGGCACCAGAAAATTTGCCCTACTTTCAGGACCGGTTTGAGGGATACGTAAGTAGTACGCTCACCGAGGATTTGATGCAACCCATACAATACTACGCTGCCGAGTTGGACTTTGCTCAGATTACGCCAAAATTCTGGCGCATTTTACACCAATTTGGACCATTTGGCCCCGGCAATCGAAACCCCGTTTTCCTGACCCGCGGCGTGACGGATACCGGATATTCGAGAACCCTGAAAAAGGAGCACTTGCACTTATCGGTACAGCAAAAGGACTCTAAGGTATTCAGTGGGGTGGCTTTTGGACGGGGTTCAGAAGCCGGGAAGGTGCTGAATCGAGAGCCCTTTGATCTGTATTATACCCTGGAAGAAAACAAATGGCAGGGAAAGCGGACCTTGCAATTGGCGGTGAAGGATATTGTGTGCAGATAAGGATGCCTAGTCCATGCAGACGAAAGGTTACTAAAAGAAAAAATACATCCCCGCCACTAACCCAAAATGGTTGGCCTCTGGGTTGTCGAGATAATTTAAGCGCCAAACGGCATCGATGCGAATGACCTTAAAGATATTTTCAATGCCGACCCCGACTTCCATATAAGGTTTTTCAGAAGGTGCCCTAAAGCCATTGTAGGTCTCGGTCTCCGGAATATGAAAGAGATTGAGTGCATTGGCGGCCCGGTTGGCATCGGACATTTGTCCAATCACGCCTTTGAAAGTCGCTACCGTCCGCCATTTCAACTTGCGTATCAAAGGAATACGGTCGAGGATGAAACCATCAAAATGGTGTTCTAAAACCCAATTGAAATAAAGGTCACTGGCAAATTCATACCGGTTCATGGTATTAAAAATACCGCGGGTCATAAAGATCGACTCGTTGCCCGGATGCACCTCCATTAACAGAAAGGGGACTGTGCCAAAGACCTTGCCCACTTTGAAGCGATAAGCCAGCCAACCAATAGGGTTGATGTTAATGTAATGGCGATAATAGAGAGACAATTTGTGGTATTGATAATCTCCTCCCAAGAAGCCCTTGAAACCAGCGGTATATTGAAATTCGATGATAGGGTATTCCGAACCGTAACTCACGCGGTCAAAGGAATAGTCGACATAATCTTCTTCTAAAGCGAAACGGGTTTTGAAGATGAATTCGGTCGTGGCAATTGTTGTATCCGCGCGGTTGGGTTCATCTGGCGCAGACAGATAGGCGTAATTAAACCCACCGCCGTCTGGATAGATACCGCCATAAGGATCCATGTTTCGATGTAGCAGGGTAAATCGGTTGGACCAACCTTTCTTCCAATAGTGTTCGTAGAAAATTTTGCCCTCTTCCACCTTGATTAGCTTTTGCACAATATTGCGCCGGAAAAGGCCTGAAAATAAATCACTTTCCAGGAATTCTTCACTATTTTCACTACTGAGGCTGATATCTTTTCGCACGTTGATGCCCAACATTCGGCGCGGCTGCTTACTCATTAGCCACTTGAATTCTCCGCTGTATTTGTACTCTTGGTCTTTGGTTCCATAAGCGATGGAACCACCCAAGCGGATTGTTTCGCTAAACTTGGAAAAAGTCCTTGCCCCAAAGCGGAGTCGAGTACCTTCGACCAGGTTACTGCTGATCAAAGAATAATAGGGACCAACCTCAATTCCAAGTTTTTCGATTTCCAGATAACCGGTAAAAACGGTTTCCAGCACCTGTTGGTAAGTCTTAAAAGCCGGTGCATTTTGCACACTATCCACCAGGGCATAAATTCCGGATTCATTGTCTTCCAGCGGCTCATGTCGCACCTCAGCCCAGTAGGATTCGTCGTTGTTGAGTTCGGAGAAAAACGGATCGGGGTCTTCCTGCATGAAATATTTGCGGGTAGTCGGCTGGTTGAGCTGATAATCCCGAAAAGTTTTTGTGTTGCGACCAATCATTCCTGGCATCTTTTTGGCGGGTGACAGATCGACGACCATCTTTTCTTTGATGGGGAGCCAGTGGTTTTCAATGTAATCAAACTCCTGGTAAATGATGATGCGATTCACTAGGTTGATATTGACATTAGGGCTCATACGCATGTTGACCCGCTGAATGGCGAAGGTGGTATCCGCTACCCAAAAATCGCCGTAGAAGGTGTCTTCCTGCTTGCGTTTGGGTTTAAACTTGAGTTGGTAACTCCATTGTCCGTTGATGTAAGCACTATCGAGAATATAGTATTCGTAGTAACTCAACCCACCATTTGCAAAGGGACTAATAAACCCCTTGTCGAGCACGTAAATCCAGTTGTCATAGATGCTGAACGGCTCATGGATTTTTTTGATATTTTCAATCATGGTCTGATTATCCAGACCGGATGTGCGTTGGGCTTTGATGAATTCCTTGGCATTACCCGCCTTTTTTACCTGGTAGACTTCCGTAAGGGTCTCATTGAGGTAGATGGGCAGGAATGGTTTTTCATCCGAGGTGCTGTCAATGTGATCAAACACAAAATCGAAAGGTTTCATCAATTTGTTGCCCCTCAATTTTGGTGGGATATTTTCGATATCCAATTCCGTTTTGCTGTATCGCTCAAACTGCAAGGTTGGAATAGCTTCCATCCGGTTTTCGTTCTTGTGTTTGATGATGCCACGCACAATGGCATTGGCCGGGTTCTCTCCAGCGAGCACCACCACTTCCGCCAAGGTGAGGTCTGCTACAGAAAGAGCAAAGTCTATGGTTTGTATCGAATCCTTGGAGAGGGCTATGGCCAAACTGTTGTAGCCAATCGCTGAGGCCGTGAGGCTATCGTGCCAACTCTTGATAGAGATTTCATAGGTCCCGTCAAGTTCTGAAGAGACTCCCAGCGTGGTACCTTCAAAATACACATTACAAAAAGGAATGCCTTCCTGGGTATCGGCATCGACCACTTTACCATGAATGGTAAATGATTGTGCAACGCCCGCCTGCGCTCCTAAACAGACCACAACAACTAGTAGTAAAATACGATACATGATATGCTGCATTTATCAGCCTAAATTAAGATGACAAATAGTTGGTTAGGATGTCGCTATCAAGAGTGGTGTTTCCCAATGACACCCCAGTGTCTTGGGCAAGTTAAAGCAAAATGGATTCAAGTGATTCCCTTTTCAGGGAACGGGCACAAAACTATGCTATTTCTACATAGCAGTAAAGGGGCAAAGGCAAAGGAGCTGTCAATAAGTGATTTTTTAACATATTTTTAGGCATTATTTGACAAAATAAGGCCATCAGGCATAAATAGTAGCCACCAGCTTTCTGCTACCACCATGATTGCGAAATTCACAAAGATAAATGCCTTGCCAGGTTCCCAGGTTCAATCGGCCATTAGTGATTGGAATGGTAACCGATGATCCGACCAATGTAGATTTGATGTGGGCCGGCATATCGTCTGGACCTTCGATGGTGTGTTTAAGGAAAGGCAGGTTTTCGGGAATGAGGTGATTAAAGATACTTTCGTAATCAATGCGTACCGATGGATCGGCATTTTCGCTAATCGTCAATCCGGCGGAAGTGTGTTTAATAAATAAATGCAACAAGCCCGTTGTCGGAAACTCCGGAAGTTGATCTTCCACTTCTTCTGTGATAATGTGGTACCCTCTTCTGTAGGGCCTAAGGCTGAATTCGACTTGTTGGATCATGGTTGGTTATTTTGCTTTTTCAACGTTACAAAGTTGCCTTAAGTTTCCCTAATTTCTATTGACCTTTTTGTTAACGATCTGCAAATACCCACCATTTCCCGTAAGGGGCGCATCTCTCCAAGAAAATCAAATATTATGCAAAAAAGAACCCTATGCTTTGGAGCAATGCTGAGTTTGTTGTTCCTGTTTACCGCCTGTTCTGAAAAACCCGGGCGCGCCATCAGTAAAAATGAAAATGTGGAAAATGCAGTCGGAGAAACTGAGGAAGAACCAGACGTGACGATGACTTCACCACGTACCGATGTGCCTCCGCCACCACCACCGCCCCCAGTGATGGAAGAAGTACCTATGGAAAGATTTGCAGAACAAGAAGTGGAATTCGAAGACCAGAGCCTTGAAAGCGAACCAGTGCAACCCAGCAATAAACTCGAAGAGCAGAACCAATGGAACCGAGAAGGGTATGATCACATTGTAGAAAATGACTTTAAAGTCGTCACGGATCATCCGCTGTCTACCTTTTCGGTAGATGTAGATCGCGCTTCTTATGCCAATGTACGTCGCATGCTCACACAGGGGTATTTACCACCGAAAGGTGCTGTGAGGATTGAGGAGTTTGTCAATTATTTCGACTACGATTATTCCCAACCGAGAGGGGGGCATCCCTTTTCCATTAATACAGAAATGGCGACTTGCCCCTGGAATGCACAGCATAAATTGTTGCACATTGGCTTGCAGGGAAAGGATATTGAAGCTGGCGAAACCCCTCCTAGTAATCTGGTTTTTCTAATTGATGTTTCTGGATCAATGGAGGATTATAACAAGCTTCCGTTGTTGAAAAATGCCTTTAAATTATTGGTCAATCAATTGGATGAAAAAGATCGCATTGCCATCGCGGTCTACGCGGGAAGTTCGGGACTGGTCTTGCCCGCTACACCTGGAAATGAAAAAGAGAAAATTTTAAATGCGCTTCAATCGCTGTCTGCCGGGGGAAGTACTGCCGGTGCCGCCGGTATTCAACTGGCTTATCAGGTGGCGCAGGAAAATTTTCTAAAAGAAGGTAATAATCGCGTGATTCTGGCCACCGATGGCGATTTTAATGTAGGCGTGAGTAGCGAATCCGGGTTGGTCGACTTGATTGAAGAAAAGCGCAAGCAGAATATCTTCTTATCGGTTTTGGGTTTTGGCACCGGTAATTATCAGGATAGTAAAATGGAGCAATTGGCCGATAAAGGCAATGGCAATTACGCATACATTGACAATTTGTTTGAAGCAAAAAAAGTGTTGGTCAATGAATTTAGTGGCACCTTATTTACCATTGCCAAGGATGTAAAGATTCAGATCGAATTCAATCCCGCGCACGTACAATCTTACCGTTTGATTGGTTATGAAAACCGAATATTGAACAAGGAAGACTTCAATGATGATACCAAAGATGCCGGGGAAATTGGTGCAGGTCATACCGTGACAGCCCTCTATGAAATTGTACCAACTGGTGTGAAAAACACGCTGGCAGGCACGGTAGATGAACTGAAATACCAAACGGTAGCAACCAAGTCGAATGCGCAAGAGTCGCCAGAGTGGATGACCATCAAATTGCGCTATAAAGCCCCTACTGCGGATGTCAGTCAATTGCTAGCGGTTACGGTGCAAGATAGCGGGTTGAAATGGGAAAAAACTTCGGAAAATTACCGATTCTCCGCAGCTGTGGCGGCTTTTGGCATGACCTTGCGGGATTCCAAATACAAGGGGGGCACCAATTTAGAAATGATCAAGTCCTTGGCCAATTCCGCAAAAGGAAAAGACGAAGAAGGCTACCGGGCAGAATTTGTTAGATTGGTCGGCATGGCAGAGGTGTTGATGGGAAAGTAGGGTTGTGAATATAGGCAGTTGACAATGATTCGTGTCGGAGACACTCCCCAGCGGGTGGTAATGCTTCTCTTCACAGCCGCTCCCCAGCGAAAATGGAGGATGGATGAAATTTGAGACTGTTTAATAAAAACGGCCAGGCAGGCAGTCCCGAGGTCACAGGGGATATGCCTGACCTGGCCAACTAACAGCACTATTGCCCTCGCATTAATTAAACAGTTTTCTCATAGCTTGTTGCACAGTGGCAGTGTGGATGTCGTACTACGCTTTTCCTGTGCAACAAATGTGACTTTTATTACATTTTTGCAATAGCTGGTTTGCCTCAATGCATGACATTGAGCAGTATTTATCAAAAGCAATTCAAAACAGGCGCTTTACGGCTTATTCCCTGGTTTTGCTACAATAAAGACAATAGTGCGTATACGGATTGTGCTAGTTCCGTGGTAGGGCATAGCTTACTTGGAATACGATCTTAGCTATGCTAAACAAATTTAGTATATTTGCTTGGCTGACGTTTTGCGAGTTTTCGCAAATATAAGTCAAATAATTGCAAAAAATCAACTATTGGGATTAAAAATTCACTAAATGTGTGAATTTTTTAATTTAACGTACCTAGATGTCCATTTCAGAAAGAATTAAAGCACTAAGTGAATTTACGGGGTCACAAACTAAATTGGCGAAAAAAGCTGGCGTACACAATGCTGTAATCTCCAGAATTATCAATGCCAGCACCACCACCGTTCGGAGTGATACCCTTGAAGCATTGACCAATGTTTATCCAAATTTGAACGCCCGTTGGTTGTTGACCGGCCACGGAAAAATGTGGTTGAATCAAGACGAAGTCTCCACCTTGCAGGAACCCGACTATGCCGCCCAGTACGAAACTGTTCGAAAGCAGATGGAAAAGCGCATTGAGACTTTAGAGCGGCTTACCAATGTACAGGACCAACGCATTGCAGATTTGGAGCGCACCATTCGCAAAGAGGCTCCGGAATTGGCGAAGGAGTTGGGGCTGCTGGATTAAATTTTTACCATTACGCCATCTACATTACAGAATCCACGGACTTTTAAGGCAATCTGGCCGTCTATTTCCAAGGGGAAATACGACCATTGGAACTCATTGAAGGTTAGGTTCATTTCTTCCAGAGATCGGGATAATGCTGCCTGTGTTTTCATCCACTCCACCAGCGTAGCTTCGGATTGGACGGTTTCCCGCTCTTTTTTGTTGGGGAAGATCACCGTCCAGTTGACAGCCATACGGAATTTGTAGTGAAACGGGCCTTCCGCTTCATCTACCTCATTGGCGTAAGCCGCTTTCCAATCCAGGTTGTCATCCGGATATTTTTGAGAAAGGCGGTTAGGGATGATATTGCCATCGGCGTATTCGTACTTGGAGGTGGTAAAGTAGAATTTTGAATGGTATTTTTCCAAGCTTTCGCTAAAGTTGACGTAATATTCACTGGCGTGCACTTCTGTTCCAAAGAGACGCTTCAATAAAGCAACCAACCTTTTGTCTTGTCCGATGCCACAGCTGATGACGTTGACTTGAGTGTTTTGATCAATAGCTGCCGATTTTATAGCCGAAATTTCACCATTGTCGAGGGCGGCTGCCAAATTGGAATAGCTGCAACGTTTTCCATTTTCCAACACGGGGACACTTAACCCTTGCCACGGATTGCCGTGAGTAACCAAATTGATCAGGGAGAGCGGTTGGGAAAAGTGTTCGAGATAGTCTTTTACCTGTTCCAATGACTGGCAAGTGTACACCACGTTATCTGTTTTATCGGTGGCATGTAAGTGAAAATAATCACTGGCTTTTTGATAAAAACGATTGCCATTTTTACCATCTTCACTCAAGATAAAGGTCAATGATACGCGCGGTTGATCCGCTTCAATGACAACAGGTGTCTCATCATCGGTAAGGGATTCACTCGATTGACAACTGCCCAAAAAAATCAAAGCTGAAAACAAGCTGAATATGATTGAAAAACGCTGCATACTATTCCTGATTTTGGTTCTTTGACAAATCTCGTGTTTAGAGTCAATCGAAAATGCAAATCGCGACTCCCTATGGTCGTTTTGCACTTCACATTTTGGTTTGACCACGAAATTTGTCAAAGAAGGCTGATTTTAAAAATAATGAGGCCCCTCCACTACTTCTGCGCCCAAACCTTCAAATCCTCTCCGCTGGTGAGTGTCTCCAACACAAATCCTTGATCACTGTCTACCGCCACCGCAGAAAACCAAACAACCCGAGCAACAAAGCTGGAATTAGTAATAAGAATTTCATCCAGTTGGAAGACTGCGTTGCCATAAATACCCCCTCCATATCAAAGTCGGCACCCACGGCGAATTCACTGACGCCTTCCGGCAATGGCAGGGCTTGTTTCACATGTACCACCTCTTGCCCGTTTTCCAGGCGAATCATTTTCTCAATGGCCACAAATGAGGTATAGGCCGTCATTAAATTGTACTTCAATCCCAGATTGGTCACGGTGGCGATGGTCGCCTCATCATCTTGATTATAATTGTCGTAATCATCCAACAGGGCAATTTTCTCACGGGCCCACAGGTAGCGAATGGCGTTGTGCTCATCGCGGAGTTGGTCATCATTCAACTTGATCTTTCGCGTGATTTTCCGTTTACCGGAATAACCGGTCACCACGATTGCGCCTTTGGGGACACCCTTATATTTTCCGGTGATTACCAATGGCCTTTCGGAAAGGAGATCAGGGAATTTTTCATAATTCAAATCATAAACGTCCAGCCCTTTGTATTGCACCTCAATGTTGGAGAGCACCGGTGTTTGAATATATTTGCGAAAGCGCTCAGCAATGGGTCCCGCTTCGGAATCATTGGTCACGATAAAGGGCAACCCTTGTCCTACCTTGGCCAATCCCTCAATCAAATAGCGGTTCACACTGCTGCCAATGCCGAAGGCAAAGAAATTCATTTCATCCAGGTGACTTTTGATCAATTCCATCGCTTCTTTTTCGACCGTTACATAGCCATCCGTGATGACCACTACCGAGCGCGACAAGGCATCGGAATGACGGGGCAGCCCTAATGCCGTTTGTAATCCGTTAATCATTCGGGTACCGCCGCCACCTCTCTGTTGGCCAAAAAACTGCACCGCTTTATGGACATTTTCTTCGGTAGCCAAGAGCGATTCATTGGCTAAAACTTTGGCGCTGGATTCAAACAAAACCACATTAAAGCGATCATCTGGTTTGAGGTTGGCAACCAGGTTGCGCATCAATTTTTTGGTCACCTCAAGCGGGAAGCCGTTCATAGATCCGGAGACATCTACCAGGAAGATATACTCACGTGGCGGAATATCGTCGGAAGGGGTGTATTTAGGTGGTTGCACCATAGCCATGAAGAATTGTTCATCGCCGTGATCATATAGCTGCACGCCATCTGCAATACCCTTGCCGCGCAGGTTATATTCCAGGATGAAATCGCGATTGTTGCCGGGCGTAGTGTTGGGTTTTAACTTCACTTCTACCCGCTTTTTTGATGCTTGGTCAATCGTGACTTGGTGGGTTTTACACTCGACATTTACGATGGGCACGCTGCTGGATAAGGTAGCTTTCAAATTAAAACCAGAAGGGTTGTCTTGATCAGATTTGAGGTAAGGCGTGGCCGCAAATTGTGCCCTTGCTGCCTGGGCGGTCGTATTGGGTTCATGATAACGGGGACCAACTACCGTGGGAAAAACAAACTGGTAAGTCCCCGCTTCCGGCAGTACATATTCGGTGTACTTCAGCGTGATCATGATGCGATCATTGGGAAGCACATTGCCCACGCTCATCTGGAAAACGTTGGGGCGTTCCTGTTCTAATAAAGAAGCGGTTCTGCCCTCAGAGATGGCTTGTTCGTATTCGGCTCGGGCTTGTTGCTTCTCCCGAATATCTGCTACCAACAAGCGATCTCCAATGCGCATTTCCATGCTGTATACGGCCGCTTTTTCCGACATTGGGAAAACATAGGTTGCTTCCAATACCTGGTTTCCTTGATTCTCATACACCTGCTGAATCGTGACATCGGCAATGATACTGGTAATGTTGACATCCACATCAGTAGACTTGAGCGGAAGGTCATCCACCGAAGCATCAGGGTTGTCCATTTTGAAATAAGGGGCTTCCGTTTTAAAAGCTTCCTGGGCCGTTAGAGGAAGCGTCAAAAGGAAGGTGAAGATGATGTTGAAAAACACATTTGGTTTCATGGTAATCGTTTTTTAAATGATTGATACCACAAAACTAGGGGCCTGGCCTTCCATAGTAAAGCACCATTGATTAAGTGTAGGAAACGAACGAGGATTCGTGGAGATTAGGGACGTGGAGGGAATGGAGGTCGTGAAGGGGCGCTTTTATAAGTAAAACAACGGCTGGTGGTAAAATAAACGCAGCCCAACCACCGGTTGCGGTGGCTTGGTAAGTATCATCACCTAGTGATGCTAGTTATCGGATAGCGGGAGGCGTAGAAGAGGCAGACTGCCCCCCTTTTTTTCTACTAAATTTTTAACACCTTCACATAACTGATATTGGACCCATCATTTAATACAAGATAATAAACGCCTGTTGCGTAAGGTTTTAAATCTATACTGAGATTTAAAGCATTATACGGCTGAATCTGCCTTGAAAAAACAACGGTTCCGGTATTGTCAATCATTTTCATTGTTGTTGGATGAATCAATGCTGATTCAGATACTATTGTTAGTCTATCATGGGCAGGATTAGGGTAGCAATGGAAAGTGTTCTTCTCTTCATTTAACGGATGGTCTATTGCCGTTACTGGTTCATATTCAGCCCAACCGATATCAGGAGCAGTTCCATAAAAAGGTATTCCAACGTCTGTTCCTGCATCAATAAGGTCACTTCCTTCTGCCAATTTCATAAAGGTTACATCGGGAAGGGAGCCATCACTCTTTCTCGGATTAGATAACTGTGCACCATCGAGCGAGATAAAATCATCATCAGTTACGAGAACGGTATCTGTTGGTTGCCACCACATAAGGCTTCCAATAATTGAACTATCCGCATAATCCCAGGTGTTATGGCTTTCAATATAGATATCACCAACAACTAGATAATATGGTCTTCCGGCAGCATCAACTTCCTCCGGCTCATAAATGATATTATTTCTATAGATGCTGGGGTGTACCCCTGAAAAATCATCATTGGTTACTATATACATCCCTATTCCATTGCGATAAGAGACGTTATTGAATATTCTTGAATTATTAGGATAATAAGGGGTGTATCCCAAATCGTAAAACCCTGAACCAAGATTGAAGGCAGAGATACAGTTTTTTACAATTTTCCGAGGCCCTTCTACTGGTGCTCCCAAGACTAAATTTCCAAGGCTGTCAATATAAGCATCATCTCCCCTGTTGGCACCAAATTTAAAACCATTACCATCTATGGCTCCGGGGAAATTATGTTCAAAGGACCAACAATGATCAAATACGGTAAGGCCTGGACCGCTGATATCAAATCCGTCATCGCCGCAGTTCCATGAACGGCAGCCATAAAAATATAGATATCCAGCTGATTCATTGTCCAACTTCCAGCCATCTGAGCCATTTCCAGGAACTTCACTCAATGAGTCAATACAGTTGTATACATCACAATTTATATAATAGGTGGTGTCATAAAGAATCTCCGCGGCCTCGGGGTGCCCCGCTATCCCCCAATAGGTCATGCCTCGCCCGCCTATATTGCTCACGGTCATATTTTCAAAAGTCAGGTTGCTGCAACCATTTGCGCCAATGCCGGATGCTAATTCTCCGCTATGGGGTTGATATACATTGGTAACGGTCAACCCTCTGAAATGAATAAAATGGCTTCCGGTAAGGGTTATGCCTCCATTAAAATTTCTACCAACGGTATCCAACTGAGAACAATCCAATACGGGTACTTCGCCCGGGTAGTTAAAAAAACAGATTTTTTCTGTCGCGGTGCCGTTATGTCCTGTAACCGGTGCTGTTTCTGGAGAGTGTAGCACAGCAACATTTGTTGAGGGTACTACATTAGTTGGACTCCAAGTTCCTCCTCTAAAATAGATAGTGTCACCAGCTTGTGCTGTTTCGAATGCTTTTTGCCATGTGCCCCAAGGTGCTTCAAAAGTGCCGGGATTGGAGTCATCCCCATCGACTGCCACATAAAAATCTGCTTCATATTGAGCCATTAGGCAAATGGGCAATACGAGTTGTAAAAACAGTAATATTTTTTTCATTCTTCAATAAGATTAGGTGCATCTTTGGAGATGGCGTTTTAGTATGTTTGGAACTTGCTCTTACTGCCTTGGGCCCGTACAAGGCAAACCAAGGATTAAGGGAACCTGGGATTGTCTTTTGATATTCATCCCGGCTCAGCTAAAAAGGCTTAGTTAGAATTCTAAATTCCTGATTTTCGTGACGAATTAGCTTCAAGCAAGTCCCTAGAAGCTAAAATTACAGATTTTGTGTCTCATAAGGCTAATTCGGACGAAAAAATAGCCAAAGTGAGGTTCCCATAGCTGCAATTTGCAGCTTGAATAGCTTGCCCCAAACATACCTCGGGCACTCCCTCCAAACAAGCACCAAGGGCTCAGCGAAGCATAATTTATCCATTTGATCCGGCTCTTTTACCTCTAGCCGACGTTACTCAAATCTTTGCTGTTGGCTATTCTCGGTTTTCGTGCCTAGCCTGGTGGTAAAATTCCTGGCCTGGAAACAGCCAATTTGTTCTTCGCGGAAACCTAGGTCGCAGTATTCCGGTTATTGCACCAATCTAATTTTCTGACTATATCGCTGGCGCCCAGCGGTAATGACATAGACATAAATACCCGTTACCAATCGAGCATTGCGACTGCGGAAGGTATGTCGGTGGGTACCGGGCAGTTGATTGCCTTTAAACAACGTTTCTACCGGTCGGCCCAGGATGTCAAAAATTTGTACCATAACCGGCATGCTTTCGGTCAACTGGTATTCAATGGTCACTTCTCCACTGCCATACAAGGCGCGGTGTTGTAGCCTTGGGGTGTTCACCAAACTATTGCTGGATACCGGCGAGCAGGCGATGCCAATTTCCGGCATTCTGATAAAAGTATCTCCTAGCACGGCATCTACGGTATCGCCTTCAATACAGAGCCAATGTTCCAAAATCGTGGCGTAAATTTGGCGAAAGTCAACGCCATATTGCATATTGCCGGCCTGATCAAGGTTGTGTAGATCTGGGTTGGGGCCCACAAAACCGTTGCCGTTTAATCCTTCACCAAACATCATCACCGGTGCGGCTGCGCCGTGATCGGTTCCATTGGAAGCATTCTGTTCCGGACGGCGACCAAATTCTGAGAACGTCATGCTCAAAACGCGTTCTGACTCTCCACCCGCCGCCAAATCCAAATAGAAGGATTGCACGGCTTCGGCAATATTTTCCAATAGTAGCGGGTGGTCAGTATCTTCATTGGCGTGAGTGTCAAAACCATCCAGGCTCACTACATAGAGCCGGGTTTCCAGGCCTCCTTTGATCAGCCTGGCTACCAATGCCAACTGCTCACCGAGGGAAGTCGTATAATTTACGGCATTGGTAGACGTGCCGTAAGCTTCCGCAATAACTTCGGCATAGCGGAAAGTACTATTGGTAATGGTCCGCACAAAACTCAATTGCTCCCCATAATAGCAATCGGGTACATCCAGCGGGTCGTACAATTCGCCGGTTTGGGCAATTTCGTAGAGTTCCTCCGGGTTGGAAACAATCACCCCGAGATTGGTGCCATCTGGATTGTCAAACATGATATTCCCCACACCACCAATTTGAATGGCGGGTGGTACATCCGGTGGATTGGTCAGAAAGTCGGGAAATTGCTGATCCAGTACGCGGCCCAGCCAACCCGAAGTCACCAATTCATCCGAATCACTGGCAGATGTCCAGATATCGGTCGAGCGGAAATGCGATAAATTTTGGTCGGCATAACCGACACTATTGATAACCTTCATGGAACCGTCTTGCCAGAGGTTTTCTAGTGCGCCCATTGTATTGGGCATGGCAAATTCTGCATTCAAATTGATGAGGTCACTCTGTGGGATGGCGATATCCGGGCGTAGTGATTGGTAGGTACCGTAATCAAATACCGGGACAATCGTATTGAGCCCGTCATTTCCGCCTTTGAGGCGAATCAGGACCAAAATGCGGTCGCTATTGTTGTTGGTCAGGGCCATGGTGAATGGAGAATTGGCCATAGCCGTAATGGGCGTTTTTCCCAGCAACATAGACATGCTTCCTGCTATGCCCACATTGCGTAAAAACGAGCGGCGGCTCCACTGATTGTGGTCTTGTTCATGAGCCTCTCCGTGTTCCAGGGCACTGCCCAGCCGTTTTTTATTCTCTTTGGTTGTATTATGTTGATCACACATGATGCGTCTTTTTTTTGGTAAAGAATCCTATTGCAATTGAAATTCCGGTTGCCGACAGATGTACTGCATCAGCAATGCTACTTGAATTGGGGCGGTTTCCCAGTAGAGGTTCCAGGAACCTTCATCGTAGTAATTTTGGGGAACATCCCACTTCAAAACATCCGTCGCGCGGTCATAAGCCTCCGGATTGAATAATCCATTGGGGAGTAAATAATCCGCAATTTTCTGTGTGATCACGGCCGGATCATTGGATTGTTCAGAAATGTTAAGGGCGAATTCACGTAGACTTTCCGGGAAATTCTGAAAGAGGTACAGCAAATAGGCATCCATCGTTTTCCAGCGGCCGGTCAGGGTAGAGCTGTCGATCCAATTCCGGTTACCGGGCCAGCCGGAAACATCAATTGGGCTGAATAATTCTTGCCCCAAGCTATAAATAAAATAAGTCACCGCTTCTACGATGTCATCGGGATGGGGGAAGTCGCTTTCGCGAATAAAGCTTAGGAAAAAATCAGTAGGGCTCTTCACTTGAGCACCGATAACGTATTCGTCAAAGAAGTGCTCACTTTTGAATAATTGCCGGAAAACCGGTGCCAATTCCCAGTTGTTGTCCCTAAAGGTTTGCGCCAGTCCGGCTACAATATCTTCATTAACATCGGGATGCACAAAGTGGCGATAGATTTTAGTGCAAATGTGGGTAGACATCTGATTGGCACGTTGGTCAAAAAGAATGTTGTGCACATCATCATACCCCCAGTTACCCGTTTGCCCAAAAATGGTTTTCATGCCATTGTCATGGAAAAAAGGCACAAAGGCAATATCATCGCAGAGGGTCGTATAACCCACAAATCCCGTCAAGGCACGTGCCGTTGCAACGATATCTTCCTGAGTATACCCATTGTCCTGCCCCAGTGTGAAAAGTTCGTAAAGTTCTCGGGCATAATTTTCATTGGGTTCAATATTTGTGCTTTGCACCCCATTGAGGAAGATCAACATGGCCGGGTTTTTGCCCATGTCGTAGACAAAGTCCCGGAAATTGCCAAGGGCGTGTTGCTGCAACAACGTATGGTAGGAATAGGTGTATGATGGACACAGGTAGGTGTCTACTTTGGTGACAAAGTGGTTGTGCCAAAATAGCGCCAGTTTTTCGCGAAAGCCATTGGCCAGCATGTCCTTCACCCATTTGACGACCCATTCCACAAATTGTGGTTGGCGCTCATCCAAAAAATCAGTGTAGTTGTTGATGTTCCAATCAGCCCATTCCGGTGGCTCAGGCAGCGGCAAATTGATGGCTTCGTCAATTAGATTGTCAATCAGCTGGGAGGGATTCTGTGCCAGCGCATTTTGCAAGTCAACCGGTGACGGCCCATAGCCCATGCGCCGGTATAAATGCTGAATCCGCCGCTGATCCCAAGGCGCGTTGTCTGAGGGCGAATAGGGCGCCAAAGTGCCAGTTGCACAATTGGTAGTAATCATAATTCAGAGTTTTAAGCTTAAACTATAGGGAATAGGACACAACTTTAAAAAAACAGATAAGAGTATCTACAAAAAGACTGATTTAAGCACTCAGTTAGGCCCTATCGGTAAATAGACTATGCTAAAGTACAAAGGTTTAATTTTAAATGGAACGAAGCAATCTTATTCTTTGGAAACGGTCATCAGATTCTTCTAATAAAATGCTGCGCCAGTCACCAAAAATCTATTGGGCATTAAACTGTTTAAAAAGCGCGATGATGTCTTCATCCTTTCGCAATTTCAACCCATTTTTATCCATGTATTGCTCCATCTTTGACTGCTGATCTCCAAACAACTCCAGGATTCGCTTTTTATTACGCCGCAGTAGGGTTAAGCTGGTAAAATCGGTTGTGTAATAAAAGTCTGAACGGACAAAATACACCGTTTCTTCGGAAATGCTTACAATCGCACTGCCGTTTCCTTGCATGCGGGAGTCCACCTTAAACCGCTGTAACAAGGTAACGTCACCGGCAGAAATTACCTCAAAAAGAAGAGAGAAATTACCTTCTTCTACCAACTCTCCCGAAAGGGGGATCAAGAGTCGATTGCCGATCATGGCGGCCTTGATTTTTGAGGGATTGATGCTATAAATTTCCTCCTCCACGTTCGCTTCCAGAGCATTTCGCAAAATATTGTACCGGCCACTGAAATGCAGGTACTCACCATCCTCAGTGATCACCGTCGATTGTTGCCAGTTTTTATTGAGAAAATGATCGTGGTCTGCTTTATAATTGTTGATCTTCCGGCTAATGTTTTTCATTTCAGCAAGCATCTTTTCCCGATAGGTTGCTATGGCGGAAATGGCGGTAAGGGGCGATTCCTGTGCCGGTAAAACGTAGAGAACACCGATAAAGAGGAGGAGTAAATAATAACGCATAGACAAAATTTAGAGATAAACTCAAAAAATAACTGAGGTGATAGCTTGTCCCGATCTCGCATCGGAATCCCAGTAGCGGCATTTTACAGCCCGAATAGCCTGCCCCGAATATACTTTGGGGACTGCTACCAAATGATACCCTAAGTTAAAAAAGGGAGGAAATAAATACTTAACTTTATGAGTAATTAAAGGATATTTAACAACCTTTAGGATAAGCCGGAGTAAGGCGCTGCACGCCCATTGGGGCTATATAGAGGCTGCTCATTAGCTTAAAAAACGATACCCAATAGCATATAGGTGGCCGCCCGGGATTTCTTGATAAAATGCTGGTCGGACCCTCGTTGGGCTTCTGATCAATGCTTAATAAATTGACCGCCGACCGTCTGAGCGCCATTTTTCAATAGATAGAAATAAGAGCCTGTCGGGTATTGACTCACTTCGAGAAAAGTGCTGAAGGGGGCTCCTCTGTCGGTATTAAAAGAGTATTGCTGTAATTGTTGGCCCAAGGCATTAAATAATTGTAAGACAAGTTGAGTAGATCGTGCCTGGGCAACCTCTATATGTAGTTGCCCTTGTACTGGATTCGGGAAAATGCGATGGTTCATCGGTAAGGGGTAATCGGCCATCGCCAAATTGGAAAAATGAAAAGCGCCTTCGGCTCCCAAAAGTTGTAACCGATAGATATTGGTGCCTTGCAAAGGATGTAAATCTTGAAATTGATAGCCCGTTTTTCCGAATTCAAAATCAACCGTTCCAATGGGGGTGAAATGGAAAAAATCACTGGATCGTTCTACAACGAATTGTTTCCAAAAATCATCCTGCGTTTCCCACTTTAAATCAATAAAATCTGCTTCTGAAAGCGCAACCAAATGAGGGCGATTTGTGGGGACGCCTTCACAATTGGGGTATAAAAATTGCTGGACTTCGCTCGAGAGTCCATGTGGATCACTGACTTTGAGGGTGATACCATACCAGTAAGGCTCATCTTCACATCCCAATGGTGAAATCAAAGCAAAACTCTCGGCCATTTCTACGGCACTGGTTGGGTGAAAGTGTTCATTGTGATAAAGTGTGGTCGACCATTCAAAAGTCAGGTCTTCATTTGGTGATTCCTGATCATGCACTGCTGCCGACAGCCGGAGCAGAGTCGTTGCATCAAGCGGGTAGCGCCATTCCGTTAATGGGCTGGTCAATGTCACTTCCGGAGGGGTGTTATTGATTGAAATCAAAATACTCGCCGTCTTGCTGGCACCCAGCGAATCCGTAACGGTCAGGTGGACCGGGAAGGGCTGAGGTGTTGAAGCCTGAAAAGTGTACTGAGGGGTAGCATCGTTGCTGCTTTGTCCGTCGCCAAAATCCCAGTGAAAACTCAATCCACCGGCATCATCTGTAGAAGCCGTTGCATCAAACTGAACGGTCAGGGGGCTGGGGCCAAATTGTTGATCTACTTTAATGACCGGAACGGGGGCGGGGTTTCCTCCAAAGGAAATGCGCCGCAATTTTTTTTCGCCAACGGTCAGATAATAGAGGTTGCCATCTCGTGGATTCACGGCCAGATCGGTGATTTTTGGGCAGTCCAGATGAAAATCTTCAACATTGCGAAAGGTCTCGGCAATCGCATCATAATCCATCACCCGAATCCAGCCTTGGTAATCGATATGGAAATATTTACCATAATACTTTTCCGGAAAGGAATGGCCGAAATAAAAGGTGCCTCCCAAGCTGGCCGTCCCCTGGAAAGCCGGACTGGAGATGGGGGCTTCGTCGCTTTCCAGTGCCAGGTGAATGGGTTGACCCGAATCGTCATATCCGGGAAAGGCGGTATAGGGCGGGCTTTGGGTTTGAGAGTCAAAATTGCGGTACATGATAGCTGCTCGGCGGTGCCGAAAATAGGGTGCCTCGATACTGCGGTTGGGGTCGCATGGATTGACCGCGGCCAAGGAATCAAGGGCATCGGGAAAGAGCAGTTGCCGGAATTGAAAGTAGGGTTGATTACAGCCATTGACGCCATTCAGTGGGTTGGGGGCATCTGGGTTTTGAATCGTCAAGGAGGCATAGCCTGTTTCCAAATCAAAGCCTTCATAAATGGGCCAGCCAAAATTCTGCCCTCCGGCCGTTACCAGATCAATCTCCTCCCAGGAATTGAGACCTACATCCCCGACTAGCAAAGAACCGGGCTGCCCGTCTTCTGGTTGATGGCTCCCCGAATTGGGAACCAAAATAAACCGGTAAGGATTTCTAAATCCCAGGGACCATACCCGTGATTGTGCCGCGAAAGGCCGGTCGGGATCATAAAAGGGATTACTGGGTAATCCTGCGCCCGTTGCGGGGTCAATGCGTAGGATTTTTCCATTGGGGTTGTCAATTTGCTGTGCTTTAAAAGCCCCCACATTTTCTTCCGGGCGAATGATGCCATCATTTAAGGCTTGTTGCCAATAGGTATCTCCGTTGCTGCCGCTATCGTGAGAATTGGAACTGGCCGCATCACCACAGGAAATGAGGAGAGTGCCATCTTGGGCAAAAACCAGATCTCCCAAGCCATGAGAATCAAAATAAATGGGAAAGCCATCTTCTATCGTTTCGCCAATCAGTACTTTTCGACTTTCCGGAAGGATCGTTTTGAAGTCGTTGTTTGCATCCGCCGTAAAACGAGTCAAGCGTCCAATTGTGGCCTGGTGGGTGACGGTGGTATTGGGGTTGTACTCTGGTGTGCCATAATAGTCGAGATAGTGTCGATCAACGGGATACAAAACATAGACATACCCATTTTCGGCAAACTGTGGGTCGAGTGCAAAACCTACCATGCCGTGGTCAATCCAGCGAGCTACTTCCTCCCGAAGATCGAGGAAGGGATCCGGTAAAACGATTCCAGCGGTATCGATGAGGTGCACAATACCCGTTGCTTCGCAAACGTACCCTCTACCTTGATCGTCGAAGGTGATTTTAATGGGCTGTGGCCACGGACCGGCTACTACTTCATCATTAAAATCAGGAGGGAGTTGGGTCAAACCAAGAACACTTTGCCATAAGCAAATGATCAGCAAAAAAGCACGCGACATAGCCAGGTTTTTGCCAAAGATAAGGCTTTCCATTCCAATGGCGGAATAGATCAAAGCCGTAAGCTCCGGAAAGCAGGCGACAAATAGGTAGGCTTATTGAGGGGGGTTCTGACCTTTCCAAAGCCATTCATGTTGTGCCGCCCAGTCCTCTTTTTTAATAAAGGTCAGCGGCACATAATTATCCGTTGGCATACCAATGTGATAGATCATCCATTCATTATTGTATTCCTCCACCAGGTCGCGAATACAATCTACGCGGTTGTCGGTCATCACTTGGCAGTCTTCCCATTGAAAGACTTCTACCCGGTAATGCACTTTTTGGCGGGTACCATTCATCGACATTTCAATTTCGATATCCTGAGGGCCGGGAATGTTGGGGATGGGAATGGCAAGGTTCAGCATGGTAAAGTGTTTTAGGATAAACAAGCACTACACTTTCCAAGTTACGGATATTTATGGATAGTTCAAAAGGGGCGACTTTGGAGTTGGTTTGAGCGGAATACGGTCATCTAGGGCCATAAGAATTTGTGGACAATTGATCTGTGCTCTATTGTCATATGCCGAACCTCCTGAAAACATCAGAGATTCGGCAAGGTGGTTGAAGCGTTGATTACCGCTTTTTTTTCTTAAAAATCAACACCCAAAGAGAGGTGTAATCTTGGGTCCAGCACCGTTCTGGTTTCTACACCCCAGGCATAATCCAGACGGATGAAATAGCCAAATAATACGGATCGAACACCAATGCCGTATCCCGCTACAATCGGATCGCGGAAATATTTCACCCTTACGGAAACGGGTGGGTTGAGTGGCCCGGTTTCCGGGAAATTACTGATGTTGAGTGGGTTCTCGTCGCTCAGTGGGTTGAGGCCCGACCAGGCCGTTCCGACATCAAAGAAGCCGACCAACTGGAAATTCCGGAAAAATCCGGAGCGGATATTGCGGGAGAAGTATTTAAATACCGGAACGCGCAATTCCGTATTAATCAATGCAAAGGAGTTCCCATTTCGGATGTTGCCTTGGAAGCCCCGCAAATTGGTAGCAGGCACTTGATAAGCAAAGTCGATATCGCTAGGCACCGGAATTTCCCGGCTGAAGTTATTGAACAAACCATTGTCGACGCCTCCGAGGTAAAATAGGATGCGCTCTGATCCAAATGAAGTAGCTGCTGCGAAACGCACCGCCAGTATAGAATTGCGATCTAGCCGCTGATAATGGCGGGCATCGATGCCAATGACATTCATGATGCCATCGCCAAAGCTGAGCTTGACCCCGTCTTCCGCATCTACATTAAAGCGCTTGGCCACCTCGGCGTAAATTTTGTACCGGGTCCCGTTTTTGATATTCAAGGCCACATCGAGTGTATTATCGAAAACATACTCAAAGCGCAAGATGCCCCGCGGTTCTCGACGTACAGATTCATTGAATACAGCGCCTTCCGTTCCCAATAGCAGGGAGCGATCCCGGCGAATGGTAGCTGTAGCACGAATACTCCGGAAAATATCCAATGGATAGCTTACGCGAAACTGTCCCAAGACAATGTTGTATTCCTCACGAGCCTGTACAAAGCTACCGGCTTCGTCATTCGGCTCCCGTACATTTTTCCGATAGAAGGCAAACTGCTTGTCCAACCTTCTTTTTTTATCCTTAAAGATGAGGAAATACTCGGTGCCATTGAAGTTGGTAGGTACCCGTACGCCACCCTCAAATTCGTAATCTTCAAACAGGTCTTTGAAGTTGGTTTTCAATAAGATTCCCAAGGGAGGATAATTGAAGCCATTGGGATTAGCCGAAAAACTTTCCAAGCCTTCAAATAGTAGGCTGTTATCCAATTGCGTAGTCACATAGTCGGTTCGGAATTTCAGCCGGTATGGCGTGACTAGTCCCGGGCGGTAGCGATACACCCCATCAGTGGTATAACCTGGAGGAGGCAGTGCCCCGGCGGAGTTATTTTGCACTGGTTTGTCGCTGACAACTTGAAAATCGTCGACATCATTCTCTGGGGTGGTCCGATCTGCTTTGGGCTTTTCTTCTTTGATGGTCATGACCGGTTCTTCATCATCGTCAAATTCGCTTTGGAACAGGTAGTTGTCAATGTCAATATCGTCTTCTTTATCGGGTTTCGTTTTGTCTGTTTCTGGAGTTGGAGTCGGTTGCGGGTTAAGGGTGATTTTGGTGACTTCATCCAAAACGGTGACCTGTGGGATGATTTTTTCTGTACTGGTGACTGGCGTTATTTTAGCCTTACTGCGGTATTGATGGAAGGCTGTAGGAGCTGCTGCAATGGTGGTATCTATGACCACATCACTGCGGTAAATGGTATAAGCCCCATTGCGCATCAATAATTCCACTTGCTTGCCCACGCGAGGTGAGGTATGCTGGCTCAAAATACCCCGATCATAATTCGAAACCGGGTGGTTAACTGCCCGTTGTTTGACTATAGGTACGATGATGATCGTATCAACTGGTAGGCTATCAATATTGGCCAGGGTAGAATCGGCATTGATGACAATTTCAGAACCGTCTTCGAGCGTAATAAACTGGTCGTAATGATGGATGTATTCCTCCAGGTAACCGACCTTTCGGTTTGAAATACCACTTTGATCCGTCAGGAAGGAAAAGTGTGTTGTGTCGACCTGCATAGGGTAGCGTTCATCTGCATTGGGCGTCCGTGTTATGCGCACCAATTCCTTGGATTTTGTATCCATATCGTAAAAGAAAAGATCAAAGGAATTGATGGGTAGAATGGTGTCTAGCCGTAACTGACTCAGGATACTATCTGGTCGGTTGGAGGCAAACATGATGCCCTGCTGGCGGCCAAATTTGACGTAAGTCGCATCCAGGTCGTCATAAAAGTCATTGGTAATTCTCTCCGTTTGGCGGGTCTTGGTATAATAGACGTAAATATCGGAATAGCCATTGATGGTCGCCGAGAACACCAGAGCAAAGGGGTTGACAAAATCCATGCTGTTGATGCGCTGGTATTGGTTGGCAATGGTTTCCGTTTCTGTTTTTCCCGACTTCACATTGTAGGAATGCAGGCGCACAATATCTCGCTTCTCAGAGAGGATGGCCAAGTCCTGTGCATTGGGATTCCAGGCAATTAAAGGGTAATTGTAATCGGTGGCTTGGAAAGCATTGCGAAAGCCCCCTTTAAAAACGACTTTACGCTTGCCTTTGCGCACGTCTTGCACATAGACTTTATATTTTCCAATTTCATTGGTCACATAAGCAATTTGCTGACCATCAGGACTCATTTTAACCTGAGTGATCGGTAGATTTCGCTTGTTTTTAAATTCCAGTTGGCGACCATCTGGTTCGTTACAAAGGGCGACTTCCGCCTTGTAGCGCGCCATGAAAAATTTGGCCCAACTATTGGTCACTACCTCATACGGGCTGCCCAGTACATACAAAAAACCGCTCTCTACACTGCGATTGATACGGGTGAGATACAATAAGTTAGAAACCGTGGAGGTGCCGAAGCTTTCGCTAATGTAATACCACAAAGAGTGGCCGGCTAATTTGGGATAATCTTCCGCAAAACGTTCAAATCCTTTAAAATCTTCATTCAATAAGATATCGCGTAACTGATTATCCAGTTTGGTATTCCATTCTTCGCCTACATAAGCCACCAACCCTTGCTTGAACCATTCGGGGAGGTTCATCATCACGGCATTTTGTACAATTTCCTGGAGGTTGGTTCCAAACAACATAGCATCCAGATACAAGGAAGCGATGCCCTCGCGAATGTCGCGCCGCAAATGGTTGTGATTACCGTCGAAGTAGACAAAAATCTTATTTCCCACAATTTTGGTCAGCCCACCGGTATTGGTAAAAGCTTCTTCACTACCAATATTACTTTGTTTGAGATCGGTAATATCGGTGTAAACGATCAGCTGCAATTTGTCATTGATGCGGTGTTCGAGGATGTTTTGAATGTGTTGAAAGTCGTATTCTGCGAATTGTACGACAGATTGCCCGATGTTGCGGGCTTCGCCATACCAGTAGGTAATAAAATTATCGCTTTCGTATTGGAGCCATTGGTCAAAATCAGTGTGGTACTGCACCCTGTTTTTACCAAAGGTAGTTTGTGTGCTTTGCGCGGTGAGAAGGGGTCCCAGGCCCATGAACAGTGCTAGCGCGTAGATATATTGCTTCATAATTGGTTGATTGTCTGGTGACTGCTGATTCGGTGCTCCTGAATAACAAGATGCGTTAAAAGGTACGATTACATAATATAAGACGGATTTTGTACCTATAAGGTTTTGACAAAATAAAATTTTTCGGCATAACCCTATCAAGATAGATTTTTTCCACTATAATTGCTACTATCAAAACGGAAAAATATGTCAGATGTTGTCGGCCTTACATTCAATGATTTTCAGGAAAACACTTATTTAGTGTACGATGAGACGGGAGAATGCGTGATTTTCGATCCGGGCTGCAACAGCCAGGCCGAGGAAAAGGCTTTGGTTGCCAAAATTGAAGAACTCCAACTCAAACCGGTGCGCCTGATCAATACACATTGCCACCTGGATCATATTTTTGGCAATGCTTTTGTAGCCAATAAATATCAATTGCCATTAGAAATTCACGAAGGAGAGATGCCTGTTTTAAAAATGGTGCCACAAATTGCCGCCATGTATGGAGTGCCTATGCGCGACAATAGTCCCGACCCGGAGCGTTTTATCGAAGAGGGGGATGTTATCCGCTTTGGCAATACCGAATTGGAGGCTATCTTCACACCGGGGCATTCACCGGCGAGCTTATCCTTTTACTGCCGGGAAAGCAAATTTCTAATTGCCGGGGACGTGCTCTTTCAAGGCAGCATCGGGCGCACTGACTTGCCTGGAGGTAATTACGATGCACTCATTAGTAGCATTGTGCATAAACTATTGCCACTGGGAGATGATATTCGGGTATACCCCGGCCACGGGCCAGCGACGATGATTGGGTATGAGCGCCAAACCAATCCTTTTTTGCAGTAACAGCTTTACTTGCCGGCAAAAAATTGTAGGTTAGCAACCTATGGATTGACTATTTTCCAGGGCGGCTTGGATTTTTAATTTTTCCCTTCCCACAATTTAGTGCTTGATTGTTAGATTGGCCCAATTGAAAGCCTTAGTGCATGTTTGGAGGTGGTGCTTTAGCAGCGAAAATTGCAGATTTTGGGTTCTCGGGAGGCTCATTTTTGAGTGCATCTCGGCTCAGCCGAGATGCTGTCTCTTATACACATCTCCGAGCCCACGAGACGACATCTCATC
>CAXHCA010000042.1:0-47929 GCA_964015035.1 uncultured Saprospiraceae bacterium
TTGACAACAAATTATAACAGTATTCTTACTGAGACAGGACGGAACTGCGCCCATTCATCATCAGCTCGTAACGGCCAAATTTATTTGGCTGTCAATCTTGTGAATCCTGTCAAAACAGGTCAACATCATCGTAATTTCTTTTATGGAAACCGCGAGGTTTTTATAAAAGAAATATTGCGACTTGGGAGCTTCACGAGAGATTAATTAAATCATCACCGCATCAAAGTCACATCCCCCGTTTCCACAAAACTGCGCCCATACTTCGGGAAGTAGATCGTGATGGCATAAATGTACACTTCTGATGGGGCAGGCACCCCCTGATAAGTCCCATCCCAGGCCGCTGCGGGCCCGCTGCCTTCGTATACCAGGTTGCCCCAGCGATTGTACACCTTAAAATCGAGGATTTGCATCAAGTCTTCCCGCGCCGGATCAACCTCTGAATATACCTTGAAGATATCGTTGATTGCATCCCCGTTTGGCGTGAACACATTGGGAATGTCAAATTTATCACCCACTACCGTAAGGGCTAACTCAAAAAGGTCCTCCCGGCAACCGAGTACATCGGTGACCTGCAGTTGGTAGATTTGGTCGTCCTCCGGGGCAAATGGTGGTCCACTGGGTGTCCAGCTAAAGAAGTGAAAACCATCCTCCGGAAGATTGAGTAGTAAGGTATCGCCTTCACAAATCAAAGTGTCTGTCGGAATCCCCGAAAAGGGAGTAATGACATCGATTTGCTGATTACCCACGCCCTCACAACCATTTGCATTGGTCACGGTAACCGAAAATTCAGTGGTCGTGGCCGGAAAGGCCAGAGGATTGGACGCATTATTGTCTTCCACTAAATTAGCGGGTTCCCAGACATAGGTCGCATTTTCAAAAGGAGACTCCAGCCGTAGCTGAATGGTATCTCCGGGGCAAAGCGTATCTGGCAGGATATTGATGATGGGGTTGTCAATGACGCTAATCTGTTTGATGAGGGTATCTTGACAACCCAAAGTACTATTTTCAATGGCCAGTTGGATATTGTAGGTGCCAGCGGAGAAGGTTTCCGCAGGGTTTAATTCCTCAGAAGTATTGCCATTGTCAAAATTCCAATGAAATAGATCGCCACCGATTGATTGGTTGTTGAATTGCAGCGGCCCTGAACAAAAAATCGAATCCAGACTGTTTTCAATTTGAAAATCAGCATTCACGGCTGCTATTGTTAAGGGATTTTCCACTGCATAGGTGCATGCTCCGTTGGCGCCCTCCAAAATGAGGGTCACCACAGTTTGGCCACTGGGGGGGACAAAGTCATAGGTATGCGTGACTGGATTCACATCACTTTCTTGCTGGCCATCTCCAAAATTCCAGGTGTAAGCGTCTACATCTATGGTGTCTTGCAAGGTCAAAGTCACACTTTCCCCCAGGCAGATGCCATTGGGGTCGATGGAAAAGTTGCCTTCCGGCCCAATTAGGGTGATCTGGCTATAAGCAGTATCGCGGCAACCATAGGAGGTGGAAGCCACCAATCGAATGTCAAAAGTTCCTTTGTCAAAGGAGGCGGCGGGAGTAGGGCCTGCTGCCGACTGGCCATTGCCAAAGTCCCAGGTGTAGGTCAGGTTGAAATCACTTTCACTTTGGTCCATGAAGGAAATATTGGCCGGATAGCAGATCACCGGTAAGCTATCCACACTGCTGCTAAAGGCTGCTTCGGGATAGCTCTGCACATTTACAAGTCGAGTAAGAGTACCTCCACAACCAGAGCTGGCCTCCTCGTAAGTCAGCCGAACCTGATAGGTGCCAGCCGTATCATAGACCACTTCATTGCTCTGGGTTGTAGATTGGTCCCCATTGCCAAAATCCCAATTGAATAATAAAAAGGAACCGGCATCAGTAAAGTCAGGAGCGGAAATGTTTAAGGTTTGTCCGAGACAAATATTGGGGACGATGGGTTGGGTGACAATGGTTGTAGTAGGCTGATAAATGGCGATGGTGTCTTGCGCAAAACCCTTACAGCCCAGCGCATCAGTCACTTCCAACGTGACCAGATAACTGTCGGAAAAACCTTCAAAGAGGTGCACGGGGTTTTGTAAATTTGAAGTGTCGCCGTCACCAAAATTCCAAGACCAGGAGGCAATACTGGTATCGGCTTGGGTGAAATCAGTAAACGAAATGGGATGATCTACATCGGGGCAAATAAAGTAGGTACTGGCGTCAAATGCAGCTTCAATTTCCCGAATATCGATCAGCTGGGTAAGGGTATCTTTACAGCCATTGATGTCTTCGACAACCAAAGAGACGGTATCTCTACCAGGTTTACTAAATCTAACAAAGACGGAGGTGTCCTGGGTGGTAATCGGGCGATTGTTTTTGGCAAAAAACCATTCATATCCCTTCCAGCAATCGGCATTCACATCGATAGAGCTGGCCCCGTTCAAGGTCAAAACTTCTCCTTTGCAAGCGTTTAGCGGCAAGTCAAAAATGGCCTGGGGATTGCGTACATGGATGGTCATGGTATCCCTGGAAATAGGACAGCCACTGGTGTCATTTTCGGCGGTTAGGATGACCGTATAGTCGCCAGTTTGTTCATAGGAATGTATGGGGTTGTTTGCGGTACTGGTCTCACCATCTCCGAAGTTCCATTGCACGAAAGTGGCGCTTAAACTGGAATCGCGGAAAATGAAGTCATTCGACGCCGAGCAGTCCATTTCATAATCCAGTTGGGCGATGGGGCCTTTTACCTGGATCAGGTTTTCTTTGGTTAATGTGGATTGACAACCATTGTATGCTACGGTGAGGGTGACGGCTTGCGGTCCTGTATCAGCAGTAAATGCCCATTGCAATTTATCGTTGAGGTAACAATGTGAACTGCGATCACCTTCGGTGGCAAAATGCCAGGCATCAATTCTGGGGTCGTCTAATAGACTGGTCAGTAAGACTTCATCTCCGGGGCACACCTCGGACTGATCAACAGCGAAATCGAGGGGTAGGGGAGCGCCTACTTCAATAGTAATCGTATAGGATGTATCAGCACAACCGCCGGCATTTTCGATAAAAAGTTGTACATCGTACTCACCGGGAGCCGTGAAAATATGTTCGATGGGTTCGTCATAGCTGGTCAGGGTTTGTGAAGTGCCATCGCCGAAGACATAAGTCCAGGAGGTGATGGGTTCTCTGGAGCTACTGGAATCTGCAAAGAGTACGGTCAGTGGAGCACAACCATCAATTTTATCTGGCATAAACCAGGCATTGGGTTGATAGATCGTATCTGCTCGGAATACCGTATCTCGACAACCTGAGGGGTTGGTCGCGATGAGCTGGGTGAAGAAATGCTTGGGGCCTTTTTCTCCATATTCGGAGAGATCTTCGTAAGCGAGCGTATCCGTAGGAAATTGCTCTGTAGAGAAGTTGAGGTCATGAAAAAGCCACAGCCATTCACTGGTGAGGGTGGAAAGCGGGGTATAATTGACAATTAATGGATTGGAGCAACTATAATTGGGGGCAGCGGTGAAGCTGGCGTCGGCCTCATCTACATAAACAGTGATGGTGGTGTCGCCAGGGCATATGCTGTCAGGAGGCATTACCGTAAGGTGAATATCTACCCACCCGGCTTGAGTAAAGATCAGTGCCGGATGCTCAACAGAGGTTGTATTGATAGAAGCTCCTTCGGAGAATTCCCAAAAATAAGTTCCAGGGTCAGACGTATTGGTAATGAAAATGCTGTCGCGAATACAAACCGTATCGGGGATTTCAAAACTGGCAGTCAATTTCCCAATGTCCACGGTTTGCATGGCGGTATTGAAGCACCCGTTGGTATCTCGGGCGGTTAGCGTTACCGGAAACTCCCCATCGGTTGTGTAGAGCTGTTGTGGTGGATTGACCCCGGTGAATGTATTGCCATTGCCAAAATCCCAGTCGAAGGTCAGGCCATTGCTGGAGGTGAAACTTAAAAAGGTAACATTTAAGGGGGGCTCACAGGCACGTGCCGGATTGGGAATGGTAATAAAGCCCACATTGTTGACGCTAGTCACCTGGATGAGATCAGGGAATATTTTGGTCACATTGCAACTCGGCAAATTGGTCTCTACAGCTAGAGAAACTGTAAAGTTACCACTAGTGGTATAGAGGTGGGCCGGAGTGGAGGTCCCGTTGGAAATGCCGCCATCGCCAAATACCCACTCATAGTCTGTGATCGAAATGCCTGTCGGTAACTCCGTTTGGTCGCTAAAGTTGACCAGCAAAGGGCGGCAACCTGAGGTGGTGTCACTGGCAATTTGCAGGTTGGGCTTTTCGTATACCACAATAGCGATAGTGCCGGTCACCGGATCATCGGGGGTTGGCCTAAAGCTCACCGTATAATTACCGGGCTGAATATAGGTGTTCACCGGATTGGATAGGGTAGAAGTCGCTCCATTGTCGAAGTCCCAATAAAAACTTGCAGCTCCATCCGGTGGTGAAAAGCTGATTTCCAAAGGTGCGCAACCTTCCATGACGGAAGCTGTTTGGGCAGTCAGCATTTGAAAAGAAAAGACCGCACAGCACAGCAGAAAGAGTTTGGCGTTTGTTGTATTCATCATCCTGGGATTATTGCCACATAGGGGCAAGTGATCATCAAATTTTAGTGACTGAGGGGTATGAACAGCTTAGAAAGAACTGACCACACCAATCCAGGAAGGGGGTAGTATTTATACCGTACCTTGGTGGTAAATCACGATAGCTCCCTTTGTAGTTTACAAAGAGGGTAGGTGTTTGTACGGTAATGATTTGTGCTGATAGCACTCGATGTCACGCTTGCAAAATAAACCTAAATATCCTAAATTGCAAATCATCTTTTAATTGCGCTTAAAGTCAACCCATGAATCGTATTTTACTGACCACTCTGATGTTATTGGCCGGTGGGCCCCTACTCACGGCACAATATTACCACAGCCAACAGTCTAGGTTGCCTTCTCTGGACAAGTCATTTTCAGTAGTCGCCCATATTGTGAGGGATACTTCGGGAAATGAAGGCATTGGTGAAGCTCAAATTCTGGAGAGCATTGATACCCTTAATTTTTATTTCCAACCCATTGGTCTACATTTTGAGGTCTGTGAATTCCGTTACATCGATAATTTTCAGTACAACAAACCGCTCAATACCAATGAATGGGAAGAGATGCAGGTAAAGTATCACCAAAACAATCGCATCAATGTCTTTTTTGTGCAAGACATTCCCTGGGCGCCTGATGATTGTGGTTATACTACTAATGCGGGCATTACCATGACGGATGCGGGAGGGGTGATGATTAAGAAATTTTGTGTGGCGACCATCCCGAAGGCACTTACCCACGAATTTGGGCATTACTTTGGTCTATTGCACACCAATGAAGGTTTTGGTACGGAATTGGTGAATGGGGAGAATTGTGAAACTGAGGGGGACCTCATTTGTGATACTCCTGCCGATCCTTACGCGACGGGAGATACGTTGGTGGGCAAATACATTACCTTGCAAGCCTGCCGTTTTATCCTTGCGAAAACCGATGCCAATGGCGAGTTTTATCGGCCACATGTGGCGAATATCATGTCTTATTATCCGGAAGAGTGTAAGTGTGGTTTTTCTTATGAGCAGTATTTGCGGATGGTAGCCACTTTCCGGATGTCCACCGGAGTGTGGTAGAGAAGGTTAGATTAGAAACGAGGATTGTAACACTTCAGCAGATCAATTTGGATTTCGCGGATGGCCATGGCTTGGTCATAGCTATCTGGATTTTCCCCGGTTTCAATATAGCGGTTGGTTTTTCCTTTACATTGCTCACAGCGTCCCTCTACAATGACATCACCGAGGTGGTTGAGCCAGAGTTTCTCGATACTTACCGACGGACAATTTTCCTGGCAATGGTTGCAATAAGTAGAATCCATGCAAGCCTGAAATGCTACGGAGAATTGGTCTCCCATGATCAGCTGAACGTCTTCGATATTGATTTGTATATCCATTTTGATAGCTTCTATTGGAAACAAAAGTATTATTCTAATTCCTTAAATGCCAATATAAATTTGAAATATTCGGCTTTTTCTGAATTTTTAACTTTTTTTAGTAGAAAAGGTTAGTATTTATTGGGAAGGCAGGGGTAGGTGTAAAGCCTCGGCAGTCAGTAGCTGAGTGAGCAATCCGTTAGAAAACAATTGGGAAAATGGGCGAATTGGAAGGCGGGTATTATTGGTATCCAGCTATTTCCATTTAGATTTTGCTACAGCCACTTCTTGTTGGTTATCTTGATGGATGAGTCGGTGCAAGAAATAATGATCCCCTAGTTGTTGGGTTTGGGCCAGTAGTTGGTCTCCAAGTTTGCATTCATGGCGGTATTGGATTTCAAATTGTTCTAGAATGCCATTTTGCAGTAGGGTAGAAGGGATGGTATCTAACATCCAGGCGATGTATTGCGTATTATTAAGATGTTGGTTGAAATCCAGGTGGTGCCAACTGACCCGAAAGTCATCGCTAAAATCGACCTTTTCGAAGGCTGGAAACTTACTTTCCGGTCTGGGTAGCCAATCCTTTTTGGGAGGCATTTGTGAGGTATAATCGAGGATAAATTGGGGAATTCGCGCCATCTTCCTGCTTTGAGTATCCATGAGTAACCAGGTAGTGGCGGAATACAGTAGCAACTCCCGTTGTTGGCTAAAAATCCGAAAATCGCGGTAGGCGAAAAACTTTTCAAAGCCGGTAGGTTGGGTGGTCACGATGATGGTTTCCCCCAAATTAGGGATGCGGTTGATATGAATATTTTTTTTCAGCAAAACCCAGGAGATGTGGTGTTCTTCCAGATCCCAAATCGAGAGTTTGAGTTGCATCACATTTTGCATAGCTGCTTCCTGCATCAATCTGACCAGTGCGGGGATGGTCGCTTTTTTGTGGTTGTCAATCTCGTAAGTGCGAATAGCAAAGGACTCTTCGTAGCCTAGAGCGGAGGTATCCATCGGTCAGTTTTTAGTGGCAAGAGCTGTAAATTTAAGAGAAAATCCCCTGATTTTAGGAATGCGGGATAAAAAACCACGATTGCTTTAACGGGACTATATGGCAGGAGGTACATCAATAATTCCCTATGGTGGTCAAGCTGGGGAATAATAATTCTGTTTAAGCCCCATTATTCGATACTTTATTTCTAGGATCTGTGTTAGCTTATACAAGGGAAGAGGTGTGGATTATTTATCCTCAATTATTTTTAAATTATGCTTTTGGTTTTTGAGTAAAAGTACTTACCTTTGCAATCGCTTTTGAAATAGGCATGCCCATAGGGCTAGTTTAAAGCAATAAACAACCATTAAAATTAAGCAAAAAATATGCCTACTATTAATCAACTTGTACGCAAAGGCAGAGAGAAAGTAATCGTGAAGAGTAAATCGCGTGCTTTGGAGTCTTGTCCACAGAAACGTGGAGTATGTACTAGAGTTTATACAACAACTCCGAAGAAGCCGAACTCAGCGCTGCGTAAGGTTGCTAAGGTCCGTATGACAAATGGCATCGAAGTGATCGCCTATATTCCGGGAGAAGGGCACAACTTGCAGGAGCACTCCATCGTGTTGATTCAGGGTGGTAGAGTAAAGGACTTGCCAGGTGTGCGTTATCGAATTGTACGTGGTGCATTGGATACTGCCGGGGTTAATGATCGCAAGAAGAGTCGTTCTAAGTACGGCACTAAGAGACCTAAGTAGTAATTATGTTTCACTTTTTTTTCGAAACCTCTAATTAAGGATAATGAGAAAAAGAAAACCAAAGGTTAGAATTATCGCTCCGGATCCGCGTTACAAAGATCCGATGGTTACCCAGTTTGTTAACAACTTAATGTGGCAGGGTAAGAAAGGGGTAGCTTTCAGTATTTTTTACGAGGCTATGGACCTTATCAAGGAAAGAACCAAGCAGGACGAACATGCTATTTGGAAGAAAGCCTTGAACAATGCAATGCCTCAGGTGGAGGTAAGAAGCCGACGCATCGGTGGAGCAACCTTCCAAATTCCAACGGAAATCCGGGCTAAAAGAAAGTTGTCTATTGGCATGAAGTGGGTGATTCGTTTTGCTCGCCAGCGCAGTGGAAAAGGATTTGCTGAAAAATTGGCCTCTGAGCTGATAGCAGCAAGCAAAGGTGAAGGAGCTGCTGTGAAGCGTAAAGAAGACACACACAAAATGGCAGAGTCCAACCGGGCATTTGCACACTTTAAAGTGTAAACCTTTACACCAACTAATTTTTAATTGCACTAACTATAAAATTCCCGTTTGAGGACTAGTCATGGCTAGAGACTTAAAATTCACAAGAAATATCGGTATTGCTGCTCACATTGATGCCGGTAAAACAACGACCACCGAGCGTGTGCTATACTATACTGGTATTAGCCACAAGATTGGTGAGGTGCACGATGGTGCAGCCACCATGGACTGGATGGAACAGGAGCAGGAAAGAGGTATTACCATTACCTCTGCTGCGACAAAGGCATCTTGGAAGTGGTTAGAAAAAGATCAGGAATATACGTTCAATATTATTGACACTCCTGGTCACGTTGATTTTACTGTTGAGGTAGAACGCTCATTGCGTGTATTGGATGGTGTGGTAGCATTATTCTGCGCTGTATCTGGTGTTGAGCCACAATCTGAAACAGTTTGGCGCCAAGCCAATCGTTATAAAGTTCCACGTATCGGTTTCGTTAACAAAATGGACCGCTCTGGTGCTGACTTCTTCAACGTTGTAAACGATGTTAAGGAGAAGTTGGGTGCCAATGCAGTGCCTCTGCAAGTACCAATTGGTGCAGAAGAGCGCTTCAGAGGAGTGGTTGACCTGATTACCAATCAGGCGATTGTTTGGAACGAGCACGATATGGGGATGACTTTCGAAGTTATTCCTACTCCTGAAGATTTGGTGGATACCGTAGCAGAATACCGCGAAAAATTGCTGGAAGCTGTTGCTGAGTATGACGAGACCTTGATGGAAAAATACTTCGAAGATCCTGATTCCATCTCTGCTGATGAAATTCGCGCGGCCATTCGTGCTGCTGTGATTGATATGAGCATTATTCCAATGATGTGTGGTTCTGCGTTTAAAAACAAAGGAGTACAAGCTGTATTGGATGCTGTTTGTGCTTTCATGCCATCACCTTTGGATATCGAAGCAGTAGAGGGGATCAACCCTGACACAGAGGAACCAGTAAAGCGTAAGCCAAGTGTAGACGAGCCGTTTGCCGCTTTGGCATTCAAGATTGCAACGGACCCTTACGTAGGTCGTTTGGCTTTCTTCCGCGCTTATTCTGGTCGTTTAGATGCAGGTTCTTATGTGCTGAATACTCGCTCTGGTAAAAAAGAACGGATTTCTCGTTTGTACCAGATGCACTCTAATAAGCAGAATGCAATTGATTCGGTAGAAGCAGGTGACATCGCCGCCGCAGTAGGGATTAAAGACCTTCGCACCGGTGATACGCTTTGCGACGACAAGCATCCAATTGTATTGGAAAGTATGACTTTCCCAGATCCGGTGATTGGTGTGGCCATTGAGCCTAAATCACAAAAGGACCTGGATAAGTTGGGAATGGCTTTGGCCAAACTCTCTGAAGAAGATCCTACTTTCCGCGTTCGTTATGACGAAGACACTAACCAAACCGTTATTAGCGGTATGGGTGAGCTTCACTTGGAAATCATCGTTGACCGTTTGAGAAGAGAATTCAAAGTAGAGGTGAACGAAGGACAACCACAGGTGAACTATAAAGAAGCACTGACCAACACCGTTACTCACCGCGAGCGTTTGAAAAAACAAACCGGTGGTTCTGGTCTCTTTGCCGACATGGAATTTGAACTCGGTCCTGCCGATGAGGAATTCTTGGAAAGCGAAGATTTCAAGAGCGGTAAGGAAAAATTGCAGTTTGTGTGGGGAATTGTTGGTGGTTCCATCGACAAGAACTACATGAAGCCAATCAAAGATGGTTTCTTGGCTATGATGGATAACGGCATTTTGGCCGGATACAACATCGATAGCATGAAAGTACGGGTGTATGACGGATCTATGCACGCGGTGGACTCAAAACCAATTGCCTTCGAACTTTGTGCGAAGGAAGGGTTTAAGGCTGCTGCCACTAGCGCTAAGCCGGTACTACTAGAACCAATCATGAAGTTGGAAGTAGTTACTCCTGAAGAATATGTAGGTAGTGTTATCGGTGACTTGAACCGTCGTCGTGGTCTTCCCAAAGGCCAGGAAGGACGTGCCGGTAATGCAGTAGCCATTCAGGCTGACGTACCTCTGGCAGAAATGTTTGGATACGTTACCTCCTTGCGTACGATTACCTCAGGTCGTGCCAGCTCAACCATGGAATTCTCGCATTATGCAGAAGCTCCAGCTGGTATCGCCAAAGAGATTATCGAAAAAGCAAAAGGCGAAGTAAAAGTTTAAGACCTTAATAATTAATGAGATTCAGAGCACTGCCAGTAATGATTGGCAATCTCTGAATCTCAAGCTTGAAATTTGAAATAATTCAATCAAGGCATGAATCAGAAAATCAGAATCAAACTACGGTCTTACGATCACAATCTTGTAGATAAGTCTACCGAAAAGATTGTAAAGACGGTGCGAAATAGTGGCGCTGTTGTGACGGGTCCGATTCCGCTGCCCACCGAGAAGAAAATCTTTACCGTGCTCCGTTCTCCGCACGTCAACAAGAAGTCTCGTGAGCAGTTCCAGTTGCGTACCCACAAACGCCTCATTGAAATCTATACTCCCACCCAGAAGACAGTCGATGCCCTGTCCAAACTGGAATTGCCGAGTGGTGTAGACATTCAAGTAAAGTTGACGTAATTATTTTTAGCGATACTTAAGAGGAAACCAGATAGGTAGCTATTCTTGGTTTGAGAAGCAATCCGCTTTTCTTTTGAGAAAAAACTTCGTCAAGGCCTTATTGCTATGGCTGCCAAGGCTTTGAACCAATCAAAATCAACTACGGATTTTCTGTAGGGACGTTGATTGTGCTATCAGGTATCTGATATTTAAAATATTATACTGATGAACGGATTAATCGGTAAGAAAATTGGCATGACCAGCATTTTCGATGAAAGAGGACGCAATATTGCGTGTACAGTCATCGAAGCAGGTCCATGTGTGGTAACTCAGGTTAAGACTGAGGAAACTGACGGCTACACAGCTCTTCAATTGGGCTATGGTGAAGCTAAGGAAAAAAATACCACAAAACCTCTCCTAGGGCATTTCCAAAACGCAAAGACAACTCCAAAGCGGAAGGTAGTAGAATTCCGCGACTTCGATATTACTGAAAAGGCTATCGGAGAATTGATCAAAGTTGACGAGGTATTCGTCGAAGGTGACTTAGTAAGTGCAGTTGGTACTTCTAAAGGTAAAGGCTTCCAAGGTGTTGTTAAGCGCCACAATTTCCGTGGTGTGAACGACGCGACTCACGGCCAGCACAACCGGCAACGGGCTCCTGGATCGATTGGTGCAGCTTCTTACCCTGCAAAAGTATTCAAAGGAATGCGCATGGCCGGCCGCGATGGCGGAGACCGGGTGAAAATCAAGAACTTGCAAGTGGTTAAGGTTTTTGCTGATCAAAATCTTTTGTTGATCAAGGGTGCTGTTCCAGGCCATAAAGGTGCGTACGTAATTATTGAGAAAAAATAATTTTGGTGTACGCCCGTAGGCTACACCCGAATCTGATAAAGATTAGAAGAGATGAAAATCCAGGTGCTTAATACTCAAGGCCAACCAACCGGCAGGGAAATTGAACTTCCCGAAGATATCTTTGGTGTAGAAACCAATGAGCATGCCGTTTACCTGGCGGTCAAACAATATTTGGCCAATCAGCGTCAAGGTACTCACAAATCTAAGGAGCGGGGTGAGGTCGCAGGATCTACCCGCAAAATTAAGCGTCAAAAAGGTACGGGTACTGCTCGTGCCGGCGATATCAAAAACCCGGTATTTCGTGGTGGTGGACGAATTTTTGGTCCACGTCCTCGTACCTACGGCATTCGCCTCAACAAAAAGGTTAAACAATTGGCTCGTAAGTCAGCTTTGGCTACCAAAGCCAATGCAGGTGATCTCGTAGTGTTGGAAGATTTTTCCTTTGATGCTCCAAGAACAAAGGAATTTATTACCCTGCTGCAAAGCTTGCAGGTTTTTGGCAAGAAATCCCTCTTGGTTACTCCTGAGTTTGAAAAAGAAGTATTTCTGTCCAGCCGTAACCTGAAAGGATCTACCGTTGTGAAAGCTGATGAACTCAATGTGTATGAGATCATGAAGGCCAACAAGTTGATCCTCTCTGAGGGCGCAATTGAAAAGATTAAAGAAACATTTGCTTAAGAACTGATTGCCAAAATCAGTGAGTTAGCATCAGAATTTTTTAAAAATGGCAAAGTCAATCTTAATCAAGCCTATCATCACGGAGAAAGCAGAAAAGCTTTCTGAGGGATTGAACCAATACAGCTTTATCGTAAACAAAGCTGCGAACAAGGTGGAGATCAAAAAAGCCGTGGAGAATATGTATGGTGTGAATGTTGAATCAGTCAACACAATGATCATACCAGGTAAAACAAAAAACAGAAACACCCGTTCCGGAATTTTGCGCGGCCAGATTTCTCCATATAAGAAAGCGGTCATCAAACTGGAAGAAGGTGAGGAACTTGATTTCTTTGGTGAAATTTAAAAATCAAACGAATCCTTTGCCTGCCTAAGGGGTAAGGACAGTTATGGGATAATCCCGCAAAGTCTGTAAGGGTATTCGTATAAATGAAACTTTTTTAAAATGGCAGTTAAAAAGTATAATCCGATTACTCCGGGTACTCGTACCAGAGTCGGCAATGCTTACGCGGAAATTACGACGAATAAGCCGGAGAAAGGGTTGACCACCTCCTTGAAAAAGTCAGGTGGACGTAACCACGATGGTAAAATGACTGTTCGTCAGCGTGGTGGTGGGCACAAGCGCCGCTACCGGATCATCGATTTCAAGAGAGACAAAGACGGTGTGAAGGCAACCGTGAAGACGATCGAATATGATCCAAACCGTACCGCATTCATCGCATTGGTGGAATACACAGATGGCGAGAAACGCTACATCATTGCGCCAGAAAAATTAACAGTCGGAGACGAAATCGTTTCTGGAGAGGGTGCAGCGCCAACAGTAGGTAACACCTTGTTTTTGAAGGATATTCCATTGGGTTCTGTCATCCATGCAGTAGAATTGCAACCTGGTAAAGGTGCAGCTATGGCAAGAAGTGCAGGTACTAACGCAGTATTGATGGGTAGAGAAGGTAAATATGCCTCGGTAAGACTCCCATCCGGTGAAGTGCGTCGGGTATTATTGACTTGTAGAGCAACCATTGGCAATACTTCCAACTCGGATCACGGTCTGCAGGTATTGGGTAAAGCAGGTAGAAAGCGTTGGTTGGGTAAACGTCCTCGTGTAAGAGGTGTAGCTATGAACCCTGTGGATCACCCAATGGGTGGTGGTGAAGGAAGAGCTTCCGGAGGGCACCCACGTTCACGTACGGGTATTATGGCTAAAGGCCAAAAAACGCGTAACCCGAACAAGAGCTCTAACCGCCTGATCATTTCAAAACGTAAAACTAGAAAAAGTAAATAAGTGCTAAGGGTTTGACCCCATAGCCTCTTAATACGGAAAAGATATGGCAAGATCAATCAAAAAAGGACCCTACGTTTTCCACAAGTTGTTGGATAAAGTCGCCAAAGCTAAAGAGTCCTCTAAAAAGTCAGTTATCAAAACCTGGTCCCGTTCTTCCATGATCATACCGGATATGGTGGGTGAAACCATTGCGGTACACAACGGGAAGACATTTGTACCGGTATTCATTACGGAAAATATGGTAGGCCACAAGCTGGGAGAGTTTTCTCCAACCCGTAGCTTTAGAGGTCACTCCGGTAATCGCAAAAAATAATTGAAAGATGGAAGCAGTAGCTAAACTCAAGAATGTACCGATGTCTGCCCGCAAAATGCGGATGATCGTCGATGTCATCAGAGGAAAAAAGGTCAACGAAGCCCTGGATATTCTGCGCTTTACCAAAAGGGAAGCCTCTAATTGGTTGGAAAAGCTGGTTTTGTCAGCAGTAGCTAACTGGGAATACAAACTGAATGGCGAAAGCGCTGATGATTACAATTTGTATATCAAAACCGCTTTTGTTGATGAAGGCAGTACGTTGAAGCGTTTTCGTCCAGCTCCACACGGTAGAGCACACCGCATTCGCAAGCGTACCAACCACGTGACAATCATTGTGGAAAACCGCCGTGCGTTGGAAGCAGACCAGGTGGAAGCAGTAGAAGTGGTTGAAGAAGAGACTGAAGATTAAGCATTAAATAATACATCAACTATACCATTAACATGGGTCAAAAGACAAATCCAATAGGTAATCGCTTAGGAATCATCAGGGGTTGGGAATCCAACTGGTTTGGTGATAAGGATTACGCTCAAAAGGTTGTTGAAGACGAAAAGATTCGCGTATACCTGAATGCACGGATTCACAAAGGCGGTATTGCCCGCACAGTGATTGAGCGTACGCTAAAGCGCATTACGGTAACCATTCACACTTCTCGTCCTGGTATTATCATTGGTAAGGCCGGCCAAGAAGTGGATCGCATCCGCGAAGAGTTGAAGAAGTTGACGGGTAAAGATGTACAAATCAACATCATCGAGATCCGTAAACCAGAATTGGATGCCAACATTGTTGGCGAATCTATCGCCAAGCAGATCGAAGCGCGGATCAACTACCGTCGTGCGATCAAAATGGCCATCCAATCTACAATTCGTGCCGGTGCAGAAGGAATCAAAGTACGTATCTCTGGTCGTTTGAACGGAGCGGAAATGGCACGTACTGAGGAGTACAAAGAAGGCCGTACACCATTGCATACTTTCCGTGCAGATATTGACTATGCTTTGAAAGAAGCCCAAACCGTTTACGGTAAAATCGGGGTCAAAGTATGGATCTGTAAAGGTGAGGTACTGGGCAAGCGTGACCTGTCTCCAAATGTAGGTGTTGCGAAGAAAGAGGGCGGTCGTCGTGGTGGCGGACGCGGAAACTCTGGCGGACGTGGAAGAAATCAAAGAAGGGGTTAGAATAAATAAAAAAATTGCCGTACCTTTGCCAAGCTTTTTTAAAAGCTGTTGGTTCGAACGGCTTTTTGCGAAATAATTAGTAAAAATTTACTGAAATGCTACAGCCTAAAAGAACAAAATATCGTAAGCAGCAGAAAGGTAGAAATAGAGGGTTAGCTTACAAAGGTAGCAAAGTATCCTTTGGCACTTTCGGACTGAAGACGCTTGATGGGGGGTATATCACCAACCGTCAGATAGAAGCTGCTCGTATTGCCATGACCCGTTACATGAAACGGGAGGGTAAAGTCTGGATTCGCATTTTCCCGGACAAGCCGATTACTGCCAAGCCGCAGGAAGTACGGATGGGTAAGGGTAAAGGTAACTTGGACCACTACGTAGCCGTAGTAAAGCCGGGCCGGATTATGTTTGAAATTGATGGGGTACCTACGGACATTGCAATTGAAGCTTTGCGTCTGGCAGCTCAGAAATTGCCGGTATTGACCAAGACGGTGACTAGGCCAGACTATCAAGGGTAAATAAGAATTTGACAATCAATTAATTATAGATTGAAATGGCAACGAAAAAGTTTTTAGAGCTCCAGGATTATTCCGATAGTGATTTGGGAGGTGAGCTGGAAGCAACCGTCGCACAATACCAGAAGTTGAAATTTGACCACGCGATCAAAGGATTAGACAATCCACTTGACTTGCGTGAAATTCGTCGCGATATCGCTCGTTTGAAGACCGAAATTCGGAAGAGAGAGCTTGCAAAAGCTAGTGCTGAGGATTTGGCAGGGCGTTCGAAAATTCGCGCAAGAAGACGTAAGCAATAACAGTGTTGATCACTGCAAATTAAAACAAAATGGCAGAAAGAAATCTCAGAAAGCAGAAGATCGGTTTGGTGGTTAGCAACAAAATGGATAAAACCATTTCTGTATCCGTACAGCGTAGATTGCAGCACCCTATTTACGGAAAATACGTAAAGAAAACCAATAAATTCTTTGCACACGACGAAAAGAACGATTGTAACATCGGTGATACCGTGCGCATCGTAGAAACTCGTCCTTTGAGCAAGCAGAAGCGTTGGAGGTTGGTTGAAATTATTGAAAGAGCTAAATAAACGGTTCCATTCGCGGATTGGCCTCTACCCGCTGAGGTATGCCAGTTGTTGGTGAAGGAATTTGATTTCAAAACACAAAGGTCATGATACAGCAAGAATCCAGGCTACGGGTGGCAGACAACAGTGGAGCAAAAGAAGTGCTTTGTATCCGCGTGTTGGGTGGTTCCAAACGCCGGTATGCATCCATCGGAGATACGATCGTAGTATCTGTAAAAGAAGCTACTCCAGGAGGTATTAAAAAAGGTACGGTATCCAAAGCAGTGGTCGTACGTACCAAGAAAGAAATTCGCCGCAAAGACGGCTCTTACATCCGTTTTGATGACAACGCAGTCGTGTTGTTGAACAACCAGGATGAACCAAGAGGAACCCGTATCTTTGGACCAGTAGCACGTGAATTGCGGGAAAGAGATTATATGCGTATTGTATCCCTCGCACCAGAGGTATTGTAAGTTGCACAGGTGACCCTAGCGGTCCCTTTATAATTTTAAGAAAATGGCAAACATAGCTAACAATCAGAAAAGATTTTCGCCTAAACTGAAGATCAAAAAAGGCGATAAAGTGGTGGTCATTGCTGGTGCCTACAGAGATAGAACCAAGGTAAGAGAGGTGCTTGAGGTGTTCCCCGACAAAAATCGGGCCATTGTAGACGAAGTCAACATTGCGAAAAAGCATACCAAGCCAAGTCAGGACAACCCTGGTGGCATCAACGAAGTTCCCACTCCAATTCATATCTCCAACTTGATGTTGGTTGATCCTAAAACTGGCGAGCCTACTCGTGTGGGTAGAAAGGTAGAAGGGGAAAAGGTCGAAAGATATTCAAAAAAATCCGGTGAAATTGTAAAATAATGAGTTATCAACCTACTTTAAAGACGAAGTATAAAGAGGAAGTTGTGCCAGCCTTAATGGAGCAATTTCAGTATAAGTCAATCATGGAGGTGCCTCGGCTGGTAAAAATCTGTATCAATCAAGGTGTAGGTGGTGCCACCCAGGATAAGAAACTGGTGGACAATGCACTCCAGGAAATGACCATGATTGCCGGACAAAAAGCGGTGCCAACCAAAGCCAAGAAGTCAGTTTCTAACTTTAAATTGAGGGAAGAGATGACCATTGGCGCCAGAGTCACTTTGCGTAAAGAGCGCATGTACGAATTTTTGGAGCGTTTGATCACTGTTGCGCTTCCACGTGTACGTGACTTCCGTGGTATTAATGACAAAAGCTTTGATGGACGTGGTAATTACTCCATGGGGATCACGGAGCAGATCATTTTTCCGGAAATTGACCTGGATAAGGTAAGTAAAATTACTGGTATGGATGTCACCTTTGTGACTACTGCCAATACGGATGCTGAAGCGCTGGCTTTGTTGAAAGCGATGGGCCTTCCATTCAAGAATCAAAGAAATTAATATTTAAATATAAAGTATAATGGCAAAGAAATCTGTCATCGCACGGGAAAGAAAGAGAGCACGTTTGGTTGCCAAATACGCTGATCTTCGCAAACAGTTGAAAGAGGAAGGTCGTTGGGACGAGTTGGATAAGCTCCCTCGCAATTCCAACCCAATCCGCTTGCACAACCGCTGCCAATTGACTGGTCGTCCTAAAGGATACATGCGTCAATTTGGAATCTGCCGGGTGAAGTTTCGCGAAATGGCATTGTTTGGAAAAATTCCAGGTGTTACTAAATCAAGTTGGTAATTATTCATTAACAGTTGGCGAGGTTCTGAAAATTTTCGGAAAACCGGTCGGCGAAATCAAGATAAAATGGCAGTTACAGATCCAATAGCTGATTATCTGACCAGAATCAGAAATGCCCAGCAGGCGGGACACCGCATCGTGGACATTCCAGCTTCCAAATTAAAGAAGCGCATCACTGAAATTTTGTATGATCAGGGCTTCATCCTGAAGTACAAGTTTGAAGATGGTGTTGGCAAAGGAAATCAAGGCATCATCAAGATCGCTTTGAAATACGACCCATCTACCAAAACTCCTATCATCCGTAAGTTGGAAAGAGCCAGCAAACCTGGTTTGCGCCTTTATCGCAAGGCCAATGATATCCCTCGGGTGATCAATGGTTTAGGTATCGCTATCGTTTCTACTTCTAGAGGTGTGATCACCGGCCGCCAAGCTGCCGATCTCAATGTAGGAGGAGAAGTGCTTTGTTATGTTTACTAATTTTTCTTGAGTCCAAAATCAGAACGAAATGTCTAGGATAGGAAAAGCTCCCGTAACAATCCCAAGTGGTGTTGACATTAACGTCAGCAAAGGCAATTTGGTGACCGTAAAGGGCCCAAAGGGCGAGCTCATGCAGCAGATAGATCCCGATCTGACGGTGGAAGTTGAAAATGGAGAACTTCTCGTTAAGCGGCCTACTGAATCTAAGCGTCATCGCTCCATGCACGGTTTGTATCGTTCATTGATCCATAATATGGTCGAAGGGGTATCGAACGGCTTTGTAAAAGAATTGGAAGTGATTGGTGTTGGTTATCGTGTCAATAACATGGGACAACTACTGGAATTGACACTCGGTTTCTCTCACCCCATTTATTTCTACATTCCTGAGGAAGTGAAGGTGGAAGCAAAAATGGAAAAAGGTAAGAATCCATCCATTCGCTTAGAAAGTATTGATAAGCAATTGATCGGACAGGTAGCTGCCAAAATCAGAGCCTTCCGTAAACCAGAGCCTTACAAAGGAAAAGGTATCCGCTTCATGGGAGAAGAAATTCGCCGGAAAGCTGGTAAGACCGCTGGTAAATAATGATCTGTGGCTGAAGCCTAAAGATGATTGTGAAATTGGTTTTTTGATAGAAATATGGTGTCTTGGGATAAACAAATTATGTTTTTCACTAAGGCAGAAAATGCAAAAAAATCATGCAGTTTAGCAAACAAAAGAGAAGAAAAAAAATCCAGCTCCGGATACGAAAGAGCATCAAAGGCACAGCAGAAATGCCACGCCTGAGTGTTTTTCGGAGTAACCGCGATATTTACTGTCAGGCGATCGACGATGTAGCTGGACATACCATTGCTGCAGCTTCCACTCGGGAGAAAGGCATGGCAAATTCCGGAAATAAAACGGAACAAGCTAAAGAGGTTGGCAAAATTGTTGCCAGTCGCTTGAAAGCATTAAATATTGATCAGGTTGTATTTGATCGTAGTGGCTACTTGTACCATGGTCGTGTAAAAGCTTTGGCTGAAGGTGCTCGTGAAGGTGGTCTTAAATTTTAAAATTTCGAATAATGGCTAAGAGAAACTCAAATAATAGAGTTAAACCCGCTGAGACGGAATTGAAAGAAAAGTTGGTCAACCTCAACCGGGTAGCAAAAGTAACCAAAGGTGGTCGTACCTTTAGTTTCGCAGCCATCGTGGTGGTCGGAGACGGTAATGGTACAGTAGGTCACGGACTGGGTAAAGCCCGGGATGTATCTGAATCTATTGCAAAAGCAGTGGATGATGCCAAAAAGAACTTAATCAAGGTGCCCTTGTACAAAGGAACCATTCCACACGAACAGAAAGGTAAATACGGTGCTGGTAAAGTTCTGGTAAAGCCTGCCGCTGATGGTACCGGTGTAATTGCCGGTGGTGCAATGCGCGCTGTGCTGGAGATTGCGGGTGTACACAACGTATTGGCCAAGTCTCAGGGGTCTTCTAATCCACACAATGTGGTAAAAGCAACTATTGATGCACTGTCAAAGTTGAGAAGCCCTCAGCAAGTGGCTAAGCACCGCAATATTTCTATGGAGAAATTGTTCAACGGCGAATAAGCCAAAATCGAGAAGCAATGGATAAGGTAAAAATCACACAGGTCAAAAGTGTCATCGATCGCTCACAGCGTCAAAAAGATACACTTAAAGCGCTGGGGCTGAAAAAAATTAACCAAAGCGTGGTCAAAGAAGCCACTCCTCAGATTTTGGGAATGGTAAACAAGGTTAATCACCTTGTAAAAGTGGAAGAAGCATAAATTTATTCCCGTAGGGGAATTTATTTTTAACGTTCTTTGACAAGTTTTGTAGGCAAAGTAAAAGGTGAAGCATCAGGGGCTTTAAGTAGCACTGATTTTCGATAGACTTTAGACTGCAAAATTTGTGAAAGAACCATTTCTAAAAGGAAAGACAATGGAATTACATAATCTTAAGCCTGCTCAAGGTTCTGTCAAGGGTAAAAAAAGAATTGCTAGAGGACAAGGATCCGGAAAAGGTGGAACGGCAACACGTGGACATAAAGGGCAAAAATCTCGCTCAGGTTATAGCAGAAAGCGTAACTTTGAGGGGGGACAGATGCCACTGCAAATGCGTTTGCCAAAGCGAGGGTTTAAAAACCCTAACCGCGTAGCATACGTGCCACTGAATGTGGAGCGCTTGCAGGCAATTTCTGAGAAGTATAAGCTCGATACCATCGATATGGAGACCTTGGTCAATATTGGCGTTGTTAGAAAAAATGACCGGATCAAAATCTTGGGGGTCGGCGAACTATCAGCCAAATTGAACGTAACGGCACACGCTTGTTCAACAAGCGCTAAGGAGGCAATCGAAGCCAAAGGAGGAAGTGTTAATCTTGTATAAAATTGACAGATGAAAAGGCTAATAGACACCATAAAGAACATTTGGAAAATCAAGGAATTGCGTAACCGCATTCTGTTTACCTTGGGAATGCTATTGGTTTTCCGTTTAGGATCATACGTGGTTTTACCAGGTGTGGATCCCGCAATGCTTAAGGCTGCGATCGAAAACAATTCGAACCCAAATGATTTGCTTGGGTTACTGAACGTGTTCACAGGTGGTGCCTTTAACAACGCCGCCATCTTTGCATTGGGCATTATGCCGTATATTACGGCATCGATCATCGTGCAGTTGCTCGGTTTTGCTATGCCTTATTTCCAGCGGCTTCAATCTAAAGAAGGAGAATCAGGAAGAAAGAAACTCAATCAAATCACCCGTTTGCTGACCGTATTTATTACCCTGGTACAGGGGGGGGGATACCTTACTTATGTAAAGTCAATGGGTGCGGTTGATCCTTCCATTCCTGATGGAATCTTCTGGGTATCAAATATTATTGTACTTTCTACCGGTACGGTCTTTGCTATGTGGTTGGGTGAACGGATCACCGACCGTGGTATTGGAAACGGTGTTTCTTTGTTGATCACGGTGGGTATCATTGCCCGTCTTCCTCAAATGCTGGTATTCGAATTCCAGTCACAGCTGACCCAAGGTGGTGCCCTGGTATTCGTTTTGGAATTGGCTGCACTTTTCTTGGTAACGATGGCCACCGTGCTGATCGTAACTGGTGTGCGTAAAATTCCAATCCAGTTTGCCAAAAGAATGGTTGGTCGTGGAGCAAACTCCATGCCTGCTGCCGGCAACCGTGATTATATCCCATTGAAGGTAAATGCCGCGGGGGTAATGCCGATTATCTTTGCTCAGGCATTGATGTTCCTGCCCGCAACAATTGCTCAATTTGTAGCAGGTGATGGAAGTGATATCGCGTCCAATTCTCTGCTCCGGGCATTCAATGACTTTACCTCTGGTCCTTACAACGTGATTTACTTCTTCTTGGTGGTAATCTTCACCTATGTATATACCGCATTGATTGTCAATCCACAGAACTACGCTGAGTACCTGAAGCGCCAGAATGCTTTCATTCCGGGGATTAAACCAGGAAAGGCGACTGCTGATTTCATTGATGCCGTAACCACGAGAATTACTCTTCCGGGATCTGTCTTTCTGGGGTTGATTTCTATTCTGCCGGCATTCGCAGCAGCATTTGGAGTTAACACCGGATTTGCTACCTTCTTTGGGGGTACTTCATTATTGATCTTGGTGGGCGTTGTACTGGATACGCTACAACAAATCAATAGCCACTTATTGATGCGTCGCTACGATGGATTGGTGAAGTCGGGTAAGATGCAGGGTAGAAGTAGAATGCAGGGCATTGGTGCCAATATGTAAGATTGAACCGAAACCTCTAGTTGGTGTTTACACCAGAAGATAATCAAACAGTACTATTGTATGATTTTTTATAAAACGGACGAAGAAATTGAATTGATTAGAGAGAGTTGCTTATTGGTATGCAAAGCGCTTACCGAGGTAGCAAAAGTGATTCGTCCGGGGATTAGTGGGCAGGAAATTGATACCATTGCGGAACAGGTCATAAGAGACCATCATGCCGTACCTGCCTTTAAGGGATATCGTGGTTTTCCTGCAACATTGTGTGTGTCTCCTAATGAAAGTGTTGTCCATGGAATTCCGTCCAAGGATCAAGTCTTTAAGGATGGAGATATTGTTTCGGTAGACTGTGGTGTTTTGCTTAATGGTTTTCATGGCGATTCCGCTTACACTTTTCCCTTGGGAGATGTTGATGAAGCAGTGATGGAGTTGTGCAGAGTGACCAATACTTCCTTGTACCGCGCTATTGAGGCGGCTGAAGTAGGAAAGCGATTGGGAGACATTAGCTTTGCAGTACAGGAGTACACTGAAAAGATGCACAATTACAGTATTGTGCGGGAATTGGTAGGGCACGGTATTGGTCGTGATTTGCACGAAGCTCCTGAAGTTCCTAATTATGGCAAGCGGGGTAGGGGCATTAAGTTGCAAGAAGGCCTGGTGATTGCCATCGAACCTATGGTAAACCTTGGTCGCAAAGAGGTGATGACGGCTAGAGATAATTGGACGGTTTTGGCGAAAGATCGCAAACCTTCCGCTCATTATGAGCATACGATTGCGATTCGGAAAGATGGTGCGGATATCCTTTCCAATCATCAGATGATTACGGAAGCTATCCAGTCGAATCCCAACGTAAAAGAAGTAGAGCTGAAATCGTTGGTTGCATAAACAGAAAAACGGGTCAGGATAGATTTTCTGTCAAATATTCGTGGAATAGTTAAATTATGTCTATCTTTGCACTCCGAAATTCGAAATATGTCAAAAAAGAACTTAATTAAGCAAGACGGAATTATTGAAGAGGCATTATCCAATGCAATGTTCCGGGTGCGATTAGAAAATGATCATCAAATAGTGGCTACGATCTCCGGTAAGATGCGTATGAATTACATACGGATTCTGCCTGGTGATAAGGTGGCGGTGGAAATGTCGCCCTACGATTTATCAAGAGGTCGCATCACTTACAGGTATAAGTAAAATTGTGTTGTAGAGACAAGTAAAAATTACAAAGCAATGAAAGTAAGAGCATCAATCAAGAAGAGATCGGCTGATTGCAAGATCGTGAGAAGAAAGGGCAAGTTGTACATTATCAACAAGAAAAATCCAAAATTCAAGCAACGTCAGGGATAATCCCACGTGCTTGGAGGTTGTAATACATTACTTCCATAATCTAAATTATTAAGATGGCTCGTATAGCAGGTGTCGATTTACCTAGAAACAAGCGGGGTGTTATCAGCTTAACTTATATTTACGGCATTGGTAACTCTGCCGCCGCAGAGATTTTGGGAAAAGCCGAAATTGACGAAAACGTAAAAGTTTCTGACTGGTCAGATGATAATATCCGGGAGATTTCCGGCATTATTACCAATGATTTTACGGTTGAAGGTGAACTACGTTCTGAGATCCAGACAAACATCAAGCGTTTGATGGATATCGGATGTTACCGTGGTCTTCGTCACCGTAAGGGTTTGCCTCTGCGTGGCCAACGCACGCAAACTAATGCACGTACTCGTAAGGGTAAGCGTAAGACGGTAGCCAACAAGAAGAAGGCAACCAAGTAACAGCTTGTTCAATCATTAAATCCTTAATCAAGCAATGGCAAAGGGAAAAAAGGTAAAGAAGAGAAAAGTCAAAGTAGAACCGGAAGGACTGGTTTACATTCAAGCGAGTTTTAACAACATTATCATCTCGCTGACCAACAAGAAAGGCCAGGTTATTTCATGGGCTTCTGCTGGTAAGGCCGGTTTCCGCGGGTCAAAGAAAAATACGCCTTATGCGGCGCAGGTTGCTGCTTCTGATGCTGCTAGAGTGGCTTACGAAGCCGGATTGCGTACGGCGCAGGTATTCGTTAAAGGACCTGGTTCAGGTCGCGAAGCTGCGATTCGTGCAATCGATGTGGCAGGTATCAAAGTAACGAGAATCAAAGACGTTACTCCAGTACCCCACAACGGATGTCGCCCACCCAAGCGTAGAAGAGTGTAATATTGGTTTGAATCAGGAAAAAGTTTAATCTGCAATGGCAAGATATACAGGTCCAAAGACGAAAAAATCCAGAGCCTTCGGCGAGTCCATCTTCGGATACGATAAGGCATTTGAGAAAAAGAAATATCCTCCCGGCCAACACGGGAACTCTAGACGTAGAAAGCAAAAGTCTGACTATGCATTCCAGTTGATGGAGAAGCAGAAGGCTAAGTATACCTACGGCTTGTTGGAGCGTCAGTTTAGAAAACTGTTCGAATTGGCTAATAGTAAAAAAGGAGCTACCGGTTCCGTTTTGATGCAGCTGTTGGAATCTCGTTTGGATAATACGGTATTCCGCTTAGGCTTAGCACCTACTCGCCGCGCTGCTCGCCAGTTGGTAAACCACAAACACGTGGTACTCAATGGTGTGATCAATAATATCCCCTCTACACTGTTGCGCCCTGGTGATGTTGTTGGGGTGCGCGGTAAGTCTCAAGGACTTAACGTAGTGGTAGAGACTGTTGGCAGCAAAAAAGATGTTCGCAAGTTCCCTTGGTTGGAATTTAATCCGGACAAAATGAATGGCATATTCACGGCTTATCCGGAGCGTGATCAGATACCTGAGAAGATTAACGATCAGTTGATCGTAGAACTATACTCTAAGTAAGAAAGATTTCAAAATTTTGGCAGCCCGAGACCCGGGCTGTCAAAGTTTTTTTTGTGTTTTAGGAAAGACCAATCTGATACTAATTTCGTCCCACAAAGTTTAATTCAATATATGAGCATTTTAAATTTTCAGAAGCCTGACAAGATCGTGATGCAAAAATCCGATGACTTTGAAGGGCTTTTCGAATTCAAACCTCTTGAGCCTGGTTTCGGCCAGACAGTTGGTAACTCTCTTAGAAGGGTATTGCTGTCTTCTCTCGAGGGTTTCGCAATTTCCGCAGTACGGATTGCGGGCGTTGAACACGAATTTGCTACTATCCGTGGGGTTGTCGAAGACGTTATTGAAATCATTCTGAACCTCAAACAGGTTCGTCTGAAGCAGCTCATCGCTGATGAAGATATCGCCAATGAAAAGGTGTATCTCACCATTAGCGGTAAGGAAGAATTCAGAGCAGGAGATATTGAAGAACATACCAATGTCTTCAAAATCATGAACCCTGATCTGTTGATCTGCAACATGGAACCCTTTGTAAACCTGGAAATGGAATTGACCATCACCAAAGGTCGTGGTTATGTTCCTGCTGATGAAAACCTGCCTAAAGATGCACCTATTGGCGTAATTCCAGTGGATGCCATCTACACACCGATCAAAAATGTTGCTTATCGTGTAGAAAATACACGTGTAGGTCAACGTACTGACTATGAGAAACTGACCATCGAAGTGAAAACCGACGGTACGATTCATCCAGAAGAAGCAATTAAAGATGCTTCTCGGATTATGATTCAACACTTGATGTTGATCACCGACGAAAATATCACCTTTGATGATGCCGCCAGCCGTGAGGATAACATCGTTGATGAGCATATCCTACACATGCGCAAACTGCTCAAGACCTCTTTGGAGGATCTGGACTTGTCTGTACGGGCATACAACTGCCTGAAAGCAGCCAAGATCAATACCTTAGCAGAACTGGTAAGATACGATACACACGAGCTGTTGAAGTTCCGTAACTTTGGTAAGAAATCACTGGTGGAAATTGAAGAATTACTCCAGGATAAAGGATTGACCTTTGGTATGGATCTTTCTAAGTATAAGCTCGAAGAGGATTAATTAAGAATTTTTGATAGTAGGCAGTTCATAAGAACTGATATTTATAAATCAGCAATAACTTCTTTGTTGCCCGAAGTGTGCCTGCCACTTTGTCCATTGGGACGGCGAAAAGAAGTGTTGCGAAGTCAACTTTATTGTCATGAGACACGGGAAGAAGTTCAATCATCTTGGACGGAAAGCTGGACACCGTAGAGCACTGTTGTCCAATCTGTCTATTGCTTTGATTACGCACAAGCGTATCAAAACTACTCTAGCTAAGGCTAAAGCTTTGCGTAAGCATATTGAGCCATTGATCACCAAGGCTAAGGACAACACCACACACAGCCGTCGGGTCGTATTTAGCTACCTGCAGAATAAGGATGCTGTGAAAGAATTGTTTGGTGTGATTGCCGATAAGGTAGGCGATCGTCCAGGTGGTTATGTTCGCGTTATCAAAACTGGTTTCCGCCAGGGAGATGGTGCTGAAATGGCTATGATTGAGTTGGTAGATTTCAACGAGGTATACTCTGCGAAAGACGAGACACCAACAGGTTCAGGTAAAACGAGACGCCGTCGCCGTCGTGGAAAAGGGGGTAACAAGGGAGCAGCTGCTGCTGCAACTAATCCTACTACTGCTGCAGTTGCAAAAGAAACCGGGACCGACGAGGAAGAATAAAGAACAAAATGACTATTTGATAAAAAAAGGGGCACCTCTGATGAGGCGCCCCTTTTTTCGTTTTGCTTCTTTGCCAAATTCATTCCACAATTCAAATTCAATCGAAGATGCAGACTCCACTGCTTCCGCGGTTGTCTCACTTGAGGCACTGTCGTGCCTCATCCCGCGGAATCGCTCGTTTTAGTGGACCAGTAACACCGAGTTTAGATTGCCGTGACCGTCTTGTTCCTTCAATGGATTTTGGGGGTCCACCATCCACTCTCCATCAACAATGTATTTGTAATAGTGCTTGCCAGGGGGGAGTTCTAGTGTTGTAGACCAGCCTCCTGCGGTTTTTTTCATCCGGTGGCTATGCTCTTTCCATTTATTGAAAGAACCGGCTAGAATCACGCTATTGGCCTCAGGGAAGCCCTTTAGGTCAAAGTGCACCGTCTTATTGATCAATAAAACGGAATTAAAGGTGTGGTGCTCGTTCCGTACTTTATTCGAATTGGCCGGGTCGTGCATCCATTGGCCATCAACGATGAATTTGTATTCGTAGCGTCCCGGAGGAAGGTCAATTCGCACTGCCCAGCCATCTTCTGTCGGTTCGAGATGAAGGTATCTTTCATTCCAGTTGTTAAAGCTCCCCGCCAAAATGACCTGGTGTGCGTCTTCATATCCCTTTAATTGAAAAAGGACATTGCCACTCGAATCGGGTTCAATATCATCCATTCTTACATCAAAGGTTTCTTCAATGAAGTCGTTGGAGAGAATCTTTTTGTCAGGATTGTCTGCATTGGGGGTGACCCAGTGTTTGCCATTGATCAAAAATTTAAAGTCCCAGGTGAACGGATCGTTGAAAGACGCAATTTTTTTCCGCAGTTGATAAGTATATTTATCTACCTGCTTCATTTGCCAACTGTCTTTTGACCAATTATTGAAGCTGCCTGAGACAACGACCTCGTCAATTTTCAGATCAGAAAAATCCAAGGATTCTAGAATGCCTTTTTCCCTGGCTATAAGGTATTCCCGGGCATCAAATTCAAAAACGACCTCATCTCCTTCAAAGAAGTAATGACGTGGTACCATCTGCCCCCAACTCCAGGCTGGAAGAAAGCACAGCATGGTTAAAATCCCCAGCCCGTAATATTGAATACATTTATACATTTCTAATTTTTAATGCTCGTCAAAAGCTTTCTCAAACGTTTTTATGGTCGGACTTGTCTAAAGAAAAACAATTTCTTTTTCTTGTAGTTGATCAAAGTCCGTCGTGGCGCGAGGAATTCGTAGCCCATCACGCCATCCAGCCCGGTTTTAAATGCCTCGTTCATTTCCGAAAGGTTGGTGAGAAGGGTGCGCATGCCTTCATTTTCTTGATTGCCGCATTTTACATGCAGAAGATTTCCCGCCAACACCTCTATGGACTTACGCCCGGTACCCAGCATCTTCACCCGTTTTACAATTTCAAAATGATCCAAGACTCTTCTTTTTACTCGTCGATCGATCAAATTGAGCTCAGCACCACTATCCAGGCTGAATTTTAAAGTGATTCCATCAATTTCAGTACGTAAAATAATGATATGACGGTGTAGTTTGAAATCGACACTATCATACGGTATTTCCGTAAAGGCCTGTTGATCAAGGCGATTTCCTTTTTTATCCACTTTACTCAAAACAAGCTGCATCAGTTGAAAGTCAATCAAGACTTCAAAGTCTTTAAAAACGTCATAACCGATGATGCCAATCAGGCGTATTTTCTTTCTCTGTTCAATATGGGACAGATCTAGCACATTGGCATGGACTTTTCCGAAAACCAAGTTGTCCCAGAGCAAACTATCCACCCACTGATGTTTAACGACTTCAATAGCACCAGTATTTCCCATGGCGGTGAGATTAGCAGCCCCGTGATAGCCATCAAAGTATCGTTTGTTGAGTAGCAGGCGTTCGGCCCCTGTATCAAAAATAAAGGTGCCAGAAATAGTATCCACTTGAGCTTCAACGGCAATCAAGCGGCCAACCATTTTAAAGGGGATATGGACGGTATTTGGATTGGTATAAACCGCCAGTGGAAATTGTAATGGTATGGCCAGTGATAAATCGTTTTCTGGCGGACTGTCCGCAAAAAGATGCTTAGGCAAGAGCAGGCTAAATGCTACGCAAACCAATAATACCATATATTGGAGAAGGTGTTTCATTAAAACAATCGGGTTGAATTATAAATATGTTGCCTCATATGCCTTCTGGCAAATATTATCGACAAAATCAGATCAATACCAGATGGAGGAAAAAAGGGAGACAATTGTATCTTGCGGGAATAATTTATTTGATTTGATTGTAACTACAGCTAAAAATGGATTTAAAACTACAGGGAAAGGTATTTATAGTGACAGGAGGATCAGAAGGTATTGGAAAGGGGATCACGCAGGCGATTGCCGCAGAAGGCGGGACACCAGTGATTGCTACGAGAACAAAAAGGCCTACGGAGACTTTGATCGCGGAATTAAAAGCTATCGGAATTAATGCTATGTCAGTCTATGGTGATTTGCAAGAATTGGAGTATTGCCAAACGGTGATTCAAAAAACCTACGAAGTTTACGGGCGTATTGACGGTTTGGTCAACAATGCTGGTGTAAATGATGGAGCTAGTCTGGAAAAAGGGCCGCAAGCTTTTCGCTTATCGATTCAGCGCAATCTTTATCACTATTTTGATTTGGTGCACTATGCCCTTCCTTATTTAAAGGAAAGCAAGGGAGCTATTATTAATATTGCGTCTAAGGTCGCCTTTACCGGGCAGGGCAATACTTCGGGGTACGCGGCTTCCAAAGGGGCACAAGTTGCCCTTACCCGAGAATGGGCTGCTGCTTTATTGCCATATTCTATTCGTGTTAATGCTATCTTACCCGCCGAGGTAATGACTCCGCTCTACCGTAGATGGTTGGACAATAGTTTTGAAAATCCAATGAATAAGGAAACAGAAATTGCATCAAAGATCCCACTGGATAATCGAATGACCAAAGTGGAAGAGATTGCGGCAATGGCCGTATTTTTGCTTTCAGAGGTATCGGCGCATACAACTGGGCAGTTACTCTTTATAGATGGCGGATATGTTCATTTAGACCGTGCTTTGACCTAGTTTATTGCTTTATTAAATGCTCTCGAATATGAAGTCTAGTACCTTTTTTTTACTGATTCTTGCATGTTGATTTCGTTTTCCTCAACGGCTTTCTAGCAGTTTCTTGACCAATTCCTTAGTCAGCGCTTGACCAGCTGCTTTTTTGCGGATTTGATCAAACATATAGCGAAAATCACAGCCACTCTGCCATTGGCTACAGCCATATGCCGCATGGCCTTTGATGATGTATCCCTTCCCACATTTAGGGCAGGGCATGGTATCATTTGTTGGCTTGGTAGGTTGCTTTGATTTTGTAGTAGCTTTCTTTAGTGGGGTTGAATTCTTTTTTTCCAGTAGCTCCAATTCAAAGGAAGGCGAGAACCGTAACCTGCCCGCTGTGGATTTTCCATTCGCCTTGAACCCCTTGAGCTGTATGGTGGAGCCGTACTTCATCAGGCGTTGCAATTGTTTTTCGGGGAGTGTCTTTCCCATAAATGCAAATGGCAGTCGAAAGTTGCAGTTTTCTTTCCAGCGGCTACAACCATAGGCGGTTTTCCCTTTTAAAAGTTGGCCTTTATGGCATTTAGGGCAGGTAAGTGCGCTGAAGTCAAAGTCGGAGGCTGTGGTTGTCTTTTGAGTCTTTTTTACCCCTTCCTTTTTTTTCTTTACAAAAGACTTTGGACTTGGAGCTGGCGTCGCAATTTTATGCGCTACTGCTTCGGTACTGACATCATTGACCAACTGGCTCACCAAGGTTTTCATTTCAGTGATAAACTGTTCTGCCTGGTATTCCCCATTTTCGATGTCACGCAGTTGCTTTTCCCATCTTCCTGTTAATTCGGCCGACTTCAACAATTCATTCTTGATGGTATCGATCAGTTGAATACCCATTGGGGTGGGCAATAGTTGTTTTTTATTCCGGGTGATGTACTTCCGGCGAAAGAGGGTTTCAATGATGTTGGCCCGTGTAGAAGGCCGGCCGATGCCATTGGCTTTCATCAGTGCACGCAGGGCTTCATCATCCACTTTTTTTCCTGCCGTCTCCATGGCCCGCAGCAAGGTAGCTTCCGTATAGGTTTTAGGTGGCTTGGTTTGCTTTTCCAATAAGGAGGGATCGTGTGGGCCAGATTCGCCTTGGGTGAAGGTGGGGAGAATATGTTCTTCTTCCTTTTTTCGGGTGTCTTTTTCAGTGGTTTTTGGATTAGATTTTGCCGGAGACTTTGCCGGTTTGGGAAATAAAACCCGCCAGCCTTCTTCCAGAATCTCTTTACCTGTTGCTTTAAATTTCACCCCTTCTACTTCGCCAATTACGGTCGTATTGGACACAATACAATCCGGGTAAAAAGCGGCAATAAACCGCCGGGCAATGGCGTCGTACACTTTTTGTTCATTGGCTGGCAAGCTCTTTTCCATGCCGGTCGGGATGATGGCATGGTGATCGGTCACTTTGGTGTCGTTAAAGACCTTTTTGGACTTGCGGATAGTTTTTCCCAATAGCGGCTGAACAAACTGGCTATACTGTCCCATTTTACCTAGAATACCGGGTACTTTGGGATAAATATCATTGGGCAAATAAGTGGTGTCTACACGAGGGTAGGTTACTACTTTTTGCTCGTACAGTTTCTGTACAATTTTTAAGGTCTGATCGGCAGAGAAGGCGAAACGTTTGTTGCAATGCACCTGCAGGCTGGTGAGGTCAAAAAGGCTGGGAGGATATTCGCGGCCTTTCTTTTTCTCGAAAGAGAGAATCACAAAGGGATTGCCGTCTATTTTTTGGAGCAAGGCATCCCCCTCTTCTTTTTTGAAAAATTTACCTTCCTCACAATTAAAGGCAACCTCCCGATAAAGGGTTTGCAATTCCCAGTAAGTCTGAGGCACAAAGTTTTCAATCTCGTGATGTCGTTCGACCAGCATCGCCAGGGTAGGGGTTTGCACCCGACCGATAGAGAGCACTTGTTTATAACCACCATACTTCAGGGTGTACAATCGAGTGGCATTCATACCCAGGAGCCAATCGCCGATAGCACGGGAACGGCCTGCGTGGTAGAGGTTGTCAAATTGAGCGGCATCCAACAAATTGCGAAAGCCGTCCCGGATGGCTTCCGGAGTAAGGGAGGAAATCCAGAGTCTTAGCACCTTGCCCCGGTATTTGGCGTAAGCCAGCACCCAGCGCTGGATCAGCTCTCCTTCCTGTCCGGCATCACCGCAGTTGATCACGACCTCGGCCTGTTTGAGTAGCTTTTTTAAAATGCCAAATTGCTTTTTTACTCCCTTGGAGGCAATGAGTTTAATGTCAAATTTTTCCGGTAGGATGGGCAGGTCCGGTAGGGTCCAACGCTTCCATTCAGGACGATAATCGTCGGGTTCTTTTAATCCACAAAAATGGCCAAAAGTCCAGCTTACGCAATAGCCGTTGCCTTCATAATACCCATCTTGGCGGGATTTAGCCCCAATAATGAAGGCAATTTCCCGGGCAACACTCGGTTTTTCGGCAATGCATAATTTCATAGAAGCGTTGAAATTGTTTTGAAATAATGTAAAATTAAACAAAAATTGTCATAAAACTACAAAATATTAAATTATTTTGCGTACCAAAAGGATTGGATGAAAACGTATGAATTGATTAAAATTGATGATTTCAACTGGCCTTCCTTACCTCCTGTCAGCATTTGGGATTCCATTGAATCCCTTACAGATTTTGACTATCCCTGGCGGGAGGAACAACCCTTATTAACGGAATTTAAATCCTTTTATACCGATAGCCACGTTTATTTCCATTATGTGGTTCAGGATCCTGAGATCGAGGCCAAGATCGCCTCCTGGCCAGATCGTCCGGTTGTAGATTCGGATCGGGTGGAGATTTTTTTTCGGAAGGATACACAAATGCGACCTTATTTTTGTTTGGAAATTGACAGCAGGGGGAGGGTCTTGGATTATGTGGCCGATTTTCATCGTCAGTTTGATTACGATTGGCAGTGGCCGGAGGGGCAATTGGCGGTTTCTGGTAAAGTGACGGACCAAGGGTATAAAGTTACGGCAGGGGTGAGTATCGCTTCTTTGCAGCAATTGGGTGTTTGGCATCCAGATCGACTGGAGATTGGCTTGTTCCGGGCAGAATATCTATTTGATAAACAGGGCAGACACCAAGATGTCAAATGGATTAGCTGGATTAATCCCGATTCGAAGCACCCTGATTTTCACATTCCGTCTGCGTTTGGGAGGTTCTTTTGGGGATAATTGAGGCGGTTTAGACGGGGGTGAGATAAATTTGGCTTTGGATCGGGGTTTGGATGATCCAGGTCAGTGCTTGGTTGCGGGGACTGGCATATCTTTGAAGTAATAACCAAATTAGAGACCATGAAAAAGATTCATATTGCTATCGATTATTCGGAGGCTTCAGCCAATGCGGTTCGTTTTGCCAAAGCTTGGGCTGAGGACTGGAAATTGGAGCTGGAAGTCATTCACGTTTGGTTTCCGCAGGTGGACGTGGAGCGCCCGGAAGTATTGATTCCAGATGCCCGGATCGAGCAATTGCAACGGGGGCAGCTGGCTGACTTTTTGACTAAAAATGGAGTAGACAAAGAACGAGGCCGCCTGGAAGTGGGGTTGCCGACAGACCGACTGGTTGCTCTTTCCAAGGAGGAGAATTGGGAGTTGTTGCTGGTGGGTAATTCCGGCAAACACGGGGTAATGGATCAAATTTTTGGTAGTGTGTCTACCCATTTGGTGCGCTATGCCGCTTGTCCGGTACTCAGTCTGCCTGCCGACTATGAATACAGCGGGAGCTTCCGCAAAATCCTCTACGCTACTGACTATACTGCTACCGATGAGAGAAGTGTGGATCAGTTGATTACCTTTGCGGAAAAATGGAAATCGACCGTACATTTTGTACACGTCAATACCGGAAAGGGCAATAACAAAACACAATTGATTGAGGACACTCTTTTTGCCAAAATCTTTGAGCGTGAGGCACCTTCCTTTGCTTTTGAGATGGCTAGTATTCGAGAGGAGGATGTGGTGAAAGGCCTTTCCGATTATATCAATGCAAACCAGATTGATCTAATTGTGATGGTTACCCCTTACCGCGACTGGTGGGACCGTCTATGGCATAAAAGCTTAACCAAGGCGATGAATTTGAGTGCCTTGAAGCCGCTAATGGTGTTTCATTTGACGTAGTCGGAATTGGAAACTTCGATGGTCAGAGGGTCAATAAAATTCATTATATTGGTGGGTTCAAAATCATTCATCAGTCATGAATTTCAAGTTGCCAGATGCAAAATTTTGGATTTCTAGAACCACACCAAAAGGATTTAGTATGACATGCTCTAAAATGAAATTTGTGCTCTTAGCGTTACTTACGGCTTTTTTGCCTAAAGTGATATTGGCCTGCGACTGTGCTGGATCAGAAAGTTTTTGTAAAAATGCACAACCCGATGATTATTGCGTGATGGTTAAGGTTGGGGAAGCGGTAGCGTCGGGATTTTTTGAATTTGAAATTATTGAGAACATCATCAACGAAATCGATGCCGACAAGATTATCCTACAAAGTAGTACCGGTTGGAATTGTAATGCTTCGCTCTCTAATTTTGTAGCCAATGATACCATGATTTTTAATTTGTGGGATGCCAGTGCATTCGGTGTACAGCCGAACAATATTGACTACGTTTTGACCTTTTGTGGTACGCAATATTTGTCTTACGCCAATGGTATGGTGACCGGTTCCATTGATTATGAGGTGGCGGAAATGGATTACGAATCGTTTAAAACCTACATTGGCAATTGTAGCGCTCCTGAAGAGGTGGAAGTACTTATAGAAGAGACGACCCTATTCCCAAATCCAACAGATGGCCGCTTGACTATTCAGTCTCCTGAGGAGATTTTTGCAGTAGAAGTTTTTGATATGACAGGAAAAAAATACCTGCCCAATTTCGAAAAATTTACGGTCACTAGCACGACCATCGTAGATCTCTCAAATTTACCACGTGGGGTATATTATTTACGGATTTATGGACTGAATTCGGAAGAGACCTTTAAGGTGATGAAGGGCTGATTTACCCAACCGAAGTTGCGAATTTTTAAGGTCGATAGAACGATAGTTAGTATTACAAATACAGAAGGTTTTGAATTCAATTCAAAACCTTCTTTATTTGTAAACATTCCTTACTGAATCGGTCCATTATCTACCTCAGCCTCGATGATCGCCTGGATATTTTCTGGAACATTAGACAGGAAATCATAACCCGTAGCGTTTTCAATTTCATCTACACTGACGCGATAAGCTCCCCAGTTTTTGCTAGCGGCGGCATTTTTATTTTCCGTAAGGACGGCAATCACACGGGTGTCATTAGAAATGCGGTTGACATCGTCTTCGCCTTCGGGTAATACGACGACAATCTTCCAGATATAGCGGGGTACGGTTACTTTGCCATCCGCCAGTTTTTCACGATAACCGGCATCGCCAATACCTCCTTCGCCGTAATTGCCCATGATGATATAGAGCTCTTGATTTTGGTTCCGAACGAGGCTGCGGCAGTAGTTTTCCAGATCTACCCAAAGCTCCTCATTGTGTTCGGGAGCTTGTGGAATAACGTTGGTCATCAGGAAAGTGGCAGAGTTGTCGGTAGTGGTGATCGTGCGGTCGGCGGAAGGGCAGTTGTGGCCACGGCTGAAGCCGTTATCACTGTAGTCGTAATCACCGCCTTCTACCCAGTACCAACTTACGGGTAGTGATTGGTTGGCACGGAAGTCATTTTGACGTTCAGCATCGCCGATCCATTCGTCATTGAGGTACCAGCTCACCCAATTGGGAATGCCTCGAGAGCGGCTGTAAGAAATGGCGTATTGAGGCACTTCGATCAAATAATTTTCTTCCATATTTTCATCGGGTTGCGCACCACTTGGGTTGCCCAATGCCAGGTTATAGACGTTCAATTCGGACGGTGATTCCGGTTCGGGATTGTAGTAGATATCGTCTTCACTATCTTTGTAACAAGAGGAAATAGAGACCAGGAGCGCCAGTAGATAAAAGTAATTTTTTAATCGAATCATCCTCAACTTTTTTTGTTTTTCTAAAAACGGTGCCGAAGATACGATAAGTACCTTAAAAGCTAAGTTATTTTAAACTGTATAATGTTTTGGTATCCTCTGGAAGGTCGGCAATTTGCATTTGTTCGATGGCTTCGAGGACCGCTTTTACTCCAAACGGCCACACTTGTAACTGGTGTTTAACACCCGGGTGGATTTCTGAATTTAAGGGAGCCAAGACCAATAATTGGTTGTCTTCCTGGGAGAGTACGGCATCATCAACTCCTTTGAGATTAACTAAGGGTTCCTGAGAGTGTTTAATGTCAAAAACTTGGGCCTCCTGGCTGTCAATCACCACAAGGCATTTTCCATTTGGCGAAAGCCTGGCCATGTTGAAGGTAGCATCCTCGCTCTGTAAGGTGAAGCGCACCTGCAACGCACTATCCAAAACTTCAATCCGATTGGAGCCGACCAATACGATGCGTTTTCCATCCTGAGAAATAGCCAAATGCCGATCCAGGTAACTTTTCGTAGGCACAGAATCTACAGCGTTGGTTTTTAAATTGAGGCGCAGTAAAAAGGAAGCACGTTCGTCAGAACCTGTGATTAGGCAGATATTGGGGTCGGTAGGTGAAAACAGGGCCTTGTTTAGTTGGAAAGGGAAAGTTCTTTCCCAAACCGGAGTCCCCTTTTGATTGAAGATGGTCAATTGATCACTTTTTTGAGAACCGACCAGCAGTCGTTGCCCCGAAGTATTCAACGCAACAAAATCAGGAAGAACCGCTTGGAAATCTTTTTGGAAGATGAGATGTCCACTGGAATCAAAGAGCATTAACTCATTGGTGCTTTCAGCAAAAAAAGCCATCGCGTTGGTACTACTCATGCTGACTAAGGGGGCTGTTTTTCCCCGGAAGGGGTGCGTGAAAAATGGCTCTACTTCATCTGATTTAAACATACGGAAGACACCAGTTGGTTCTTTTTTTTCGTCGGTTGTATAGGTCCACCAATGTGGATACGATTCACACAATCCATGTTGTACTTGGCCCTGTTGATATTCCGGTGAGAATGCTCGATACGGCCTGAATTCCGATGATATGGCCCATACGGAGACTTGTTTTCCCGTACTAATTAATTGTCCTTCATTGGGATGAAAAACCAAGTGTTCATCAAAAACGGTTTGCCGGCGGTACAGTTGGGCGTAGGGAAGGCCGATCTGGAGGTCGTCGTTTTGATCAAAATAAGGTTTAAAACAATAGATCGGTGATTGCGAGCCACTGATCGCCATCATGCCATTGGGACTCAGAGCCAAGGTTCCGAGGTTGTCATCAGGCAAGGACCAATCCAATTGATTGGTACGATCAACCAATTGTGCGCCACACCACTCGTAGATTCGTAGAGAATTGGCCTTGAAGGGAGAAGGAGGTTTGATCAGGTACAAACAACCTTCCATATTTTCTTTAGGATAGAAAAACATGCCAGTTTCCAAGCTGATGTTTTTACTGACCCGGTCCAGCAGTTTTCCTTCTTTTGACCAAAGATGAAAACTGCCACTGGTTTCGGTAGCAAAATACTGACCATTCGGGGAGGTGGTGATATTAAGGACCGGCGATGCATGAAATAAGGTATCGACTATCCTCATAGACGCCTGTTCCAGCTCCCAAACCAAGACCATATTGGAAACTGCTCGATCATTCTTGTTGGCAATAGTGAGCAGTTGTTGCCCATTGTCTGCAATTTGCATCTGGCTAATGCTGGTTGGACTTTTCATCCGTTGCCCGATTTCTTGTGTTTCGTAATTGAAAAAGATCAGGCTATCCGCATGGTTAACCAATAACATTGGTTGATGAGGAACCATTGCTATGTGGCGGATGTCCTTAAACGCTGGCAGCATTGGCCGATAGTCTATTAAATTTTCATTGGAAGAGAAGAGTTCTCCATTGGCATATAAAAAGAAATAAGTGGATGGCAGTTTGTCGGTAATTGCAACTTGTCTTAAAGACTGTTCTGGATATTGATGGGGGATTTGCTGGTGATAATAATAGCGTTCTGGCTGATAGAACTGCTCAAAAAGAATATCTCGGGATTCCAGGTTGAGATCGGTTAGGGCACTATAATGAGCAAAGCGAAGGGCTTGGGTGCCATCGTTGATGTGTTGGGCTTCTCTGGCCTTACTGGCGAGGAGTACGGACGTGGCGCGCGTCTTTTCCACTTCTATTTTTTGTCGGGCCTTTTCTGCTCGACTTTTTTCACGGAGGGCCCAGATGGAAAGTGCGGCTAAGGTAACTAAAACCAGTGCGGTCAACCCGATCAACAGATTGCGCTGGCGATGAATGGCCCACTTTGAGCGTTGAATAAAGTGGTGTTCGGCTTCACTAAAGGCAATGGCACTTTCAAAGGGTTTGATCTCTTCCAGATCCTCTTTAGAAAGTAAAATTTTGGCATTTTGCTGGTGCCTTTCGTGCGCGCGTTCTACCAGTAATTTGATCTTTCTTCTTGCCTTTGCCTCTACCGATGACTTTTCGTAGACCTGCCGGGCAATGGTATCATGAGATAATTCGTACTTCATAGTTGTAAATGCGTCCCCACAAGATAGGGATTTCACACAACTAATCCACTAACTTGATCTGAATCTGAAAGGGCCGACAATTCAGGTAATCCGTTTCTCGGCAAGCTTCAATATACAGCGTATGAATACCGTTGGTGTTGTTTGGGGTTCCTCGCAGGGCATCAGTGGCAATAACGTACTGTTGCTGCTGCACTTTTGAGGGCACTTTTCTCCCGGTAGTTTTATTGACACGAGGAGTAGCGCGCTGTACCGAATTATTAGATTGCGGTTTAGTTTTTCCGTTAGTGCGATGATCCCGAATGGTTCTATTATCCGTATTGGTCTTGTTTGGTGGAGGTGTTACGACCTGCATTTTTTGCATCGGTATCATCAATTGTGGCTTGACATTGCCGTTGTTCTCCAGAGAATAACGGGTTTTCACACTTTCCATTTGTACGATGTTCTTTTTGGGGGCTACCACGATGAAGGATGATCCTTTGAGCAATTCTGTTTTTAGATTGGCAGATTTTGGCGTAATCTTCTCAATATATTTTGCATCCGATTGCTGAAAGTTGCTGATATATTTTGTGTTAGCTACTGTCGCCAAATTTTTACGCTGATTGATGACCCGCATATTTTGATTGCGTAAATCGGCATAGACCTTATTTTGCTTGGGGTCATTTTGATAGAATTTGAGGTATTGAATCGTCCTTTTTCCTTTACCGGGCAGTAGGCTGGTCATATCGCCATTTGCCCACAGTGGAATGTTGGGACGGGTACGGCTATCGGTTTTGGTGATTAAGGAACCAGAAAAGCCATTGTCTTTATTTTTGAACGCCAGAGGCTGGTCCCAGGAATAGCGAATATGGTAGCCATATTGATTGTTTTGGTCAACGATTACAACATATTCCTGGCCGTCAATATTGATGTGTTTTTCAATTTCAAATTCAAAATTATAGCTCTTCCCCTTTTTCAAAAGCACTGGTTCTCCACCATAACTGGCTTCCTGCTGAATGAAATTATTAGGATTATTGGTTTCAGACAAAATGACATAGGCTGGTTCTATCTGCAGCATATAAGGCACTACCGCCATGCCGCTAAAATCCCCGCTGGCGTCGTACACCTGAAAGGGATAGATAGCTTCTGCAAGGACTTCCTTATTGGGGCCCCAAAGTTGTAGGTGTAAGGTGTCTACCTGTTCAATTTCTCCAAAGATATTCAAGTCGATGATGACCTTTCCATTACTTTGAGAGACAGCCCTGACTTTATAACTGGGTTTTTCCCTTGTACTAACGTCAATTCTCAAACCGCTTTCGCCAATACCCATTGCGGTTAGCTGCTGATTGTTAATGAATGCCGTAAACTCAAATCCCAGACGATAAGCTTGATTTTGAAATAGGGCCAACTGGTTGGGGTTGTCAAAGAGTAATTTTCCCTGAAAGAGGTAGGTCTCACAACTTTGTGATTGGTGATCATTAATATCGTCAACTTTGATTTTTGAGGACATCAACAACTGCAATTCACCGGCGGCACGAAGTGGGGCTAGTGCAAAGATAAACACTAGGAAAGGGAGCAGGGACTTAAGCATGATGGATGAGTTTTATTCTAAATAGAATTCTCTTTCTTGATCGGTTAGTTGGCGTAGTCGTTTCGAATAGCGGTCAAAACTTTTTGTCCAATCATTGGTGGTGGATTTATTGGACAAATTCCAGAGGTGTGCAGTATGATCTCCTGCGGTAGTTAATAACCAATGATCCTTAGCGGAAAAGATCGCATTGGTCACTTTACTCTTAAAACGAAAAGCGCGGGTAATATCTTGCCCTAATCCCAAATTCCAGATATTGACCCAATTGGTTGCTCCACAAATTAACAAATATCGATCAGTAGGCGAAAAGCTAGCGGTATAAAATGGTTCATCGGTATCGCTAAATAGATTAAGGTCGGTTTTTGCATTGCCATCGCCACCGATGCGGTAGGCACTCCACATTCGGACTTCGGTGGTGTTGGACACCCATAACACCTTAGGATTTTGATAGCCGGGATGTGAAAAAGTCAGCCATTCTATCGGACGATTACGATTGAGATGGACTTCCAGCGCGCGATAGTTGGGCGTTTGGTGGGAACAATCTTTATCATAGACGGCCGCCTGTTTTTCGGTTAGAATTACCCATCGAATATTGCGGGCATCTGACTGAATAAAGTGGGCCGCTTGAATACTATCCTGAACGGTGCAAAATTGTGGCTCAATATCCTGGCCAATAAATTGTTCCGATAGGAAAAAGGTATTCCAAATTTGAGTTTCTGCTTTAGTAGCAATCAGGAGGTGACTGCCATTTGGCGATAATTCCGCTGCAACAATGGGATATTCAGGTACAAAACGCTTCAACAAGACGCCCGTTCGATGGTACAGACTCGCCTGATTTGGGCCACTAATCAGCACCAAGTTGCGGTCTTTCTTCAATTCAAATTTGGTGATAGCCTCGGGGTGCGTCAATTTTAAACGACATTTTCCCTGTGCATCTCTAAAACATAAGGTGGAGTCCAATGAAGCGGTAACTGCATTTTGATCCCAGGGAGAGAAGTCTACATGGGTAATGGCGCCACTGTGTTGATAGGTGGCCAGTTGATCTCCTTGAGCATTCCACAGGTGAGCTATTCCCGAGTGGTCACCCGTGAGAAAGCGTTGCTCATCGGCAGAGATGGCAATTGACTCAATGGCATCTTCGTGTACAAAATCGGTGGTAAGGCCCGCTTTGTTTAGATCGGTTAATACTTCCTGGATGGCCGCTTGGGTTTCCGGTTTATTGTCGGGATGGTTGGCCGCTTCTGCCAGGCGGTAGGCGAGGCTAGGGTCTCCTTTGTCGATTGCCTGCCGGGCCTGGATGGCCAAGGTGACTCGTTTTTGAGCAATATTGCTGGCTTTGGCAAGTCGCCACTGCCACAAGGCAAAAATCAGCATTCCCGTAAGGACCAAAATAATACCTATTGTCAATTGGCGACGGCGGCGAGCCTGGCGTTGTAATTCAATTTTGCTTTTTTGGATAAACGCTTGTTCCTCAGTAGCAAAGGAAATATTGTGTTCGTGTGGTTTGAGCTCGTCCAGATCTTCTTGTGTGAGTAATATTCCTCGTTCCTGGTACCTTTGGCAGGCTCGCTCAATGAGTAGTTGAACCTTCCGACGGGCTTTAGTTTCGGCGGAGGACTTTTCGTAGACCTGCCGGGCAATGGTATCGTGGGAAAGTTCGTATTTAATCATCGGTTATTTGGCATTTTTTGGGTTAACCCATCTTATACTTCTACTTGTCGAAGCAGTTTAATGCGCTGAAATTCTTGTAGGCAATACTGCAAATCTTCTCGGGTAAGGTCGCGGTTTTTCGGCAGGTTCTCAAGGATACCAGCAGTTGTTAAACCTTGTTTGGTCCCATCTTCCGTAACGAGGGCGAAGAGGATTTCCAATGGCAACCCCTTCACATTCTTCACGCCTCTTTTTTGCAAAGCGTGTTCGATGCGGAAGAGTTGTTCGTCCAGGAATTGGGATAGCACATTGTCTATTTTGCCAACCTTTTCGACCAGTTTGGGGCTGAAACTCACATGATCTGGTTGTTTGCCGGAGTCATCTTCCGCAGCGGCTCGATACAAGCGATCGAGGTAAACCTGCAAATTGGTTAGATCCACTCTTTCGTGTTTATCTCTTAGGTTTTCAATGATTTGCAGAATCGTTTTGGTGGGCGCTGCCACCTCAATGCCCGCATAGCGACAAGAACCGCTGATTACCCGGTAGATGTTTGGATCATTCATGCGTTCAATGCGTAGTCGGTTGTCAAATAGGGTAGGGACCAGTTTTTCAAAATCATTGAGATAGGCAATCCATTCCTCCCGAATGATGAGCAGTACTTTGGCCTGCAAATCTGAACGCAGAAGACGGGCAATCGTCTGATGAAATTGTTGTTGCTCAGCTGGTTTACCCAATATATACAACTCCTCAAATTGATCAAAAATCAGGTAAATGGGTTTGTAATGATCCAGGTATAAGGTTTGCAGCTGTTCAGAAATGGGTTTATCCCTAAAACCTGGAGATGTTGAGTTAATTAGTTGTTGGTCAATGGCTTGTTTGAGTGAGTCGATAATGTTGTCGTTACGGCGGATGAACAGCGGCAGCCAGTCTGTATCATAAAACTTATTGCCGAGGCCACAATTTACCAGGCTTGTTTTTCCGGTACCGGAGGCACCATAGAGCAGGGTTAGATTTGAGGCAAAAACGGCATTGTAGAGTTGTGCTGTTTCCCGTTCTCGGCCGTAGAATCGCTCCCGGTCTTCGCGCTGATAAGCATCCAGAAATTTAAATGGACTATCCATAGATTTTAGCTAAAGTCGGTTTGAAATTGTTCCAATTGATCCTCCAACAAGACAAAGACCTTGGCCCGGTCTTGGGTCATGACTTCTTCCTCCCTGAAGCCAAAAGCTTCTCCAAAACCAAAATCATCAGCATTGGCTTCCTGCCGATTGATGTTGCGGCCTTCTTCAAAGTCTTCTTGCGACATGGAGGTGTCAATGATATCAGTACCTTTTTCATTTTGCAGGGCAATAAAAATATTGTGTTTCACGGCCAGATAATGGTAATGACCTTTTTCGCGATACCCCAAAAAATAAAGGTCAATGTGTTCCTTATTCAAGTAGGTATTTTTATCAATAAAAAAGGGCGATAAATTGAGCGTTTGACTGAGGTCTTTCTCACTGGGAGTGAGCACGATGGATTTGCAATTGGAATAAGTACTCTTTCGGCGCTGGGCGTCGTCTTCATAAAGGCTGAGACTGGTGTTAACAATAGCGTGTAAAGCGCCAAGATTGTGTTCGTAGGATTGTTTTCCATAACGAGGATTGTCGATGCTAATATTGCGTACTGTTAGCATCCGGTAATCGGCCAGAAAAGCCGCTGCTTGCAATACGACCGCTACGGCTTGTTCTGCTGTGATGCAGGTTTTTTCCAGGGCATCGGCGCTGATTTTCTGATGGGTAGAGCGCAACTTTTCAAGATAAGTATGGGCTTTCGCCAAATGAGTTTCTCCCATCAAATCTTGCCGGATTTTTTCAAGTTCAGGAACAAAAAAGGCCGCATTGTTTTCCTGCATAATGGAGGCAATTTCACCCATTCTCTTCAGGAAATCTATACGCAGTAGGGTATCCTTTTCCGGAAGGTAATGAGCGTTAAAGTCTTTGGGGAGTGAGAAGCCAAGCCGCCTCTTTTCATCCCATAAGTTGGATAACAGGATATAATAAAGCACTATGCTGGTGATGAGATAAGTGCTTAATAACTGGTCTAGTCGTTCCTGATTGGCCTGATTTTTTTGCCGCAGCAATTGAATTTGGGAACCAATGATCCAGGGGAAATTTTTGATCACCAGATCGGGATAGGTACTGGAATCCCGTTTCTTTTCTTCTCCATCGATCACCTCAATCATCTGATGATAGATATCTTTATTGTAACGGCACATCTCGTCGAGTACCATCACAATATAACGATTGAGTTTAAAACTTTTACCAATGTAATTGATCATATCCGTTGGCAATCCAACTTCGCGGTAGTAGGGTAGCCGCCACTGCAAGACGGCTTCGTCCTGATAAAACAACCCCCATGGCATTTCAATTTTTTCCTCGTTTGGGTCTTCGATATCCAATCCACGGTTGATCTGAAATTGCGGGCTTTCCTGATATTTAGTGAGGATGGTGGCTTTCGCAAATTCAAAGGCACTTTTAATGCTTCGTTTGCCGGCAAGTGCCCGATAAAAGGCAGTCGAGAAATCCATCGCTTTGCGATCGGCAATGGGCACTGAGGTGGCGATGATCGCTTTCACTCCAAGCTTCAACAGGGCTTCCACTTGTCCCTGAGTGCTACAACCATTGAGAAAGACCAGGTGCAGTTTTTTTTGCTCCCCCAGGATTTTCGACAGTCCTTCCGCATGGGCATGTCCGCCTTCCAGTTCCAGTTGTTGCCCTCCTGCATGACCTGCATAGTGGAAAATATTGATTTGGTCCGGGTAGGCAGAGAAGGTCTTGACCAGGTCTTCCGTGGTCGTGCTTTCTTCCCGTTCCATTTTAATGAATTCCCGCTGCTCCAGCGGACGGAGGATATCCTTGAGCTGGTCCATCTCGGTCTTCAACAGGTTGAGGTGGCTGTTGTCCTGATTGGCGAAGGTGAAGTATAGGATGGGTTTGGCCATGGGTGTTTATGGTGTAAGGTAAAAAAAAAATAGGATTTAAGGAGGTGGTTTATGAGGGGGATAGGGGTTTATGAGGTTAAGGGGGGGCGGCGGTTTGGTTTATTGTAGACTAATAATCTTCTTCTTTTAACGGACGGATATCTACATCGAGTGAGTCGATGTGAGTTTTGAGTTTGCTGCGGGGGTAATAAAAATCCCACATGATGACCTTGCCATCTTGCCCCGCGGAAAAAATGGTTTCATCATCCAATCCCAAAACGGTCTTGTCTACGCCCTTGTTGTGTCCCTTTAAGGTGGTGACCAGATTATATTCTTTGCTCCATTCTTTGGTAAAGCTGGTACTCCAAACCTTCACTGTATTGTCAAAGGAGCTAGTAACATAAAAATCCCCGGACCCGTGTAGGGCAATACTGGATACCGCGTCTGCATGATCGGCAATGACATTATAGATGTTTTCCGGGTTTCCTTCCAGAACAAAAAGGGTGGAGGTATTATCCCGGGAGCAGACCAAGAGGATCTCTTCAGCCATTAAGATATACGTAATGTCATCGGTGTGCCAGGATTGGACTTTCATCTCATTTTGCCCGGTTGCCATATTGTGAACATAAAAAACATTGTCTTCCACGAAGGCCAGTTTTTCATTCCATCCGGCAGTCAGGGAGAACATTTCCTGGTTGATGTAGTCAAAAAAGATAATGGTATCTCCCTGATATGGGAAATAGTAATTTTGGACAATGGCGTAGGAGGTATCATTGGCTACAATATCGATGGTTGCATTTTCCGGATTTTGCACAACGGGAAACACGTTTCCATCAAAGCCTAGAACTTGGTTGTGCTCAATCTGCCACAAGCCTAGGTGATCACCAAATTTCACCACTTGTGAAAACGAAGGGTGCGGGATAAAAGCAGAATTGAGGGAATTGGGCTTAAAACGCAAAATTTCAGTCCCCTTTCGATCCCAAAAATGCACTATCGTATCCGCGGAAATGGTGAAGATGTATTTTTGTTCATACAGATCGATGGCATTCACCGGATAATCGTGCTGGATGACGTTGACTTTTTCCATTTGTAAATCCCACAACCGAATGGTCTTATCTCCGGATGCGGTCAGTAGATATCGACCATCAGGCGAAAACTCAACGCTATTGACCACCCCGTCGTGACTCAAGGTCAGGATATTCTGGCTTAATCCTTCTTCCAGTGCCAAATGCCATAACCTGGTCAAACCGTCTACACCACTTGCGGCCAGGTATTGCCCATCCGGAGAAAAGCTTACCCAATAGGGCGTTTCAGTTTCTGCCTCGATCAAATTTTCGATCAAATTCCCCTCGATATCACGAATTTCTATTCTTCGATTATTGGTACAGGCTACATATTGACCATCCGGAGAAATATCCAGATGATAATATTCTCCTGCCGCCAGGGTATCAATGTGCATGGCATCGCCTACTGGAACATGGAGTGCATACCGGAGTAGGAATGAGGGATTGCCCACCAACAGATACTTTTGATCCGGGGTGTAAATGGCGTAGTAGTAGGCTGTTCTATCGCTATAGGTTGCTAAATGTTCACCTTGCAAATCCCAGCGTTTGCAAGTCCCATCCCAGCTAGCCGAAACCAATTCCTGATTGTCGGGAGAAAAATTCAGGCTATGGATCACATGGTTATGTGCTTTGATGTTGAATAAGAGTTCACCCGTATTTTTGAGTACTTTTAGATCGCCATTTTTACTTCCTAATGCGATCAAATGGCCATCACTACTCATGGCGGTACATTGCAAGGGACCGATGCCATCTGAGAACATGGTGCGCTGTTTGTTGTCTCGATCCCACCATGAGGCAATGCCATCAAGTCCTACCGAAAGAATACGACTGGAATCGGTTGGATCAAAAGAGGCCTGCATGAAGCCGTAGTCATTTTCAAAGACCCGCTTGGGAAAGGCCAGCCGGTAATAGGCATCGCCATATTGATAAAGAGGTTGGTAACAGGCGTTGTAGTACTGTTCAATGGCCTTGGCACTATTGGGATCGTATTCCAGTGCCAATTCTGCAAAACGCAAGGCTTTGGAAGGATTGTGATTGACTGTGTTTTCTACAATAGACCGTGCGATGTATTTATTGGCCAAGGCCGATTTTGAAAAATTTTCCGCGCGGATTTGCATAGCAGCAGCGGTATCACGGGCTTCTTCCAATTGCTGCACCCTGGCTTTTAGGGCTTTGCGAATCAATTTGGGCAAATCGTCATCATCCGGTTTATCTGGGCAATTCAGGGCGGCAAGATATTTGTTGATGGCGGGTTCATATTGCTGCTTTTGGGCTAAGCGTAGTCCTTCTTTTCGCAGGTTTTTATAACACTGGTCCTGCGATATTCCGGTGAGGGAACAGAACAGCATTGTCAACAGCAAAAAGTAGATTTTACCCATCATAGATCAAGGCTTATTTTATCAATTATTGCACCGTTTCAGTGCTTTCTTTACATATTCATCTTGTGGTTTCAATTGCAACGCTTTTTCGAGTACGGGGCGGGCGTATTTGCAACCATCGTATTCCAGTAACCCCTTGGCTTTGTTTTTATAAAATTCAAATCGGTTATTGAGTTCTTTTTCGGTTTGATCAATCCGGGTTTTGATCAGTTGATCCGGACTGAGTTTGTAAGCTTCTTCATAACGCTTAAGGGCCTGAAGCAATTGAGTCTCTTCTTGGGCAAGCTGCTCCGCTTCTATCATCAATTCTCCCAATTTAGTCCAGGTTTTTTGATGCTTTGCGACCACTTCCGGACTTAGGTCTGGAGCCAGCTGGTGGGCTGCTTCCAGTTGAGCGAGCGCCTCCTGGTATTGCCCTTCATTTTTGAAAGCGATGGCTTGATGGACCTGTCGGTCAAAGGCTTCTTTGGCTAGTTTTTCACTGGTGCTCACAGCTTTTACCCATTGCTGGCGGGCAAATCCTCCGGCGAGAATGGCCAACAAGGCAATGATGGCCAGCAAAAAGGAAAAAAGGCGTTGCTTCTTGGCGGCTTTGCGCTCCGTTTCCAGTTTTTGACGGGTGAGCTGTAATTCTCTTTCTGCTCGTAAGCGTTCCTTCTGATCCTTGGCTTCGGCAGCTTGCTGACTTGCCACAATAAAGTCTTTAATCCGGGCATTTAATTGTAGCCTGGGCAAAATGTCTTCCAGTGAAATCAGCTGCTTCTTACTCAGGTATTCACCGGTTTTTTTGTATTCAAAATAACTGTTATCCAGTCGCTGGTAGGCTTCATTGATCTTGCGCTGTTCATCGCTGCGGTTTTCGTCAATCAAAGCGGCCAAACTATCGTGTGCCAACTCCAGCGTGTTATCGGCGATGCGTAGTAG